>JANWYO010000042.1 GCA_025055215.1 Gemmataceae bacterium
CGAGGCGTGGGTCGCGGCCCCGTGGGGATCGAACCACCGCATTGTGGTGGACCACCAGCCAAGCAGCCCCCGGGTCTTACACCACAACCCGGCCGGGTACAAAACCCCCCGCCCAAAAGACGCCCCACCCCACGGGCTGCCCCCCCCCCCCCCCCGGCACCCCGCCCACGCGCACGCCCCCCCCCCCCCCCGGGCCGCCGCCGGCGCCACGGCTCCGGACATCCACGGTCAATCGACCATCGGTCAGCTGCGTCCCCGGCCGAAGGTGAAACAGCTCCGGCGCCAGGGCACTCAGCCGTGCCAGATCCACGTCCATCGTCGCCTGGTATCCGGGGTGGATGAGGGCTTGGCGGAGGTCACTCGACCAGACCCAGTTACGGAGCGTCGCCGCCCCCGCGTCGCAGCAGCAGTGCGCTTCCTCGATGTGAACTTGATCATTTCGGAACCGGACGCGACAGGGAAGTTCGAGTCGGTTGAGTGCGATCCGCTCAGCATGCAGCCGCGGCGCTGCCACAAGGAGGCGGTCCACCACCGTGTCGCTCTCGAGGAACAGGTCCCAAGTGCCTGTCGGCGTCCTGACCCAGGCCAGCTCGAGGCGGGTGGTCAGTGTCCCTTCTAGGCGCGTGATGGGCTCGATGCGCCGTGCCCACGGCGCGAGGAGGGCCAGGGGAATGTCCCTGGTCAGCACGCTGGCCTTGCCCGCCTCGGCTGAGGGGATGACGAGTTCCAGCTGCCAATGCCCGGTCCCGCGGCTGGCGATGCCGCCATGCGCTTGGGCTTCAGCCAGCCGGGCCCCTCCCAGCCGGGCCGAGAGCGCGATGCCCGTCAGGGTCTCGCTGACTCGGGTGTCGGCGTCGTGAAAGACGATGGTGCCATTGGAAACTTCGATCTGCAAAGCGACGCCCAGTTCCCGCGCCGGCCGGCCGGCGGCTTCGCTCCGGGCGGCAACCAGCGGGGCAAAAGCCTGCTCGAGATTGCTTGACGCTCCCCGGCAGACGCAGTGAAGCTCGGGAGCATCGAGGTGCATCGTCCCCAATTCACGACGATCACAAAGCAACTCCAGCAGCGTCTTGTCGGTCCACAGCCGGGCGACGCGGAGGATTGGCTGGCCCGTCTCGTCGTGAAGCTCGGCGTCGCGGACTTCGATCGGCTTCCACCACGACAGGGTCACATGTTTCCAGCGAATATGACCAGGGACGTCCGCCACTGCCCGCCGGACCAGCCAGGGGAGTATCGGCGAGCGGGCGATCAGCGTCGGCCCGGCCAGAAGCAACAGGGCGAGGCCGACCAGGCAGGCGCCCCATTTCCACGAGGGCCGACCGAAGCCTCGACCAAAGTTGTGCCGCAGCCACATGGCGTTGCCCTCGGCGAATTCCGCGGTGCCGGTTGGGGCGGCAAACCCGGGCGGGCCTGCCGCCCCAGTCTATGTCGGCCCAAAGCCCGCCGGGAATCGGGAGAGAACGCCCGCGCCGGCTGGTGACGTGGCGCAAGGCGCGGCACAAGCTCGACGTTCGCTACGGCTGCCGCCGTTTTCCTGACCCGCTCTTCGGAAACTTCGTCGGCCCGCAGAACGGGCCACGTCTTGGCGGGGCTACGGCAGTCCGTACTGTAACCTCGCAGACAAGCGGGTCGGTGCCGAGAGGTTCATGCATGACGATGCTGACGGACGTGCGGAAGCAAGCGGTCACCGGTTTGACGCCCCCGGACTTGGGGGAAGCGCGCATTCGCGTGGCTTGGCCGTCGGTCGCCCGGGTGCCAGCGGTGGCGGCCCTGGGACGGATGCTCATGTGTAGCTGGATCGGGGCGCCGCTGGCCTGGTTGCTTCTGGCCCCCTTTTACTTTCGTAAGATCCTCCCCGGGCTGGCCGTCCGGTATACGCTGACCAACCGCCGGCTGATGATCCAGCGCGGCATCAAGCCCAGGCCGTCGCAGGAAGTCGCCTTGGCTGACATCGACGACGTTCGCGTCGTCACCGATGGCAACAGCGAGTTTTATCGAACCGGCACCTTGGAAATCATCTCGAAGGGGAATGTTGTTCTTCGGCTGCCGGGTGTACGCGACCCGGAGTCTTTCCGCGTGGCCATCCTGAACGCCTGCAAGGCGTGGGTTCCGGGAAAGAAATTCGACGCCTGGGAGCCGGCCAAAGCTGCGACGAACTGATCTCCGTTCTGGACAAGTCGGCCCCGAAGCAGGTACAACGGAGCCATGGCGCTCCTGGTGATCGTCAAAGGCCCGAAGGCCGGCCAACAGTTCGCCCTAAGACCGGGCTTTACCGTCCTGGGTCGGCAGGCAGATTCCGATATCTGTCTGGAAGCCCGGGCCGTCAGCCGACACCACGCCCGGCTTTGGATGCACGGCGACACGTTCTACGTAGAGGACCTCGACAGCAGCAACGGGACGTTTCTAAACGGCCAACGCGTCAGCGGGCGGGTTCCCGTCACCGAGCGCGACGTCATCCAAATTGGTCCCTATGACCTGGCCCTGCGGATCACGGCAAAACCGCCCAGTGAGGATGCCGAGCAGGTCGTTCGCGAGCAGCTGAGCGTCAGCTCGACGAACACCCGCCTCTTCGACCTGGAACCGGCGCGCAAGCTTCAGGTCGTGCTGGAAATCGGGCAACACTTGGCCCGCACCCTCGACCTGGATGCCCTCTTGGACAAACTTCTGGTCCACTTGATGCGCCTGTTTCCCCAGGCCGAGCGGGGCACCGTCCTGCTGTGTGACGGTGACCGCCTGATGGTCCGGGCTCAGCAGGCGCGGGGCGCTCGGCGAGCAACACCCCACGCCTATAGCCGCACCATCGTCAACCAGGCCCTCCAAGACGGCGTCGGTTTGCTGAGCGAGGACGTTCGCGCCGACGATCGCTTCTCAAGCAGCAACACCCTCCGCTCGCTTGAGGTGCGGTCGTTGTTGTGCGTGCCGCTAATCGGTTCGGATGGCCGACGCTTGGGCGTCATCCAACTCGACAGCTGCCGACTCGACCAGCCGTTTCGCGCCGAGGATCTTCACCTCTTAACAACTATCGGTCTGCAAGTGGCGGTGGTGCTCGAGAATGCGGCCCTGCACGAGGAATTGCTGCGCGAAGAGCGTCTCCGGCAGGAGCTGACTCTGGCCCGCGACATCCAGCGTGGCTTTTTGCCGACCGAATTCCCCACCGCCGACGAGGGATACGAGCTGTTTGCCAACGTTTACCCTGCCCGCCAGGTATCCGGAGACCTGTACGACTTTCTCCGCCTAGCGGATGGCCGATTGGCATTTTTCGTCGGCGACGTCTCCGGGAAGGGGATGCCGGCTGCGTTGTTCATGGTGGCCGTTCGTACCCTCAGCCGACACCTCGCCGCGGCGGGCACCAGCCCGGCGGAGACCTTGCGGGAATTGAACACGGCCCTGGCTGCCGACAACCCGTCCGGGATGTTCGTCACCCTGTTACACGGGATTTATCAACCCCGCCGCGGTGAGGTGACCCTCGCTTCCGCCGGTCATCCCCCACCGCTGTTCCGCCGAGTCAACGGGACCGTTCAACTGGTGGAGTTGCAAAGCGGTCGACTCCTTGGCCTGGAAGGCGGCGACCTTCGGCTGCGCGACACCTCCCTGACCCTGCAACCCGGAGACACCCTGTTCGCCTTCACGGATGGGCTCACGGAGGCCCGGGCTTCGGCAAGCGACGAGCACTTTGGGTTGGAGCGTCTCAGCCGGCTGCTGGGCGGGCTGCGGCCGGGCCTGCCGCTGCCCGCCTGGGTGGATGAGGTCCGCCTCGCCCTGGAGCGATTCACCAACACCACGGACCTCCAGGATGACGTCACCTTGCTTGCGTTGCGGCGTGCTCTTTGAGTCCGCAACGCCTCAGCGCCGCCCCAGCCCTCGTTTTTTCGCAAAAAACGCACTCAACACCGCGGCACACTCCTCGGCCAACACGCCGCCGACCACCTGGGCCCGATGATTCAGGCGAGGGTCGCTGGTGATCTGGTAGAGCGTGTGACACGCCCCGGCCTTGGGATCGGCACAACCGTAGACGACCAGCGGCAGTCGCGCCTGAACGATGGCCCCCGCACACATCGGGCACGGTTCAAGGGTGACATACAAGGCACAGTTTTCCAGCCGCCACGAGCGGAGGGCGGCGGCCGCTTGGGTCAGGGCGATCATCTCGGCGTGCGCCGTCGGATCGACGAGCAACTCACGCTGATTGTGCGCCCGGGCGATCACCCCCTCTTCCCAGGAAACGATCACTGCGCCGACCGGAACTTCATCCTCCTCAGCCGCCAGCCGGGCCTCTTCCAACGCCATCTCCATGTGGGCCACATGGACCGGATGCCGAGGGTCGGTCAATGGCAGGTCAAAGGGAGACCACTCCATGCACAAGCTCCTGCGGCAGACCGTCCCCGTTCGATTCGGGTTATCCCGTCGGCGTCGGGTCGGTGGCGGGGCCAACGTCAGCTTGGCAAGCGATAAGGCGGCCGATACTCGTAGCTCAAATAATGATTGGCCTTCGGGTTATTGGTGAACCGCTCTTGAGCGGCGTCCCACTCCAGCAGCGATCGGGTCTTCAAGGCGATGTTGCCGATGATGGCTGCGGTCGTGCTGCGGTGGCCGACTTCAATGTCGCAGTGGCACGGCTGCCGGGTCTTGATGCAGTCGAGGAAGTTGCGAGCATGCAACGACGTCGGGGCCGCGCCTTTGACCTTCACCGGTTCGATCATCGGTTTTGCTCCGACCCGGTAGCCCTTCTCCAGGGAGCGGTCCAGCGGGGTGCGTGCTGGAAATTCGTTGGGCGTCAGGCTGTCGGGCACCACCTCAAACCCGTTCGACAAGAGGTAGAGTGTCCCCTTGGTGCCGCGGAATTCGATCTCGGCGCGGTTCAGGCCGGCAGGCGGCGCCGTGGCGTTAAATTGCGAGAACGTCACCAGGGTGTTGCCGGGATAGGTCCAGATGACTTCCAGCGTGTCCGGGACTTCGCGGTTGTCGGGGATGGCGAACTTGCCGCCCAGGGCGGTGACCGCCAGGGGCGCCTCCTGCCCCAACGCCCAGTGGATCACGTCGAGATAATGCACGCCGAAGTTGGTCAGCTGCCCGCCGGAATAGTCGTAGAACCAGCGAAAGCGGTAGAAGGTGCGGTTCTTGTTGTACGGCACTTTCGGGGCCGGCCCCAACCAGGCGTCCCAATCAAAACCAGGAGGCGGCTCCTCGTTCGGCGGATTGCCGATGCCCTTGGGCCATTCGTTCTGGATGTGGAAGGCGCGGGCAACGGTCACGTGACCGATGCCCCCTTTGCGGATGAACTCGGCGGCCTGCCGACAGAACTCCGCGGAGCGCCGCTGGAGGCCGACCTGCGTGACTCGCTGATACTTGCGGGCGGCCTCCACCATCTTCCGACCCTCGACCACGCACAACGACAGTGGTTTTTCCACGTAAACGTCCTTGTTCGCCTGACAGGCGTGGATTGTCTGCAAGGCGTGCCAATGGTCCGGCGTGTTGATGACGACCGCGTCGATGTCCTTGCGGTCCAGCATGTGCCGGTAATCGGCATAACGCTCCGGACTGCCGCCGATCTTGCGGGCCGCGAACTCGAGGTAGGGGGGATAAATGTCGCAAATCGCCACGACTTCGCAATCCTTGTGCTCCAAAAAGGCGTCGAGTACTTGGTCGCCGCGGTTGCCCAAGCCGATGAATCCCAGGCGAATCCGCTCGTTGGCCCCCAGGACGCGCCGACTGCTCCAGGCGGTGCTCAGCCCCGCCAGGGCCGCCGACTGAGTGAAACGCCGCCGACTTAGCTTGCGCATGGTGGTATCCCTCGTGAGGTAAGCCGAACGCTCTCCCCACACAGAGAGCACACACCGCCCCGCTGTTCAAGCACTTTTCCGATAGTTTTCTTTGGTTTGCGTCACCGGGCCGGATGAGTCACCCGGAAATCTAGCGACCGTCGCACCGTGCGCTTGCCGTGCGGGCCGTGGTCCGTGATCTGGACCCATAAGGTGTACGCCCCGGCGGGGACTTCGGGGACGCAGAATCGGTAGTTGTTGAAGTAATCGTGACGCAGGCTGCGGCTGCGGTCCGGCCTGGTCCGATCTTCAGGAAAATCCTGCCGCCAGACCGTCTTGCCCGTGAAGTCGTGGATCTCGAGCGTGCTGCTGAGGTGCGTCAGATAGTACGGGTCACGCTGCTCCGTCGAAAAATTCCTCAGCTCCACATACACTTGGGCCAAGTCGCCGGGTTTGAACGAATGGTCGCTCGGCAACGGTTCGTAGTCTCCAAACTTGCCGATGCGCCGACAGAAGCACATCGTGTCGATCACTAAAGACGCCCGCAACCGGAGCGGATGCAGCAAACGTTCAAGTTGCTCGACCAAAAGGGCGACCTCCGCCGGCGACGCCTGGTCGAGGCTCCCTTCCGTAAGCCGGCCTGCCAGCGGCAGCAGCACCAGCAGCAGGTCCTGATTTACTTTGTCGTAGTGCTGAAGATGGGCCAGGGCATCGTGCGGCCGTTTATCGAGAAAACAGTGTAACGCCGCCACCAGTGGGGGTGGTTCGGGCAACTTGGCGGGTAGCATCGGACCTGCGGGAGCCGACGGGGGATGCGACGCCGGTTCCGATGCAGGCGTCGTCGGCCCTTTGCTTTCATCAGCAGGAGGAACAAAGCGCGTCGGCTCGAGCTTCGGTTCCGCCGCCGGCTCCGCTGGCAGCGGAGCCCGCAGGGGTGATTCGCGGACGTCGGGCGCCACTGCTGCGGCCGGGGGTGGGGAGGCAGGCCCGGTCGAGCAAGGGCCGCAGTGATACGACTGCCGGCCAGCGCACGCCGGCAGCAACCCGACGCTGCTCATGGCCGCCAGCGTGGTCATCCAGACTCGCCACCTCATCCGTGACCTCGACGCGCTTGTGGTGCGCTCCGCCCGGCTAGAGCCGGACGGGCGGACGATACCGCCCCGAATTCAGCACGTCAAGCGCTGCGGCAGTCGAAGGGGGCTCCTCTGGATTTCGGTGGGGCAAGGGTGCAGGGGCGGAGAGAGGGCCGATCGATTTCCGCTCGCGAGAGGATGGGAGACGTGTGTTGGGCCCGAAGGAAGCCTTCACGATTGATCGGTTCGCACTCCCGGCGTGCCGAGCGGGCGCTATCGGGTGCGTCATAGGCGCGAAACGAGGGATGGGTGAGGGGCGGGGAAGAACCGCTGCCTGGAGCCCCGCCTCAAACAACGATAGGTGCCCCCCGGGGAAGGCCCGATCACCATATCGCTCTGAGGCCGTCTCGAGCGCTCCAGCGTCGAATCAGCCGCTCACAGTGCCCGATCGGGCCTCGCGTCCCCCCAGTCTCCAGCTGGCGCCTCCGCCATTTCAACTCGGACGCCGACCCAACCCTTGACAAGAGGTTAGCACAGTATTAGCGTTTACGAATGGTGCTATATGTCAGACCTAATAGATGTACTTAGTGTGCACGAACAATGAGTCGGAGAAATGAGCCAATGCGTAACACGATCCGCCGCGATGCGTTGAGCTTAATGGAACTGATCGTGGTTCTTTCCGTGTTGGTGCTCTTGGGCGGATTAATTGTCGCGGTCTTGCCCAACGTCATGAAGCGTGCACATTTGGCCAAGTGCGCCGATACGATTGCCGCCCTGAACTCCGCGTGGATGCGGGCGTATGCCCTCAACGTCCGCTATCCTGACGTGTACGACTCGCTTTTGAGCGCTGGTGGCACGACCATCGACAGTCGCTTGTCGCCCGGATTGCTCAGCCAGACGTCGGTCACGACACTCTCGGCCGAAGACGTGGCCGCCCTGCGTTCGATTGGCATCACAGCTGTCGTGGATCTGATGCCGACGCCGCCGGGCGGGAGCGTGACTTACGACAGCGCTCCCGTGGGAGCACCGCAACGGCGGTTGACGGTGGGCGGGCGGGTGGTTCAGTTAAACCTCAGCAACCACTTGGCGGCCGGCAACCCGCTCAATCTCAAACGCCACCTGGTTCGCTTGGCCGACGGGTCGCTGGCGGACAACAGCAGCAACGTCCGCTACCTGATTTTCGGGATCGGGCCAAACTGCACCGGCGTCGGCACGGGCAAACTCATTCAGGAGGCGCCGGTCCACTTCGCTGCCGACGATTCGCTCAATCCAACCAACGTGTATCAGCGCTACCTCGTGGTTTTCTCGCTGGTCACCAATGTCAACGGCACCGTGACGGCCTACTTTGAGTCGGCGGCGGGCAATGACGTCAACGGACCCTCCAGTGCTGACGCCCACATCCGACAATTCCACGACAGCGCCAGTACCGACGGCTGACACCTTAGCGCCCGAGCCCGCTGGCGGTTTCGCGCTCACCCCGCACCGCCGGCTTTCGCTTGCGGTTTCGCGCTCGCCTCGGGCCGTCCGCTCCAGCCACGGTTTGACCTGCCGGGGACACCGACCGGGCCGGCCCCAACGGCCCCCAGGGCCTTGCCTTGGGTCGTCCGGCGGCTGAGTTCGTCATCCCCTGCCACTTGCAAACTTGTGCCAGGAGACATCGGTGTTGGCCAGGGGCCGCAAATGACCCGCAGCCGGGTGGCCGGCCCGCCGCCGCGGGCCGGCCACGGCGAGGCACGACAGCCCGCGAAATCCGGCCTCGCTCCGCCGCCGCCTCCGGGTTATCATCACTTACGGTGTCGCTCGGGGAGGGGCGGCTGATGAAGCGAATGATCGGTTTGGGAGTGGCGTGTACCGCGGTGGCGGGGGTCTGCTGGCTGAGCATCTCCAAATCATGGTTAGCATCGGCGGAGACGCCCGCCGCCAAGCCGCCCCGCGAGGAGTTTGCTTCGCAACGCCCCACCGCGGCGAAACCCGCCGTTCCGTTTGATTCGGCGCGTGCCCTGCGGTACCTGGACGACGTCTGCCGCATCGGCCCCCGCATCAGCGGCAGCGAGGGGATGAAAAAGCAGCAGGAATTGTTGCAAAAGCACTTTGAGTCGCACGGCGGGAAGATCACATGGCAGGTGTTCACGGCCAAGCAGCGCAGCCTGCGCCAGCCGGTGGAAATGGCCAACCTGATCGTTTCCTGGCACCCGGAACGTGAGCGGCGCGTGATCCTTTGTTGCCACTACGACACCCGGCCTATTGCCGACCAGGAGCCGGATCGGCGGCAATGGCACCGACCGTTTCTGAGCGCCAACGACGGGGGTTCCGGCGTCGCGTTTCTCATGGAGTTGGCGCATCACATCAAGGACCTGCCCTCGGCGGTTGGGGTCGATTTCGTTTTCTTTGACGGGGAAGAGTACATTTACGATCCCCGCGACGATAAATATTTCTTCGGTTCCGAGCACTTCGCCCAACGCTACAAGAAAAACCCTCCGCGCGGCCGGTACATCGCCGCCGTCCTGCTCGACATGATTGCGGGCCAAGAGGCCCGTTTTCCCATCGAGCAGAATTCCTGGTTTCGGGCGGGCAAACTGACCAGCGACCTGTGGACCATCGCCGCCGAGCAGGGCTGCACCGCGTTCGTGCCGCAGCTGGGCCCGGCGGTGCTGGACGACCACCTCGCACTCAACGACGCCGGTATCCCGGCAGTCGACATCATCGACTTCGACTACCCGCACTGGCATCGGCTTAGCGACGTCCCGGCCAACTGTAGCGGGGAGCCAATGGCCCAGGTGGCCCGCGTGGTCAGCGTCTGGCTACAGCGGGTCCGATAAGACGCAGCATCGAGGCCCGGCAGTGAACGGAGGAGCGCAGCATTTCGTCATTCTGGCTGCCGGCATTCTGATTGGCCTGGCCAGCGTGCATGGCTGGCGGGCCTGGAGGGCCTTGCGGCAGCAGACGGCCGGTAACACCCCTGCCGAGGAACGAGAATACCTCCGCCAGCAGGCCCGCCGGCGGCTGGTCAGCAGTGCGCTCCTCGTCCTTCTAGCCGGGTTGTTGGCCGGCTCGCAACTCCTCGGCCTGGACCACCCGGCCGACCGACTTGAGCCCAGGGCGAATGGCCAACCTCCCGCCTTGAGCGCGGAGCAGCGGCGCTTCTTGGGTCTGTACACCCTCTATTGGGGGGCCATCCTGGTGGTCCTCTTTGTTGTCATTGGGATGGCGATCCTGGAAATACGGGCGATCCGACGGCATGGCGCTCGGCAGTGGCGGCAAATCGACGACGACCGCCAAGCCATGATCGAAGCCCAGGCCGCCCGCTACCGGATGGAGCGAAACGGACATTCCTGAGCCGGCACGCCCCGCATTTTCGTTACCACCGGTCTCAAGTTCGTCGTCCCCCTGACCGATACTTTGCCTAGGACCGATCGTGGCGGTCCCGACCGCCAGCCCTCGTGGTTCAGGAGCACATGACGGAAAAAGGCAGGAAAGCTGCGAGGTCCGTAAGGGGAGGCGAGGCATGGGACGGTTGTTGCGGCTGGCGGTCTGGGCAATCCTGGGGTTGGCGAATGCCGGCTGCCTCATCAACATCTACTCCAGCGACCCGAATCGCCGAATGAAGGAACTCCTGGTGGTGTCGGAGAACCTTCGAGCCATCGAATACGAATGGGAGCGGATCTGGTTTACCGATGAACCATCGCACCTGACCCCCGACCGAGTCGACGGCGGCATCCAATGACACGGCCTGAAAGGGCGACTTGTCGACAAGCGGGCCGGTTTCTATGTCCAGGTGGGGTTGAAGTTCGAGGCAGGTTGCCGCTGCTTTGGGGGCGGCGGCAAGCCAGGTTAAATCCGCCATTTTGACACGCGCGCTTCCCGCCTTGGATGCTCCTCTGGTGACTGCCGATGACTTCCAGCAGTGTCTCCCCCTGCTGATCACCGGTATCTCGGGTGTCGCAGGCTACAACGCCTTCCACTACTTCCAACGGCGTTATCCCGGTCAGGTAATCGGGACTCGAGCGCGGCAGACTTTTCGGCTGCTAGGGCCGGGGATCGTTGCCTTGGACGCGGAAGATCTGAACGCCTTACGCGGCCTGTTCCGGCGCTATCGCTTTCGCTCTGTCCTCAACTGCGTGGGCAATTGTGCCTTGAAGTCCTGCGAGCTGGACCCGGCGATGGCGCGCAAGCTGAACGTCGCCAGCGCCTGGGCCATCGTCCAAGTTGCCAAGGAGTTTCGGGCCCGGCTCGTTCACCTGTCGTCGGACCTCGTCTTTTCCGGCTCGGGACATGGTCAGTATGTGGAGACGGACCCGGTCGATCCGGTGACTGTCTATGGCAAAACGATGGTCGAGGCCGAAGCCCTCGTCCGGGGCGAGGCGCCGCGTGCGGCCATCCTGCGGATTTCGCTGCCGATGGGACCAAGTTTCAACCGGCATGCGGGTGCCATCGACTGGATCGGGTCACGATTTCGGCACGGTCGGCCAGCGACGCTCTATTTCGACGAAGTTCGCTCTTGCACCTATTGCGATGACCTCAACCGCGTGTTTGAACGCTTCCTGGCCGGCGACGAATCGGGGTTGTACCACCTCGGGGGGCCGCGTCCCAACACGCTCTACCAGATCGCTCAGATCGTGAACCGGGTCGGAGGATACGACCCCGACCTGCTCCGCGGCTGCCTGAGACACCAGGCCGGTCCCGTCCCACCCCGGGCGGGCAACGTCACGATGAACAGCGACAAACTGATCCGCTTGTTAGGCCAGCAGCCGTTCCGCCCTTGGCCCGCCGAACCGGAGCTTTGGCCGCCGGATCGGCAGTGGCACTATCGCCGGCCGGCAGAGGAGCACGGCTCGTTCCAGCAGATCGTCGAGCGGCTGTATCGTTGTCCCTTGCGCGCCGAGTCGCGGACGGCGGGTCTCTCAACAGCGACGATCGCCCAATGACGCTCGGCCCTTACCGCCTCGCCGGTCCCGCATCCCGATCGGCGGCCAAGTCCTAGCCAAGGTTCTCTCATCATGTTTTGAACCGCGTCCTAACCCTGCTTCGGGGCCGCCTTGAACGTACTTCGGTTTCTTCCTAAAATTCATCTGTGTATTACGAAGTAAACCTAACGCGGAGACAGGACATTGGAGACACGTCGGACTAGGCCGGCTTGGTTCTGCATCGGGCTGGCGGCGGTTATCCTCACCAGCGGCAGCGTGGGCTGCGCGCGGACCGAAGACCCTTGGCCGCCAGGGCCTGGACCCCGCGTGATGGCCTCGTTTCCGCCTTTGTACTGTTTCGCGGCCAATGTCGCCGGCCCGGACGCTACGGTACGCTCCTTGCTCATCGCCACAGGACCGCACGACTTCAACCCCACTCCACGGGACGCTCAGCAGCTGCACCGGGCGACGGTTTTCTTCATCAACGGCCTGGGATTGGACGACTTGTTTGCCGGGCGAATCCGCAACAACGCCGGCAACCCGACCCTCAAGCTCGTCGCCTTGGGCGAGGCGATTCCGCCCACGCAGCGAATCCCCCTAGTTGGAGGCCACACCCACGACCACGGCCACGCACATCACCACCATCATCACGGGGAGCATGACCCGCACGTCTGGTTGGGGATCCCCGAAGCCATCGTCATGGTCGAGCGCATCGGTGAGGAGTTGGCTCAGATTGACCCCAAGCATGCCGACAACTACCGACGCCGCGCGGCGGATTACGCCGAACGGCTGCGTCGGCTGCATGCCGAGGGGAAGAGGCTCCTGGCAAACAAAAAGGAGCGGCAACTGGTGAGCTTTCACGACTCGCTCCGGTACTTTGCACGGTCGTTTGATTTGACCATCCTGGACAGCATCGAGCCGATTGCCGGGCAGGAGCCAAGTCCGCAACAGCTGGCCAAACTGGTCGAGGATTGTCGGCGACAGCAGACGCGCCTGATTGCCGTGGAGCCGCAATATCCGACGAATACCTCGGCCCAGTCGCTGCTGAATGAGCTTCGGAAGAAAGGGATCGAGGACGCCGCTTTCGTCGAGGTTGATCCGTTGGAGACGGCGGTGCCCGCGGAATTGTCGCCGGAATGGTACGAAACCAAAATGCGCGAAAACCTGCTCAACCTGGCCAGGGCGCTCCGATGAACCAGGCCCTGGTAACCATCCGGGACTTGCACGTGACGCTGGGCGGCCAGCCCATCCTCCGGGGCGTCAACGCCACGTTGGGCCGGGGCCGGATCACGGCGCTCATCGGGTTGAATGGCTCGGGCAAAACCACCCTCCTGCGCGCCATTCTCAAAGAGGTCCCCTATACGGGCCGCATCGACTTCCACTGCGGGCACGACCATCGGCGCCCCACGCCGCAGCACGTCGGCTATGTTCCACAGAAATTGAACATCGAGGCCCGTCTCCCCCTGACCGTGCGCGACCTCCTCGGCCTGGCGTTGCAGCGCCGGCCGCTTTTCCTCGGCGTGGGCCGGCGGACCGCCCGGGAAATGGAGGACTTGTTGGCCCGGGTCTGGCTGCCGCCCTCTTTCCTGGAGCGTCCGGTCGAGAAACTTTCAGGTGGCGAACTCCAGCGCGTCCTCTTGGCGCTGGCGCTGCATCCGCAGCCGGAACTCCTCCTCCTCGACGAGCCAGCCGCCGGCATCGACTTCCAGCACGAAGAAAAGTTCTACGACCTGATCGCCGGGCTGAACCGAACGACTGGGGTCACCATCCTCTTGGTGTCTCACGACATCTCGGTCGTCAGCAAACACGCGCACCACGTCTTGTGCCTGAAGGATGGCCAGGTCCAATGCGAAGCATCGCCGCAAGAAATCGTCGCGGGGGAGATGCTGGCGCAGACCTTTGGGGCCGAGAAGGCCGCCTTCAGCCATCATCACCCGGTTCGTTGAAGCGCCGGTTTTCCCTTGTCCCGTTCCGTGGAGGGCATAGCGCGACGCCCCGTCCGTGCGAACCCGTATTTGACCTCGGAGCGAACTCCGGTCCTCCGGCCGGTCTAGGGGACCGCCGGTAGAGGGGACCCGCCGGATTTCGGCGGGGCGAGGATGCAGCGGTGGCGAGGGAGGGATCGGTGGGCGCTCGCGCGAAGTTGGGAGACGCATGCCGGGAACGCAGGGAGATTGATCGTTTCGCGCTCGCCGCGTGCCCAGCGTCGGCGACACGATGAATCGGCTCAACGGCGGGGAAAGTCGCCGCCCGGAGCATTCAACGCCGCGGCAAACGACAGGTGTACCTCCGGTGGATTGTCCGGGCCTGCTGGGCCGGTTTAGAATGGAAATGGAGCATGACCGTAGCCCATTACGGGCTCATCGCTTCCGTCCTCGCCGGAACGAGGAGGGGCCGATGCATCCGAGCCGTACCTCTCAACCGCTGTGGCAACGTGATTGGCTGCACGCCTATCCGCCGGGCGTGCCGTCGTCGTTGGCATATCCGCCGATCCCAGTTAGCGGGCTGCTGGAAGAGGCGGCGCTGCGCTTTTCCGACCGGCCCGGATGCACGATCCTGGGGCGGTCGATGACTTTCGGCGAATTGGCGCAGCAGGCGCGGCGGCTGGCGCGGTCGTTGGCCGACCTGGGGGCCGGTCCGGGGCAATGTGTCGGGATGCTTTTGCCCAACATCCCAGAGTATATCGTCGCCCTTCAGGCCACTTGGCTGACTGGGGCCACGGTCCTGCAATTCAGTCCCTTGATGGTGGCCGACGAATTGCGGAAATGGATCGAAGCCACAGGCTGTCGCATCGTGGTGACGCTGGACTTGCTTGCCCCGACCCTCCTCGAAGCCCGGGCGGCGCCGCTGGAGCACGTCATCGTCACGTCCCTGGCACCGCGATTCGCTCCGTGGAAGGGCTGGCTGTACAGCGTGGAGCGGCTGCGGCGGCATGGTCCGTTCCGCCTCCGCGACGACGGCCTGGTCCAGCGCTTTGAGCAGCTCCTGCGGGGCTCACCCCGACCTTTGCTCAGGCGAATCGTGCCGGAAGAGGACGTCGCCGTGCTGGCCCCCACCGGCGGCACTACCGCCTCGCCCAAAGCGGTCATGCTGACGCACCGCAACCTGGTCGCCAACGCCTACCAGGTCTTCGCCTGGAGCCGCAATCCCCCCGGTGAGGCGCAAGTCCTCGGCGTGTTGCCGTTCTTCCACGCCTATGGCCTGACCGTCGGCCTGCTCGCCAGCCTGGTGGGAGGATGGACGGTGCATCTCCACCCCCGCTTCGAGGCTGGCCCCGTGCTCGACCTGTTAGAGCGCTATCGGATCGACACCGTTCCGGCCGTGCCAGCGATGCTGGCAGCGATGAACCGGGAGCTGCGGCAGCGACCGCGCGACTTGTCGTTCATCCGCACCGTGGTCTCGGGGGCGTCGGCCTTGCCCAGCGCTGTCCGCGAAGAGTTCGCGCAGAGCGGCGCCCGCCTGGTGGTGGAGGGCTACGGCCTCACCGAGGCCGGCCCCGTGACGCACGTCAACCCACTGGATGGCCACCATCGCCCCGGCACTATCGGTTTGCCGCTCCCCGACACCGACGCCCGCATCGTCGACCAGGCGACGGGCGTGGAAGAATTACCTGTCGGATCGGTCGGGGAATTGGTCGTCCGCGGGCCCCAGGTGATGAAGGGCTATTACAACAACCCGGCGGAAACTGCCCGGGCCTTGCGCCACGGTTGGCTGTACACTGGCGACCTTGCCCGTCGCGACCGCGACGGCTTTTTCACCATCGTCGATCGCAAGAAAGACATCATTAAGACCTCGGGCTTTTTGGTCTATCCGGCGGAGGTGGAGGAAGTCCTGGCACGCTGTCCGGGAGTGGCGGAGGCGGCCGTCGTCGGGGTACCCGACCCGGAGCGGGGCGAGATCGTCAAGGCGATTGTGGTGGCCAAGCCCGGCATCCAGCTCGACCTGGCTGCCCTGGAGCGCTACGCCGCCGAGCACCTGGGAAAGCAGAAGCGGCCCCAGCAGTATGAGGTCGTTGCCCAGCTGCCGAAGAATTTCCTCGGCAAGGTCCAGCGACGACGGCTGCGCGAGGCCGAAGCCGGCGCTCCTTCGCGTTGAGCCGTTCACGTCACCGACGACGGACCCACTCCGGCTGGTCGTATTTTTCCCGGACCAAGTCTTCCACGCGCTGTTGAGGCCACTCTAGCAGCTCAGCAACGGCTTCCCAAACCCGGCGCAGCCGCTGCCGCAGCTGCTCGACCGGAACCGGAAGGTTCGCCAGAAAGTCATCGTGAGAACGACCCTGGCGATAATCCGGCTGCCGGCGAGGCACGGGGAGAAATCGGCTGACCGCGGCCAGGTCGAAGCCGTACAGCAAGGTGCCGTGGTGCAGCAGGAAGCGACGCTTACGCTGTTGGGAGTTGCCGGAAACCTTGCGGCCGGCCCAGGCGAGGTCGCTGACCCCGGCGCACCGGACGGTCGGCAGCTCGAGGGCCAGGCAAAGGCGCTCGAGGATGAAGCGGTACGAGGCGTTGACCTCGCGGAGGAGAGGAAGGCGGTCGTAGGAAAGGACCAGGCTGAAGAGGAGGCAGCCGGGGCCGAGCAGCACACTGCCGCCGCCGCTGGAGCGGCGGCGGATTAGGACACCCGCCGCCAGACAAGCCGCTTCGTCAACTTCCTCTGACAGTCGGCTGCCGGCCCCCAGCACCACAGCGGGCGTGGGCCATTCCCAGATCCGCAAGACCTCGGGGCCGCCGGCCTCCGCCTCCAGCAGCAGGGCCTCATCCAGGGCGAGATTGGCCGCCAACGTCGGCAGCGTGCACTCCAGCCAGTAGATCATTCGAGGCCGAAAAACTGCCGATACGCCGCGTCGCTGTAGCCGATCAGCAGCGTTTGGCCGCGGCGGAGCGTCGGCGCCCGCAGGTAGCCGGAGGGGCCCAACACGTGCGCCAACAGCGTCTGGTCGTCGGGGGGGTCTTTCACCATATCGAACGTCACCACTTTCTTCCCTCGCGCCACGATCACTTTCTTCGCTGACTTGACCAGCTCCAGCGCTTGATTCGGACCGCGCCGGTCCTTGGTCGCGTCGGTCTGGTCCCGCACGGTGCAGGCATTGGCCTCGAGGAACTCCCGTGCCCGCTGGCAACTGACGCAACGCTTGCGATGGTAGAGCCAATCAATCGACGGCATCATGAACCTCCCCGCCGGAAGGAGCCGGCTCCGTGCCCGTTTTCAGCTTCGTGTGGCGCCAACGCTCACCCTGGTGGCGAATGACGGGGCCCGGCCGCGCTCCTAATACTTGGGCATAGTCGGGTCGATCTGGGTCGCCCACGCCAGGATACCCCCCTTGAGGTTCCTGACGTTTGAAAAACCTTGCTCGCGGAGGTACTGGGTGGCCTTGAGGCTCCGGCCGCCGCTCCGGCAGTGAACCACGATTTCCGCGTTTGGGTCAAGCTCCCCCAGGCGCTGGGGTAACTCCGGCAAGGGAATCAGGATGCTCCCCTCGAGCCGGCAGATTTCGCGCTCCGGCGGGTTGCGAACGTCCAAGATGACGATGTTCTCTTTGCGGTCGAGTTTCGCCTTGAGTTCCTCCACGGTGATATCAAGCTCGCTTTGCGTCATGGTCGTTTCTCCCGCTTTCGAGCTTCCCACGGTGTCAAGGGTGCCGTCCGGGCGAGGCATCCGGCCGGGCTTCGTTTCCCTCCACGAGTGACGCCGGCCGCGGCAGACTGGCGATTGCCGAGTCATGGTTTGTCGCGCGCTCTCGGCAAACGAACGACCGACCCGCCGCTGCTGGTCCCGCAGCCGTGGTGCCGGTGCGCTCGCGTGCTAGTGAGGATACGCGATTCACGGGCGAGGGAGAAAGTCGGATCGGGTCGCGGACGACGGTGTCGATCATGGCGTTGTCAAGACACGCCCTGGGATTGGCACATTCGGAAAGGGGCACGAATGGTCAGGTGAGTGCCCCGACCGCCAGGCAGCAGTTGTGACCGCCAAAGCCGAAGCTGTTCGACAGAGCGCGGTGGACGCGCATCTCCCGGGCGGTATTCGGCACATAATCGAGATCGCACGCCGGGTCAGGGGTTTCGTAGTTGATCGTCGGATGGACGACGCCGTGCACGATGGAGAGGACGCAGACGATCAATTCGATGCCGCCGCTGGCACCGAGCGTATGGCCGATCATGCTCTTGGTGCTGCTGACGGCCAATTTACGGGCGTGCTCGCCGAAGGCTTGCTTGATGGCTTTGGTCTCGACTTCGTCGCCCAGTTCGGTGCTGGTGCCGTGGGCATTGATGTACTGCACGTCGGAAGGGTCCAGGCGGGCATCCTTGAGGGCGAGTTGCATCGCTCGGGTGGCCCCGGCGCCGCACGGGTGGGGCGCCGTGATGTTGTGGGCGTC
Source organism: Gemmataceae bacterium (assembly GCA_025055215.1). GTDB lineage: Bacteria > Planctomycetota > Planctomycetia > Gemmatales > Gemmataceae > JANWYO01. The sequence goes on from JANWYO010000042.1 coordinate 18,110, forward strand.
CGCGGTATTGCCGACCCCCAGCAGTTCGGCGTAAATGCGGGCCCCGCGCTGCCGCGCGTGTTGCAACTCCTCCAACACCAGGATGCCGGCCCCCTCGCTGAGGACGAAGCCGTCTCTGTCCTTATCGAACGGCCGACTGGCCTTCGTCGGGGCGTCGTTGCGCAGGGACAAGGCCCGGGCGGCCGAGAAGCCTCCCAGACTCATCGGCGTGATGCAGGCCTCGGTCCCGCCCGTGATCATGACATCGGCCTGGTCCCACTGGATGGTGCGGAAGGCATCGGCCACCGCGTGCGCGCCGGAGGCACAGGCCGTCGCCACCGCCGTGTTTGGCCCACACAAACCAAAGTGGATGGACACGTTGCCGGAGGCGGCGTTCACGATCATCTTCGGAATGACGAAGGGGCTGATCTTCCCCGGACCGCCCTCCAGATAACGGCTGTGCTGCTCCTCGAATTCGTGCAAGCCGCCTATGCCGCTACCCAGGATGATGCCGCAGCGGAACGGATCTTCCTTGGAAAAATCGATGCCGCTGTCCTTCACGGCATTGATCGACGCCACCAGGGCAAATTGGACATAGCGGTCGAGGCGCTTCACCGACTTGGCGTCCAGGTAGCCCTCCGCGGAGAAGTTCTTCACTTCGCCGGCGAAGTGGACCTTGAACATGCTGGTGTCGAACTGTTCGATCGGACCGATCCCGCTCTGGCCGGCACATAAGGCCCGCCAGAACTCGGCAATGTCGCTGCTGAGAGGATTAACCGTGCCCAGGCCGGTGATGACGACGCGCCGTCTCATGAATTCGTGTCCGAATCTTCACTCTGGTTTGTCCAGGTCGGAATCCTTCGCGCCCTGGTTTTCTCGAGCGGACTGACGTGGACCGCGCGTGCTGATCGTGCGCTCGATGTAGTCGATGGCTTCGCCCACGGTCTTGATCTTCTCGGAGTGTTCCTCGGGAATGGTGATGTCGAATTCCTCTTCTAATTGCATGATGACCTCGACCAGGTCGAGGGAGTCGGCCCCCAGGTCTTCGATGAAGGACGCGGAGCGCGTGACTTGTTCCCGGTTGACGCCGAGGTTTTCCGAAACGATCTCGATGACGCGTTCTTCTACGGAAGGCTGCATTAGTATCCTCCCCAGACGGTGGCCGGCCGAGATGCACCCAAGGCCCGAGACCGCGATGCTTCCGCCCTCGACCGGGGATATGTACCACAGTATCCCCAAGGGGGGCAAGGCTTTTTACTCCCCTGCGGTCGCCGGGGCAACCCCGATTCGGCCGGATCGCATAAAGCGTGTAATATACGGAAGATGGGGGGAACGAACAGGGGGCCTGCCAGGCGGGTTCGTCGCTCCTGGCCCCGCCACAAGCCAAGCCAGCCTCGCTCCCCGTCCTCGGTCGCTCCCCCCTCGGCTGTGCGTTGGTTCACGCCCGGTCAACGGCGGGGCCACCCTGCTGGCCGGCTTCCTCCTCGATGTCCCACTCGGCTTCACGCCATGAGGTTTCTGTCAGCCACCAGCCGCGTAGCTCGGGGGGGGCCGTGGCCAGGGAGATGATCAAGTGAACCACGTCGTTGCTGTAGCGTCGCTCCAAGTCGAGCCGGCTGGGGATCGGTGGCGACGTCGGGTGCGAGTGGTAGACCGCGAGGATATCGATGCCGCGGCGACGCATGTCGCGCACCGCCCGAAACATGCTCGCCGGCTCGGATTCGTACTCCCGAGGGCTGGCCAAGGCGTTGACCAGGGGATAATGTTCAATGACTCGTCCCACGCCGGCAGCCACTCGACCCGCCAATAGGCCACAGCATTCCAACGGCAGTTCGCTCCGGGCTGCGAGCAGCATGGCATCGTGGAACCGTCGCGGAATTAAGAGGCGAAAAAAGGTTGACAAGGGGGCCTGTCCTTCCCAAGCTAACAATCTTCGGCGCTCGTGTTCCTCAAGTCCTTGATCGGGTCACGCGACCCGGTCCAGATGAGGCCCGCTGGCCATGCCTCGCGACAAGGTCATCCTCGCCTACAGTGGCGGTCTTGATACGTCGGTCATGGTGCCTTGGATCCGTGAAAAATACAATCTCGACGTCATCACCTTCACCGCGGACCTCGGCCAAGGCGAAGACCTTGAGCAAATCCGACAGAAGGCCCTGAAAACCGGGGCCATCGATGCCATCGCCGTCGACGCCCGCAACCTCTTTGTCGATTGCTTCGTCTTTCCCGCCTTGATGGCGGGTGCCTTGTACGAAGGTAAATATCCGCTGGCCACCGCGCTGGGCCGCCCGTTGATTGCCAAGCTCATGGTGGACGCCGCCCGTCAGCACCAGGCCAAGGCGGTGGCCCACGGCTGCACCGGCAAGGGGAACGACCAGGTTCGTTTCGATGTCACGTTCCAGACACTGGCCCCGGACCTGAAGATCATCGCCCCGGTGCGGGAATGGAGCATGACCCGCCCGGAGGCATTGGCCTACGCCGCCCGGCACCACATTCCCGTCGAGGCCACGGTCGAGAGCCCGTACAGCATCGACCAGAACCTCTGGGGCCGCAGCTGCGAAGCGGGCGTGCTCGAAGACCCCTGGGATGAGCCGCCCGCAGATGCCTTCGCCTGGACCGTCGATCCCGCCCAAGCCCCGGACGAACCCGAATACGTGGACATCGAGTTTGAACGGGGCGTACCAGTCGCCCTCAACGGCAGTCGCCTGGAAGGCGTCCCGCTCATCGAAAAGCTCAACGCCCTCGGCGGCAAACACGGGGTCGGCCGCATCGACCACGTCGAAAACCGCCTGGTGGGGATCAAGTCCCGGGAATTGTACGAAGCGCCGGCTGCCGTCATCCTGCACGACGCCCACCGCGAGCTGGAAACGCTCTGCCTGAGCAAGCAGGCGGCGCGATTCAAGACGTTGGTCTCCCAGGAATATGCCGATCTCATCTATAATGGACTGTGGTTCAGTGCGTTCCACCAGGATTTGTTCCAGTTCGTCCTGAGCAACCAGCGGTTCGTCACCGGCACCGTGCGGGTCAAGCTCTTCAAAGGACGGGCCACCGTCGTCGGGCGAAAAAGCGACTTCAGCCTCTACAGCAAGAAGCTGGCGACTTACGCCGAGAAGAGTGATTTCGACCAGTCGGCGGCCCAGGGCTTTATCAAGATCTTCGGCCTGGGCCAACAAACCCAGGCTCAACGGCAATTGCTGGCTGGCGGAAAAGGCTTTGACTTGCCGGGCCTGCCGCGGACCAAAGATTAGACACCGGGATGATCGAGCCGCCGCCGACACCGCGAAACCAAGGCCACTCTCTGGGGGCCGTTGTAAGGGCCCGAGGGTGGGTCTCCGGGTGATGGATCGTCAGTGAGTTGCCGGCTTTCGTGGTAGCGTACAACAACGGCAATCCCTTCAGGAGGGCCCCGGCCATGGGCAACGACACAATGGACCTCGCGGAACTGGCGCGCTACCTGCGCCGTGACGTGCGTGAGGTCTCAAAGCTGGTCAGTCGCGGTCAGGTTCCCGGGCGGAAGGTCTCCGGCGAATGGCGTTTTGTCCGGGCCGAGATCAACCAGTGGCTGGAGACCCAAATGCCCACGTACACCGATCAAGAGCTTACCGCCCTCGAAGGTGGCGGGCGGAACGACCAGAGCGGTATGGTGGTCGCTTCCCTGCTGGCCCAGGCCAGCATGGCCGTCCCCTTGACCGCCGCGACGAAGGCATCGGTCTTGCGGGAACTCGTGACGCTGGCGGAGCAGACGTGGCAGGTCTATGATCCCACCGGCCTGTTGGAGGCGGTCAAGCAGCGCGAGGAACTCGGCTCGACGGCCCTGCCCGGCGGTGTCGCCTTGCCGCACCCTCGCCGCGTCATGCCGGCAATCCTGGGCGAATCGCTGATCGCTTACGGTCGCACGGCCACGGGCATTCCGTTTGGCGCCCCGAACGGCGAGTTGTCGGACATCTTCTTCCTGATCTGCTGTCGCGACGACCGCACGCACATAAAGGTCTTGGCGCGCCTGTCACGATTGTTGCTGCGTCCGGGTTTCCTCACGGGCTTGCGCGAGGCCCAAACCGTCGCCGAAAGTTGGGAGTGGATCGCCGCCGCCGAGCGCGAGTTAAGCGGGACCGGAAGCTGAGGGCGCCGGCTGGACCGCGGCGCCGTTCGCCGGCGACTCGGGCGAGGAACGCCTTTTGGGTCGGTTCAACCTCAAATCATGTAGTACCACGTCTCCGTCGTTGTGTCCGTCCGACGGGGGCAGGTAGCGCAGAGGTCGCCGTTAACCAAGTCGTAGGCATGGCGGACGGCTTCGAGGGTGCTCGACCAAGTCCCGGGCTTTTCGCGAAAAATCCGTTGGGGGCCGAGCCGGTCGCTGATGCCTGTGCTTTTCAGCCCCTTGAGCAAGTCTCGACGCACGCCGCAAAGCAACACGGTGATCTGACGGGTCTCCATGCGGCGGAGGAACGCATCGAGCCGTGACAGGCAGACGGCATCCGGGTTGCGGGCCCGCTTCAGGCGCAGGACGACGACGCGGATGCCACCGGTGGCGCGCTCCTCGATGGCGCTAAGATGTTTTTCCAGGTCCGGCGCCGAGCCGAAAAAGAACTCGCCCTCCAGGTCGTAGATGAGCATGCGCTCGCACCGCGGGTCGCCGATCACCCGTTCGCGCAGGACACGCTCGGGGGTCAGGGTCAGTTCGGTGAGGCGAATCCGGGCCGCTCGCGGAACGTACAGGAAGAACGAAAGGACGACACCGATCAGGATGCAGAACTCGATGGAGATGAACACCGCGGAAAAGGCAGTCGCCAGGACGATACCGGCGTCGAACCGCGTCGCGCGGAGGTGGTAGAGGAGTTGCCGGCGGTCCACCATGTGGGTGGCGGTCACCATGAGGATGCCGGCCAAGGCAGCGTAAGGAATGTAGTAGGCGAACCGGGCAAAGAGCAGCACGGTCAGGGCGACGGCGGCGGCGGAAATCACCCCGGACCACTGCGACACGGCCCCGGTCTGCTGATTGATGGCGGAGCGGGTCAGCGATCCCGATCCGGGGAAGCACTGAAAAAAGCTCCCCGTAAAGTTCGCCAGCCCCTCGCTGAGGCACTGCTGGTTGATGTCGAGTTTCTGCCCCGTCTGGGCGGCGATCGCCTTGGCCATGGCGATCGCCTCCAACAGCCCCAACAGCGCGATGGCCAACGCGCTGCCGGAGAGGTCGCGAACCCAGGACCACTCGATCTGCGGCCACTGAAATGCCGGCAACTGCGCGGGGATGGTGCCGACGATGCGCACCCCCGATTGGTCGAGGTCGAAAAGCCAGACGACCGTGGCCATGAGCATCACGGTGATGAGCAGGTCCGGGAGGGGCAACGGCAAGCGTCGGCGAAGGAAGCGATGGTAGAGCCAGCGGAGCGACACCACCAGGACGATGGACGCAATCCCAAGGGCCATGGTGGCGGGATGGATCCGGCCATGCCACAGCGTTAGGGCGAAGCGCTTGAGGAAATGGTCGTCGCTGGCGCCGGCGGGCATGAGGCCGAGCAGGTTTTTCAACTGGTCGAGCATCAACAGGACACTGGCCCCGACCGTGAAGCCGACGATGACCGCGTGGGAGATGTAGCGGGTCAGGTCGCCGAGGCGGAAGAGCGTGATCCCGGTTTGCAGCGAGCCGACGAGGAAGGCCATCAGCACCGCCGCGGCGATGCGCTCGTCGCCGGGGATGGCCGACAAGGCGCTCAACAAGGCGATGGAAATGGCGTTGGTCGGGCCGTTGATGAGCTGCCGGGACGAGTCGAAGACCGCGCCGACGGCGGTCATGACGATGGCGGTGTAGAGTCCGTACTGGGGTGGCAGCCCGGCGATGACGGCGTAGGCCATCGCCTGGGGCACCGCCACGGTGGCCACGGTCAGCCCGGCGATGGTGTCGGAGCCAAGGGCACGCCACGAATACTGCCGCAGCGAGTCGAGGGCCGGCACCAGCCGGAACACGGTCTCTCGCGCCGCGGCAGCCGGCGACAGTCGCGTTGAGGAATCAGCCATGGGACATCCTGACCCTGCGAAATTCGACGGGGGGCTCGCGCGGTTCCCAAGCCAGCACGCGCTCGCACCAGCCAGCGACCGCGAGCAACTCGGCCTCGCTCCACGGAGGCCCCACCACCTGAATGGCCAGTGGCAGGCCGGCGGAAGTCCAGCCGGCCGGCATCGACACGGTCGGCAGGCCGGTGTAACTCCACGGCGCCTGAAAGGCCGGATCGCCGGTGGTGGCCGCCTCCGGCGGCGGCCCCGTGGTCGCAGGCGCCACCAAGGCATCGACCTCGGCGAAGCAGGCAAGGACCTCGCGGCTCAACTGGTGTTGGTGTTCCTTGGCACGGGCGTACACCGGCGCCGGGCAGGCCAAGCCCTCCTCCAGCAAGCCCCGCACTTTCGGCTGATAATCATCTGGGTGGCGACGGAGGCGGGAAGCATGAAACTGAGCGGCCTCGACCGCCATGACAAGCCGATGCTGGGCGACGACGTCGTGAAAGCCCGCAGGCAGGCCCACCTCGTGGATCGTCGCCCCTGCGCGGCGGAAGTCGTCGCAAACCCGGTCCATCAGGGTACGAACCTCGGCATCGGCCCGCTCCTGAAACAAGCCGCGTACCCGGCCGAGGCGCGGGGGCGGGAGGGGCTGGTCGAGCCGTGCGAGGTAATCGGGGACAGGCCGATTACTGCACAGCGGATCGCGCGGGTCGGGGCCGGCGATTGCCTGGAGCAGGATTGCCAGGTCGCGCACCGTATGGGCCAGGGGGCCGACGTGATCCAAGGACGGCGCCAGCGGAACCACGCCGTCGGTGCTGACCCGGCCGAACGTCGGCTTGCAGCCGGCGACACCGCAGTACGAGGCGGGCCGAGTGATTGACCCGCCGGTTTGCGAGCCGAGGGCTCCGAACATCATGCCGCAGGCCAGCCCGGCGGCCGAGCCGCTGCTCGAGCCGCCGGGGGTGCGGCTGGGGTCCCAGGGATTGCGGGTGGGGGGAGGGTCGAAGCTGGCGTACTGCGTGGTGACGGTTTTGCCGAGGAAGATGGCCCCGGCTTGGCGCAACCGCTGCACGACGGTGGCATCGCGGCGGGCGTAGCTCTGGGCCCAGAGCGTCGAGCCGGCCGCCGTCGGCCAGTCGAAGACATCGAAGATGTCCTTGATACCCAACGGGATGCCGTGTAACGCCCCGCGCCACTGGCCACGCTGACATTCGACCGTCAGCCGTTCCGCTTCGGCAAGTGCTCCTTCCCGGTCGACGAACACCCACGCGCGCACGGCGGCCTCGAAGCGATCAATTCGCTCCAGGCACCTCTGCACCAGCTCCACCGGCGTGCATCGCCCCTGGCGAACGGCGGCGGCGGCGACGTGTAGCGTCTCCATGCCTTCGACCCTTGGCAGCGGGTGGTCAAAATTCCGCCATCAGTGTACAGTGAGAGCAACTCGCTGGGCAGAGGAAGTGGCCGACGGCGGTACTCGAACATGGTCAAAATCGCCATCTTGGGTGGCTCCGGCTACACGGCGGCAGAACTTATTAAGATTCTGCTGCGGCATCCGCACGTCGAGATCGTCGCTGTCACCTCCCGGCAAGAGGACACGCCGCTGGTCAGCGACCTGCACCCCAGCCTCGCGCAGCGAATCAACCTCCGCTGCGAGCCGTTCGACGTCGATCGACTGGTGGCTCGCGGCGTGCAGTGCGTTTTCAGTTGCCTGCCGCACGGCGCCAGCATGCAGACGCTGCCAGCCCTCCTGCACCGCGGGGTCCGCGTCATCGACCTGAGCGGCGACTACCGCCTGCGCGATCCCAACGCCTACGCCGAGTGGTACGGGGAATGCCACAACGACCTGGTCAACCTGGCCCAGGCGGTTTATGGCCTGCCCGAGATTTATGGGGACGACATCCCTTCCGCCCAGTTGGTGGCCAATCCAGGCTGCTACCCGCAAACCGCCATCCTTGGGTTGGCACCCTTGGCAGCCAGCAAGCAGATCGACCTGCACTCGATCATCATTGACAGCAAGAGCGGCGTCTCCGGCGCCGGGCGGACGCCGAAGCTGACTACTCACTTCCCGGAGTGCAACGAAAGCGTCGCCGCCTATAACGTCGGCCAGCACCGCCATACCCCGGAAATCGAACAAGTCCTCGAAGACGTGGCCGGCGAACCGGTCCAGGTCCTCTTCATACCTCACTTGATTCCCATGGACCGAGGCATCTTCACCACGATCTACGCCACGCCTCGGCGGCCGATGGCCGCCGAGGAGTTAACCGAGATTTACCGCGACTACTACGGCCGCGCCCCGTTTGTCCGCTGTGTGTCGCGTCTCCCCGCCACCAAGGATACCATCGGGACCAATTTCCTCGACCTGACCCTGCGAGTCGTCCGCGGTCGGATCGTCGTCCTGGTCTGTGAAGACAACCTCATTCGTGGGGCCAGCGGCGTGGCCGTGCAGAATTTCAACCGGATGTACGGCTTCGACGAACGGACGGCGTTGCTTTGACAGGCCCCATTCCGGCCCATGATCTCTTCGCCTGCTCTCCCATCCCGCGAGCCACGAGCCGCCCGCTCGGCCGCGGCCATGAGCCGCGCCGTGGGCCTGTTCCTCACCCAAGCAGTCGTCTTTGGCGTCGCTCATACTCAGGCCCCGTTGTACTACTCCAATCAGAACCAGTACTTTCTCCACGGCCTGGCCCAGGCCGGCGTCGGCGACCTGGATCGCGATTGGCTCGCAAACACCCTCGATCCGACTCCCGTCTTCACTGCACTGGTCGCGTTCGTTGCACGCTGGCTACCCGAACAAACCTTCTACCTCATTTACGTCCTGGTTCTGGGCGCCTACGCCCAGGCCATGCTGGCCTTATTTGACGCCCTCGGAGACCGGCCAAATGGCCTGGCGCGGCTGTTGTTCTTGACCGCGTCGACCGCAATCCATGCCGCGATCCTGCGCGTGGCCTCGGTCCGACTGTTCGGCGTTGATTACCCGTGGTACGCGCAGGCAGGCGTGGCCGGGCAGTATGTCCTCGGGCCGGCGTTGCAGCCTTCGGTCTTTGGCGTGGGGTTGATCGTCTCTCTGGCAGCCGTCGCGCACGGCCGCCCCGGGCTGGCCATGCTGACAACGGCGGCGACTCTCTGGCTGCACGCGACCTATCTGCTGCCGGCGTTATTCCTCACACTGGGACATGCCTACGTCTGCGTCCGCGAGGGCCAATGGCGCTCGGCCGCCTTGATCGGCCTCGGGACCGGCGCCTTGGCGGCGCCGGTTCTGGTTCGGCATTACGTCACCTTCGCTCCTGCCTCCGCCGGGGTCTTCGCCCAGGCCGCCGACATTCTGGTTCATTTCCGCATTCCGCATCATGCGGTGGTGGAGCGCTGGTTGGATGGTGTCGCCATCCTCCAGATTGTCTGGGTGGTTTGGGCGCTGGCCGCCATTCGCGGCCAGCGCCTCTTCGCCGTGCTGATGGTCGGGTTGTTGCTGGCGATCGTAGCCACCCTCATCCAGGTGGGGACCGGCAGCGACGTCCTGGCACTGCTTTTTCCCTGGCGGATTTCGGTGGTCCTCGTTCCGGTGGCGACCGCCATTCTCTTGGGTATCCCGGTGCGCTGGCTGGCCAGCTGGATCGCCGAGCGGCCTGTTCACTGGCAACGCCGCGTCGTCTGGCTCTGTTATGCCGTGCTGGCGGTGCTGGTCGTCGGCGGCATCGCCGTCCATTACTGCTCTTGGGGTTACTGGGTCAGTACCGAACCCGACGGCCTCTTCGACCACGTTCGCCGACACCGGCGGCATGGCGACCTGTATCTGGTCCCGGTCGAGGTCCCTCCCCGCGACAGAACCTCCCGCGGCGCATCATCCGGCACCTTTCTGCCACCGGACCACCACCAGCCGAGAGGGCCTTTGCCGACCGGCGGCATGTCGTCCTTTCGCCTAGCGACCGGGGCACCGATTTTCGTCGATTTCAAGTCGATCCCGTACAAGGACGTGGAAGTACTGGAGTGGTATCGGCGGCTGCGTTGGGCGGAGGAGCGCTACGAAAAAAACGATTGGGACCGGGAGGAAACGGTTGCGGGCCTGACCCGGCGTGGCCTGACGCACATCGTCGTGCCGCGGACGTGCGTCCTCAGCCATCCGGCGTACGAGTGCGTCTACGATGATCCGTATTACCGGGTGTACCGCCTACGATGGGTGGAGGTTGCTTGGTGCGACGGCCCACGGCCTGAGCTCGGCGGCGGTCGGCAGCTCACCGAGTCGATTCCTCCTTGGGAGCGCGAAGCATCAAGTCGCTGACGGCGGCTCGGGGATCCTTGCCCTCGTACAGGACGCGGTAGACCTCGGTCGTGATCGGCATGGAAATTCCCATCAGGGTCGCTTTCTCGTAAACGCTGCGAGTCGTGGTGACTCCCTCGGCGACCATGCTCATGCTCGCCAGGATGTCGGCCAATTTTTCCCCTCGGGCGAGACGTTCGCCGACGTGACGATTACGGCCATGCCGGCTGATACAGGTGGTGATCAGATCGCCGATGCCGGCCAAGCCGAAGAAGGTGGCGTGCTCGGCCCCGAGGGCCACGCCGAAGCGGGCCATCTCCACGACGCCTCGCGTCAGCAGGGCTGCCTTGCTGTTGTCGCCGAAGCTCAGGCCGTCGCTGATGCCGGCGGCGATGCCGATGATGTTTTTCAGCGCGGCGGCCAACTCCACGCCCACGATGTCACTCGAGGTGTAAATCCGAAACCTTTCCGTGGCCAAATCCTGTTGCACTCGGCTGGCCAAGGCGGCGTCAGCGCTGGCGGCGACGACCGTGGTCGGCAGACCGCGGCTGACCTCCTCGGCGTGGCTGGGGCCGCTCAAGACGGCGAGCGGCCGGGGCCCCAGGACCTGCTCGATGACCTGGCTCGGCCGCAGGAAGGTCCCGATCTCCAGGCCCTTAGTCAGGCTGAGCACCGGCACCGGCCGACGCAAGGCGGCCGCTACCCGCTCCAGGGTCGGCCGCAGATACGCCGTCGGAATGGCCACGATCCACAGGTCGGTCCCGGCCGTCGCCTCCGCGATGTCGGTCGTCAAGCCGATGCTCGGCGGGATGGGCACGCCGGGGAGGAGGCGGCGATTCTCCCGATATTCTCGGAGGATGCGGGCGTTTTCCTCGCGGGCGCTCCACAGGGTCACCCGCCGATCGGCGCGCTGCGCCAGCAGCAATGCTACGGCGGTGCCCCAGGCACCGTCGCCAAGCACGGCAACTTGGGAAAACATGGATCTGTCCGTTAAGGGCCGGAGGAATTGTTCCCCCCTTTGGTCAAGTTTGCTCCATTATAAATCCTCACCAGGATCAGAAATTCCGCTGGTTTCGATCAAGCGTTGCCGATTGATCCGAGGTTCGGGCGGCCAGGGCGGAAATTTCCAAGAAGCCTCGCTCCCTCAGCCGATGGATTAAACGAGATTGGCGGGCTGTGCTTCAGAGTAGGTGTTGGCCTGCTCGGTGGCCCCGGCCCCTGTCGGAAGTGAACGGAGCCGACTTGCCGGGTTCAGCGGATGGGCCAAGAACGCCGCCGCACAACAGGGAGGAACGTGAGATGAGTGCCCGTCTCCGAGTGTATCCATCGCCGCGGAAGGACGGCCGGGCTTCGGCGCCCGAGCCGACTGTGCGCATCAGCTTGCAGGACCTGCTTCCGTTGGTCGCCCTTGGCCAACGTGACAATTACCTGTGGTTGCAGGACTTCCTCGACGACGAAGTCTGCGTCACCGAGGACCTTTACGAAGTCCTGCAAGCCTTCCGCCGATACCGGCCATCGGCGTGAGGGGGCGCCAGCCCGAGCGGGCCGATCAACATGCCGGCCTCGGCCCTTGGTGTCAGCCCGGACGACGTTACGACCCAAAATCCGGCCGAGATCCCAAACCACCGGCTTGGCTTGGCTCTCGCGGCCCACGCCACGACCTTGCAGGTCACGCCTCCGGTAGCAGTTGTGCCAGCCATCTCACCGACGGGATTACCGGCGTTCGCCGAATTCTTGACCTTTCGGTGAGTGACACGCCCTTTCAGCTAAGGCACCGCATGCGACGCTGGTTTGTTGCCCCCCAAGGTCAAACTGTCAACCGGCGCCGCCGCCGTGCACGTCGGACCGATCTCCTCCACACCCCAGATTCGGCCAACAAACCGCCCTGAGTCGTTCGACCTTGCAGCCAACCGACGAGAGTAAACGGCGATCGCCAAGGTTGAGCGATAAGCCAGTCTTGGCAGCGGCGAGTTCGTTAACGACAAAAGAGGCATCGCTGGCGGCCAACCGAGCCGTCAGCTTCTCGTCGATCTCGGTACCCAACGTCGGCTGGTCTTGGACGGAAAACTTCCCATCTTTAAACCCGACAAGACATCGCGCTCAGCTTAGGTTCGTCCGCGCCCCTTGCCTCGTGTGCGCGATCACCATCGGGGCTTTGATGGTATTGGAAAGGAGAAACGGCTGGGAGCCAACGTCATGACCGTTGCCATCAAGATTGTTGCCCCTAAAGGCGGCCCCACGATCAGTCCCATCGGCGGGGACGTCACCCGATACAAGGTGAGCGGCGCCGATACCGCGGGAGCTTTCGCCTTGCTCGAGCAAATCGTGCCGCCGGGGCACGGGCCCTGGCGGCATGTCCACAGCCGGGAAGAGGAGTCGTTCTACATCACCGACGGCAAGTTCACCTTTGAGGTCGGCGACGCGCGATTCGTAGCAACGGCAGGAGCTATGGTGCTCGGGCCGCGGGCCATCCCTCACCGTTTTTGGAACTCTGGCCCCGTGCCCGGAAAACTCTCGCTGCTCATCACGCCCACCGGCCTGGAGCCGTTCTTCGAAGAGTTCAGCCGATTGCTCGCCGAGCATCCCGGCGACCTGGCGACGCAAGCCGAGCTTGCCGGCCGGTACGGGATGCAATTCGTTTGACCGATAGCCGGCGTGCCGCGTCTTCACGGGCTCGGCGAGTTGCAGGGCGCCGCCAGCGGCTGCTCGTCACCGAGGTAGTCGCCCTCGGCAAGCGGGTGCCCGCGAAGGAACTCGGCGGCGGTCATGCGGCGTTTGCCCGCCGGTTGCAGCTCGACGATTTCCAGGGCACCGTCTCCCCCGGTGGCGACCCAAAGCTCCTGCGACCGACCGCCGGGCCAGATCGAGCCGGGGGGTCGATCGCGCTGTTCCGGCGGGCGGGCCGAGATACGGCCCGCCCGACAAATCAGCAGGCGGAGCGGCCCGTGGCCCCGGCGGTGTAGAAAAGTGTAGGCCGTAGGCCACGGCTGCATGGCGCGGATGTGGTTGCGGACCTGAAGCGGGTCGCGGCCCCAGTCGATCAGGCCGTGGGCCTTCGTCAGCTTGGGAGCCTTGGTGGCCAGGCTCTTGTCCTGTCTGGTGCCGTGGAGGGGGCCGACAGCAAGCCGATCGATCACCTCGCGGGCCAGCCTGGCCCCGATGACGGCCAAGCGGCTTTCGAGTTCGCCGGCGGTTTCGTCGGGAAGGATATCGAGCGCTTCCTGGGCCAGGATGTCGCCGGCGTCGACGGCGGCCGACATGCGGATGATGGTCACGCCGGTCCGGGTCTCGCCGTGATAGATGGCCCAAGCGACCGGGGCAGCCCCACGGTATTTGGGCAGCAGCGAGGCGTGGACATTGATGCCGCCCAACGGGGCCACGCCAAGCACCTCCTTGGAAAGGATCTGCCCAAATGCAGCCACGACCAGCAGGTCCGGCTGAAATGCCCGCACGCCGCAGACCCCTTCCGGGGTGTTGATGTTTTCGGTCTGGAGGCACGGGATGCGGTGTTGCTCGGCCAGGGCCTTCAGGCCCGGGCCGACCCGACGGGTAGAACTGCGCTCGTGGCCTGGAGGCCGGTCCGGTTGCGTCACCAGTCCCACGACGGGGTGCGGGCTGCTTACCAGTGCCGCGAATGTCGGTTCGGCGAAGCTGCCCGTGCCCATCATCACCAGTCGCAAAGGCGGCATGTCACGGTCTCGGTTCGGCTGACTCCTTGCTCCCGCTCGGCGGCGGCACGTCTTCCCCAGCCTCCAGCCGGGCCAGCAGCCGCTCGATCTCGACGTTTTCCGGAATCTCACCTCGCTCTTGGGCCTTGCGGAACTCACGCTCGAATTCCTTCAGCGCGCCGCGGCTGGCCAATCGAGCAACCGGCCCCATCTTATCGATAAACAGCACGCCATGAAGATGGTCAATTTCGTGTTGCCACGCCCGAGCAGCGAGGTCGTGTGCCTCGATTTCGACCGGTTCCCCCTTCAAGTTGTAAGCATGAACCTTGACGGTCTTGGCACGCCGAACCTTCTGAAACAGCCCCGGAAAGCTCAAGCACCCTTCCTCGTCTTCGATCGTGCCTTTGCGCTCCACGATGACTGGGTTGAGGAAAACCTGTTCCTGGTCTTTCTCCTGCGGGTCAGCCGTGAGATTCATGACCAGGAATTGGAAGGGGAGGGCCACCTGAGTAGCGGCCAAGGCCAAGCCACGGGCCTCGTACATCAGGTCGAACATCTCGCCCACCTGAAGGTGCAGCTTCTTGTCGATGGTGGTCAGGGGCTTGGCCTTATAACGCAGGGCCGGGTGCGGGAAATGCACAATTTTCATCAGATCTCCGCCTTTGGGGCCGGGTACCGAAATCGAGCCCGCGCAGTGGCCGCTCCCGCGACCACATGTGGGGGGCGAGCTGTACGGGCCGTCCTTGAACGTTTCGGCAGCCGCACAACCTAGGACGCCCTGATTCAACCGGCGGTCGAGATTCTGTCGGCCGCGCTTCACGGAAACTTCGCTTGGCCGCTCAAGCACTGGGACGAGGGGCGGAGCGCCGTCCCGGTCAAGCCTCGTTGGCGTCCAGCGGAATCAGGGGCTTTATCCCATTATACGTCCGTTCACTCCTTGCGGAAGTGGGCCGGCTTGGCCTTCATCTTGTCGAACGGCTCCTTTGGCAGGAGGAAGACATCGCCCGGCAACTTATTGCTCTGGGCGTACCAACGATTCTTGTCGGCGTCCGGGCCTCCCACGGTGAGCGTCAGCGGCGTTTTCTCGCCCTCAAGCGTCACCTCAATCTGTAATGCCCCGTCTTTGGTCTCCAGCTTTTGCTCCGGCTGAACCGGGGCCCGGGGGAGGAGAATTTTTTCCGCTTTCAGGTTGGACAGGGTCGTCACAAGCGCATCGACGGAAGCATTGTTCAACTCAAAATCCTTCGGACTCTTGACCTTCCAGGGCATGCCGGGCTGGCGCTCCAATTCCAGCGTAAAAGGCGACCCGGTGAGGTCTTGCCAACCGGTCAACTTGATGCCGACCGCTTTCGACGCATCAAAGGTGAACACGGTTGGGTCGACGAAGTTGGAAATGTTGAAGTTCCGAACCAGGTCCGGAATGATGAGAAAGACCAGGGGGCGCCCTTTGACCTGGGTGTAGACTTCGCTCTTGGCCTCGTTCTCTCCGCCAAACTCGAACACAAATTCTTCGGGTTTTGCGTCCTTGGTTTTTCGGGCCAACACCGTGGCGACCAGGTTCGGCGTCAGCAACCCATACCGGCTCAGGTCGGTATCCGATGGGTTCTCGCGCACATATCGGTAAGCATGCAACTCTCGCAAGTCTTGAATGAACTGGTCGATCTTGCTGGCATTACCGACCCGACCGGCCAGGTCCTTTGGCTCGGTGAAGGTCCAGGTTTTCTTGTCGTCCTTGGTTTCCTTGGCGAGCTTGTAGGTCGTCTTGTCGTGAACCACGGTCAAGCCCGTGATCTCGTCATCGCGAGTGAACGTCTTAATGGCCCGTGCCAGGAATGAAATCGGCTCAACATCAACCTTTTCGAGGATCGACTTCGGCACCGTCACAATGGTAGCTTCGTCGCCGACGGTCCGACGGACATATACCAGGTCATCCTTCCCTCCCAGCTTGCCGAACTCCAGCTTTACGGTCGGTTTGTCACTGGTGAGTTTCGGCTCGGCATTCTGGGCCGCAGGTTCCTTTTTTTCTTCCTTCTTCTCTTTGTTTGCAGGCTCTTTCTTGTCCTTGCTGTCGTCCTTTTTCTCGTCCTTGGTCTGTTCGTTTTTCTTGTCGTTGGCTTTGGCGTCTTCTTTCTTTTCGTCTTTCACATTGGAGTCGGCCTTCTTGTCGTCCTTGGCCTTGGCATCTTCCTTCTTGATACCGTTAACCCAAATCGAGACGGTAATCGTCGGGTCTTTCAGACCCAACTCCTCCGCCGGCTGCGTGGGGAAGTCCTTGACCTGACGCTTGGCGACAACGGCGCCGATCAGCGACTGGACCACGGTATCCTCGGCATCGCGGCTCGTTGAGCCGGTCCACAGCTTCCACTCCGGGATCGACTGGCCAGTCTTGCGGAGTTTCATCAAACCGTGTGAATTGCGAATATCAATGGCATCCACCAAGGCCGTGTTCACCTGAGCCAAGTCACGATTCCGGAAGACGGCGAGGTCGCTCAGCACTTGAACCAGCGGATCGACGCGGTTTGCCGGGAGCGTGACGACGTGGCGTTCACTGGCCAGGCGCGCGTAATACTTCTCCGTCAGGTCGCTCTCTTTTTTCGGCGCTTTCTTGCCGATGAGGAGCGTTTCAGGGACGGGAGGCTTTCTGGTATCGCCGCCCAGGAGGTTGCCCGACCGGCGTTTGACCTCAATCCGCAGCGTGGCCGGTTGGTCTCCCTCTAAGCCGTATTGGGCGAGGTCTTTGGCATTGTCCGCCGCGAAATCTTGCTCGGTCTCCACACGAAGGTTCTCGATCGCTTCGAGCAGCTCCCGGACCCCGGTGATCTTCTTAGTTCCCCGATCCGTGGTTTGTGAGGTATCGGTGGCGCTGTCGTACTCCGCCAAACCGTAGGCCGGCTGAACATACTTCCATTCCAAATCCCCAGTCTTTTGGAGGATCAGGGGGCTGCCTTTGGGCTCCTTCAGGTTGACGTACGTGAGGTTGAGCATGCTCTCGGTGAGCAGGCTCCGCTCCCGAAACTCGATTGGCCTCTTGAAGAGCGTGTCAAGGTTGATGCGCCGGACGGCCAAGGCTTCCTTGGGCCGACCGGAGGAATTGACGTAGACGACCCGAGTTTGCTCGGTGCCGATGCCCTCACGGCCCAAGTTGAGCTTCCATTCGCTGTCTCCCTTTTTCAGGGTGACGATCATCGAAGGATTGTCCAACTCGACTTCCTGCAAACTTCGCGGCACGGCTGCCTCTTCGTGTCGGGAGGCGTTGATGACCTGATCGACGATCCGCCCCACCTGGGCACTATCCACGCGGAATTCGGAGGGTTGCGTCATCTTCCAGTTGCGGGTTTCCGGATCGCGGACAAAGACAAGTTTTTCCGCGGTGGGGCGGAGGCGCTCGATTTCAATGGTGTCGATGTCGTCGGCCTTGACCTTCGCCCGTCGAAGGTCAGTCATGACATAGTTTCCCTCGCCGGGCTTCGGGCCGAAGAGTTGGCTCAGGCCAAAAATCACCAGGAGACCCAGGAGCAAACCAAACAGAATGTAGGTTGTCTTGAAGCTCATGGTGCTTTCCTTCAATTCCTCGTCGCAGTCTCAGGGCGCCAAGAACCAGAAACGATGGGTCGCTTGCCCCATCGAGGTACCGGCGACCCGATCAGCGACGGCGCACGATCCACACGCCCGCGCCGAGCCCGACGATGCCCAGGAGCACCAGGGCGGGAGGAATCAGGACCGTCTTCCAATAGGGCACCGTCGGTTCGACGACGAAAAAGGTACGGTCTTTCGGTTGGATGCCGATACTTCCGGTCCGTTCCCGAAGCCAGTCGAGAGTGCTGGCGAGCAGGTCGAAGTAGTAATAACCACCTTCGGCAGACATCAACTGATTCGTGACCATGGCCGCGTCGCCGAAGACAGCCAATAAGGGCCTCTGGGACGTCCCGCGTCGCATGAAGGCATGCGGGTCGTTGGGATCGGTCTTGGATTCAGAAACGATGACGCCGACGGAAATCGCTTGCGAGCTGATCCGCCGCTTGAATTCGTCCGGGTTGTCTCGAAGCAGGAGTGAAACCTCCTGCGCTGCTTCGAAGGCATCGCGGCGGAAATTGGTGTCGGTAAAGACAAGTTGGTTAAACGGCCTGGACTCGAAGCCGGGGACTTCCAGGAGCGTCTCGGCGACATACGAACTCGCAGACGCTCCCACGGGCGAGCTTGCCTGAACGGGGCGGGCCCGGAACAGCGCGAACACCCGGTCTCTGAAAGCCTCGGCAATCGGATTGCGGAGGGTCTGGTTGACCTGGGCCGCACACATGGAGGGGCTGCGGATGAAACTCCCCGGAGTGGGTATGGAGAAAATACGCTCGTTCTTCAACTGAACACCATAACCGGAAAGAAGCTCTTCCAGCCCGGTCGAGACGGGATTGCCATCCGGGCCGAGCGTGAGGCCGGTCAACAGGAACAGCTTACCCTTTTTCTTGTTCGGGTCCGAAGGGTTCAGGTACTCGCGGAGGGCCTTGACCGCATCGTCCGGCAGCGGCCGAGTAATTCCGGCAATGAGAACGATGGCTGCGTCGTCGGGAATCTTGCTCTGCCCCGGAAGAAACGTCAAGGGCTTGACCTCGTAGTTGCGTTTTTCCAGGCGCTCCTTGAAAATGCCAAGGCCCTGGTTTGGCCGGCTGGTCGTCGTGTCGTTGAGGTCGTACTCGCCGTTCCCCTGGGTAGCATAGATGATGGGCTTGGCACCTCCCTCGGAGAGTTCGGCCAACGCACCCATCAACAAGTCTTCTCCTTTGAATTTGAAACTCTCCCGCTCACCGGGTCGCCGCGAAAAGTCATGGACGTACAACTCGCTCTGCTTGATGAGCTTCGACCCGACCTCGGGCTCCGTGCCGTAGACGACCAACAAACCCGGTTCCAGGTTTGGATGTTTTTTTTGCAACTCCACCGCTTCGGCACGGCTCAGGTCAAGCGAGATAGTCTTGACCTGGATGCGTTGACTGTACTGCCGGCAGTTGTCCAACAAGGTCTGCACTTCGGTATAAAGGGTGCTCCCCGGCTCCAGCAACACGTAGACGGTGACGGGCTTGTCGAGGTTTTCCAGGATATTGACTGACCGGGAGCTGAGGGTGTAGATGCTCGAGGCGGTGAAGTCCAGCGCGTGTGACAGGCGGACGTACGCCAGGAGGTTCAGCACCGTCAGAACAAACAGGAGCAACAAACCGGTGAGGACGGCGTTGTAGCCGTACAGCAGCCGGCGGAGCAGGGGGTTGGTGCGTTCCTGACCGCGGCTTAGTTGAAGGCTGGCGAACATGACGGCCAAGCCGCCGAACAGCGCTAAAGCGGCGAGCATTAGGCGCCAGGCTTCCTTGCCTTCGCCATCGGGTCGAAGCCAGGGAAGGATGTATTCGGTCCACCAAAGACCACTGAGGAAGACACCCAGGAGCGCCGTTACCAGACCGAACAACCCGCCGACCGCCAAGACCGTCAGGCGGGCATGAAGCACTTCGGCGGCTTCGTCACCAGGCACGTGCAGCAATTCCCAGATGGCGGCAATCACCAGGATCACGGCGGTGACGCCACCCCACCACAGAAAGGGCCAATTCCAGCCCCAGAACCAGCCACAAGTCACGGGAAGGAGCAAGGCCACGGCCCCCAAGGCAAAGAGCACGTAGGCCGTTACCTGGGAATGCTGGGCCATCCAGCGGAAACCGCATCGCGGCGGGGCGCCAGCGGGGATGTCGGCATGCTCGGTCATGGTTCGATCCTCGACGCGCCAGCAGTCATTTCCACTTGCGCGCTTCCAAGACCTTGACAGTCAAGAACAGCCAGAAGACGGCCAAGGAGAGGTAGAACACCACCTCATAAACGACGAGTCGTCCCAAGAGGGTGGTTGCCCAGAAGTCTACGAACGACACATATTTGAACAGGTTCCACCAGAGGCTGTCCGGCGTGAAGATGTACTTCAGAAGGTAGACGGCGAGCATGACCACCATGCCCATCGCCGACAGGATCGCGGCGGCAATCTGGTTTCGGGTGAGGGCAGAGAAGAACAGTCCCATGCTCAAGAATCCCGAACCGCTTGCCACCAGGGCGATGAAGAAACTGATCAGCGGGCGGTAATCGAATGGTTGGCCGATGCCCACGCGCAGGCCGATCAGGAACAGCCCCCACGGCACCCACAACGCGAGATAAAAGATGAGCGAGGCGAAAAACTTGCTCAGCACGACGGTGTTGTCGTCCACCGGGGCGGTGAGCAATACCTCCAGGGTTCCGGTGCGTTTCTCCTCGCTGAGCAGGCGCATCGTCACCACCGGGACGATCAACAACATGCAGAAGACCGGAAGCAGGCTGAAAATGTAGCTTTGGATGATCGGTTCCACCAACGGCTGCGTTCGGCTGAATGGGGTGGAAGATTCGTAAACTTGATCGAAAAAGATGCCGTACTGGACCGCGCCCACGATGGTGAAACTGAACAACACGATGTAAGCGATCGGCGAGTAGAAGAAAGCGGCCAACTCGCGACGGGTCAAAGTGACCAAGACGTTATCGGACACCAACCCTGCGGAAATCGCCATGTACAGGGTACCCAAGAACAACAGCGGCAGGCCGGCGGTCGCCAGGTAACTGTCGGTTGGGCGTTCCGCCATCCACCCCAGCGCATAGGACAACGGCGGGATGATCGATCGGGCGAGGGCGATGATGAACATCACGGCGCCGAAGACACCCATCCCGACCCCGCTCCAGTAAGCGCGGTCGTCGCTGATGCCGAGCACGCCCACCGAGGCCCACCACCACGCCAGCCCCAACACGCCCAGCACCAATCCATAGGGGAGAAGGAAGTCGGCCGAGACGTTGCTGCCAATCAGGGACGTCAAGGCGAGCGCGGCGCCGACGCCCCCCAGGCCCAGCGAAATCCATGCCCGCCACTCCGACTCCGCTTCGTGCCGAGCAAACGGGAGGAGGAACATCAGGGCGAGGATGAGCGACGGAACGGAGTACGTCAAAAAGCGGGCTTGGAGAGGCAAATCCTTGAACGGAATGCTGGCCGCCAGAATGGCGGCCAGCAGCCAAAGCAGGCCGAGGACGCCATAGCTCCGTCGAATCTGTACGTCGCGATCGACGCTGGCATGGAACAGAAGACACAAGATGCCGGCACCGAGGGCCACTAACCCGGACAGCGGATTGCCCCCGGAGGAGGAGAAGTTGGCCCAGAGCAGGATTCCCGCTCCGACTGCCACCAGCACCAGGCCGAGACTGCCCACCCACCGAGCGACCGTCGGTTCTTCCGGGCGCACGAGAGAAGGCGCCATCTCGCGCCGGGCCTGCCAATTACCCGTCGGCCGATCCGCGCGTTCGGTCATGGTTTTGCTTGACATCGTTGCAGGCTCCCCCATTGCCGCCGTCTCCCACGGCACTCAGGCGACCAATCGCTGGGCACGATCCTACTAGCCGGCGGAGCGCAGCTCGGCGGTTTCCTCCGGCCGAGAGGGTGCGGGCGCGGAGTCGCGGAGCACTACGTCCACGAAATGGTCCTCGAGTTTTCGCTGCCGCAGGTCGAGTCGCCGGAGCGTCCAGCCGTTCCGGGCCACGCGCTGGAACAGCGTTTCTCGCAGGTCGGAGTCCTGGTCCGTTCGCACTTCGTAGGTCGCCAAGTCGCCATTGATGGGTTGCACGGCCACCTTGGTCACACCATCTGTGGTCTCCAGGACGCGGGTGACTTGATCCACCGGGCCACGGACCTCCAACACCGTGACCGCGGCGTCCCGGGCCAGCTCGCTCATCGACTTGTCCAGCCCGATGCGACCCGAACTGATGATGATGACTCGTTGGCAGACAGCCTCGACCTCGGCCAGGATATGGGTGGAAAGGAGGATAGTGTGCTGCTCTCCCAGTTCCTTGATGAGATTCAGCGTTTCCCGAATCTGAAGCGGATCGAGGCCGGAGGTCGGTTCGTCCATGATGAGGATCGGCGGATCGTGGACCATCGCGTCGGCCAGGCCGACCCGCTGACGATAGCCTTTGGACAAGGTGCCGAGAAGTCGGCGGCGCACCTCGCGGATGCGGCAGCGCTCCATGCAATAGTCGATCCGTTTTTGCCGCTGCGTCCGGGGAACTCCTTTCAGGATAGCTCGGTATCGCAGGTACTCTTCGACCCGCATTTCGGGGTAGAGCGGTACGCTTTCCGGCAGGTAGCCGATGTTGCGGCGAACCTCCATGGACTCGTTCATGACGTCGAACCCAGCCACTCTGGCGATCCCACTGGTGGCCGGGAGATAGGTCGTGAGGATGCGCATGGTCGTCGTCTTGCCGGCGCCGTTGGGGCCGAGAAAGCCGACAATTTCGCCCTTGTCCACCCGAAAGTTGATGCGATCGACCGCCAGGACGGGGCCGAAGTACTTGGTCAAATTTTCGACGTGGATCATTCCGTCCATACGACACGGACTCCGACGGTGGCAGAACATCGATCCGATGGCGGCTCGCTTTTATGTTATTACGCTCCGCCACGCTGACAAGTTCCGCACCGTCGCCGGCAGCACCCCGTGCGGTGGCGTCTTGTGCCGGGCGAACGAGTCAGAAACACGATGGCCGTTCACGAGGTCGGGCCGGCGCGCGTGAGCAGCCCGTAGAGGGCGGCGAGCACGGTCATCAGGCCGCCGCCTGTCATAAGGACCGCCGTCCGACCAGGCCCCGTGGCCGCGAAATCGTACAACTCGTTTCGGTGCTCCCACACCTTTGGGGCAAACTGAACCAAGAGGGCCAGGGCCACCAGCACGGCGACGGAAAACGACACTCGCGGCGACCAGGCGGTCCCGGCAACGCACAGCAACAGGACCACGCCGGCGACCACGCCAGCGATCAATGACGCCTTACTCCCCTTGGAGACATAGCCCCAGATGCCCCCACCCAGGGTCAGTAAGCCATACACGCCGATCACTACGGCGGCCAACTTGTGCGCGGCGGGACAGCAATTCATGACGTTCCTCCCTAGGGCGCCCGAGCGTGGCGGCAACCGTCAAGCCGACGGTCTCACCACGGGCGCGGCAGGATGTCGGGTTCGACCTGGTAGGCATCGGCCAGCCGGTTCATTTGATTGTACAGGCCAACGACGGCCAGGACTTCGCCCAGGGCCTCGAGCGACAAGCCGAGCTTTTGCACGGCGGCGGTGTGGCTGTTGATGCAATAACGGCAGCCGTTGGTCACGGAGACTGCCAGGGCGATGATTTCCTTGGTCAGGGCATCGACCTTGCCGGGGCTCATGATCGCCTTCAGGCGAGTCCAGCAGAGTTCCAGATGCTCCGGGTGCGTGGCCAGTGCCCGCCAGATGTTCGGCACCCGATCGATGTTCTTGGTTGCCTTGATGTCGGCGAACACTCGCCGAACGATGGGGTGGTCGCAATCTTCGTCCACCAACGGGACGGTACTCATGACCATTCCTCCGCCTGGGCCATTGATTCCGTGCTGCGACCAATCTAGGCTGGCGTCAGGGCAACTGACAAGGCCCGCGCAAGCGAGGGGGCGCGCATGAGACCGGCGTTTCGTCTCGGCATGTTGGGGATGTGGCACACCCACGCCGACGGCCTGGTGCGTCAGGTGGCGGCACATCCCAGCGAGTTTACCTTGGTCGGCTTCTGGGACCCGCAGCCCCAGGTGGTCGCGGAGCGGCGGCAGCGCTGGCAGCTGATCCTGCCGCAGTGCCACGTCTACGACTCACCCGAAGAAGTCCTCCGCCAACCGCTCGACGGCGTGGTCGTCGAGGGGCGCGTGTTCGAAAACCTCCGACTGGCGCGCCTGGCGCTGGAAAGCGGTCGGCCGGTGCTTCTCGAAAAGCCGGCGGGCGACCGCTGGGATGAGTATCGACGTCTGATCGACCTGGCGGGGAAGAAGCGGCTGCATGTGCAGATGATCTATCTGTTCCGGTACATGTCCGCCGTGGTCGAGATGCTGCGGCGCGGCCGGCGAGGCGACTTTGGCCGGATTTATGAATTTCGGGCCCGGCTACCCAAAGATTTGAGCGACTACGGCCGCCTCGCCGAGGAACTGCGCCCGTACCGGGGCGGCATCTTCTTCGAGATGGCCGGGCACGTCATTGATATGATGGTTACTCTTTTGGGCCGGCCGAAAACGGTCACGCCCTTTTTGGCGCATCATCACACGCAGCCCCCGGCGACGTTCATCGACCACGGAGTGGCGGTGTTCGGCTTCGACCATGCCTGGGGCATCATCGAGGTGCCAGCCTTGGAGGTGGCACCGCATGCCCGCCGGATCGAGGTCTACGGCACCGAGGGGGCTTGCGTGATTCCGCACTTGGGGAGCGGTCACCTGGCAAACAGCGCCGTGCAACCGCTCGAGATTTTCCGCCGCGGCGCAACTCAGTGGGAGCGGCTGGAACTGCCGGCTCAGACGTTGCAGATCACGGACTTGCGGGAGTTCGCGGCGGTGGTGTGGGGCACGAAGAAGCCGGATTACAGTTTGGAGCACGATCAGATCGTTCAGGAAAGCCTCCTGCGTGCTTCCGGAATGTGGGACGGTCCGCCGCCCTGAGCCAGGGCGGCGGGCTGCATTGGCATCGCGGCTGGCGTTGGCGATAATCGAGCGGTGACCGGCGGCATGGGCCGACGGCTCATCCAAGAAAGCTGTTCCAGGGGGGTGGGACATGACGTGGCAACGACGGTGGCTCGGCTTGGGGTGGGCGGTGATTTTGGGGTGGGCCGTCAGCGCATTGGGGGCGGACCAAGCGGTCCCCGCGAAAATCCGTGTCCTCATCATCGATGGTCAAAACAACCACAACTGGCGGGAGACGACGCCCCGGATGAAGAAAATCCTGGAGGAATGTGGCCGTTTCACCGTGGACGTGGCCACGGCCCCGGAGAAGCCGCGCGTGCCTCCGAAGCCGAAGACCGACGACCCGGCGGCTTTGGCCAAGTACGCCGAGGCGAAGGCGGCGGCGGAGAAGGCCCTCCCTGCTTACCAGGCGGCCATGGCAAAATTTCGACCGGCCATCGAGAACTACGACGTCGTCCTGAGCAACTACAACGGCGATCCTTGGCCGGCGGAATTTCAAACCGCTCTGGATGACGCCGTCAAATCCGGGCGCCTGGGGCTGGTCATTGTCCATGCCGCCAACAATGCCTTCCCGGGGTGGAAGGAATACAACCAGATGATCGGCATGGGCTGGCGGAGTAAGGACTACGGCGACCGACTGAAGCTGGACGACACCGGCGCGCTCATCCGCGTCCCCAAGGGAGCCGACGAAGGCTCCGGCCACCGCTACACGGGCGAATTCGCCGTCGTCATTCGCGACCCGCAGCACCCGATTACCCGAGGAATGCCGCGCGAATGGATGCACGCCCGGGACGAGTTGTACGACAACATGCGCGGTCCGATCGAAAATGTCCACCTGCTGGCGACGGCGTACAGCAAGGGGACCAAGGCCCACGAACCCATGATCTGGACGGTGGCCTACGGCAAGGGCCGGGTGTTTCACACGCCGATGGGGCACGACGTGGCGGCCATGCGCTGCGTCGGCTTTGCCGCTACCTTGCAGCGCGGCACGGAATGGGCGGCCACCGGCGAGGTCACCATCCCGTTGCCGGCTAATTTTCCTGGCCCTGAGAAAAGCAGCACCGCCCCATGACTTGAAAGGGGCGGATCCGACGTCCGGCTTCCCCACAGAAGCCGGGCGTCTGTCTTGCAGCGTCGGGCTGAACGCTCGGCCAGAACTGGCAGTAGCAGTGCCGGGTTGGCCGAGGAAATCTGCCACGATCTAAAGGATCTGCCTTGGTTTTTGAGAAATATCATGGCGGAACACACGCACAAGGCCCCGACGGACTTGCCGGGCGGCAATGATGGTTCCCCGGAGGATGGTCTCGCGGCGGGGGTGGGGCAAGTTGTGGCAGAGGCGCCCCAAGCCCGGCGCCACGAGCCCGCTGCGCAAGAGACTTCCTCGGCTACCACGGCTGGCGCGCACCCGCGGGAAAGCGACCTCCCAACGGGGGAGGTCGATGCCAGGAGCGCAGAAGACCCGGACACTCGATCCTGTGAGGCGGCAGAGGCATCCGCCGATGAGGCAAGGAGAACGTCACCGGAGGCCAAACCGAACCGTCGTCGGCCACGTCGTCCTGAAGCCGCATCGGCAGTCGCGGCGATGGCCGAAGCTCAAATCACGTCGCTGGAAAATCGAATCCGTCAGCTCGAGGACACCATCGCGGTCTTGCAGGACGCCGAGCAGCTGGCCGAGCGCCTGGTTGAAAAGGTGCAGTCGCGGTTAACTCAGCGGTTGCCGGTGGCCATGATTTCGGAGGCGGTAGTTCCCATGGCCGTAGCGGTTCCGGTTGCCGCCCCGGAACCACCGTCGGTCGACGTCCAACACCTACCGCAGCCAGTGACTCCCGATCTTCGGCCGATTCGCCCGCCGTCGGGCGGCCGGAGCTGGCTCGTGACCGAGGCATGGCGCGAAGTTCGGGCGATGTGGCGGATGCACGTCGATCCGCGGTATCGTCTCAGCTGGATGGGGCGGCTCCTGCCGGCCTTGTTGCTGGCGGCCATTCTGACGTCTTACGTCTGGCTGCCGGGTGCGGTGCTGCTCAGCACGGCATCGGGGATCGCCGGCGCGCTTTACGTGAAGTGCGCTGACGTTCTGCTGGCTTACTTTTTGTTCAAAATCCTCATCCGCGAGGCCCGTCGCTACATGGAAATGTTCCCGGACGTGTAAAAAGGTTATTCCATGGTTCGGGTTTACCCAGGAGCAGCGGGTATGATTCGACTCGGGGTGAATATCGATCACGTGGCCACGGTACGGCAGGCACGGCGGGCACTGGAACCGGACCCAGTGGCGGCCGCCGTCTTGGCCCTGCTGGGTGGGGCCGACGGCATCACGGTTCACTTGCGCGAAGACCGGCGTCACATCCAAGAGCGCGACCTGCGCCTCCTTCGTCCCATCGTGACGCAGCGGCTGAACCTCGAATTGGCCGCCGTGGACGCCATCCTCGACATCGCTTGCGAAGTCCGTCCCCACGAGGCCACGCTGGTTCCCGAACGTCGCGAGGAGTTGACCACCGAAGGGGGCTTAGACGTCATTGCCAAGGAGACAGTCGTCGCCCGAGCGGTGGAGCAATTGAAAAAGGCCGGGATCGAAGTTGCAGTTTTCGTCGATCCCGACCCACGGCAGATTGAGGCGGCCCGGCTGGTGGGGGCCTCGGCGGTGGAAATTCAGACCGCCCGGTATTCCGAGGCCCGAACCGCCACCGAGCGGCAGCGGGAATTGGCAGCTTTGGAGCAGGCAGCTGAGTTCGCCCATGCCCAAGGCCTGCATATCCACATGGGCCACGGACTGACCTACACCAACGTCCAGCCGATTGCCCGCATCAAGGGAGTGGAAGAGCTGAACATCGGCCACAGCATCGTGGCGCGGGCCGTACTGGTCGGCATGGAGCGCGCGGTGCGCGAGATGAAGGAAGCCATCCGCCGGGCCTGATGCAGGCCTGGCGGCCGTCAAGGATTGGCGCTCCACACGAGATCCCCGTCGATAAAGACCTGGCGGACGTGCAGGTCGCGGTCGAGGACCAAGAGATCGGCCCGTTTGCCGACGGCGATGCTGCCGATGTCACCATCCCAGCCGGCGATGCGCGCCGGCGTCAGGGTCGCCATGCGGATCACCTCGACGAGAGGAATGCCAGTCAGTTGGTGGAAGGTGCGGACACAATGGTCCATGCCGACGACGCTGGAAGCCAGCGCCCGGCCGTCGTTCATTTGGCCGACCCCGTCGGCCTTGACGATCGGTTCACCGCCGTCCAGGGGTCCCATCATGTAGGGGCCGTCGGGCATGTCGAGGGCACGATTGCAGTCGGTCACCAGGGCGAGGCGGTCGGGCCCCTTGCACTTGTACGCCAGCAGGAGCAGCTCACGCTGCAAATGTTTGCCATCGGCGATGACCTCGGTCGTCAACTCGTCGAAGTACAGCGACGCTTCAACGACGCCACCGCGCATGGGGTAGGTCTGGCTGAGCCGCAGCCGCGCCCGATCCGACATGGCGCAAAACAGGTGGTCGGTGTGCCGCACGCCCCAGCTAATCGCCGCCTCCATCTGCTCGAAGGTGGCGAACGAATGGCCGACGTTGCAGCGGATGCCGCGTGCGCGGCAGGCGCGGACGAATCCCTCCGCGCCGGGCAGTTCCGCCGCGACGGTGGCCGTCGTGATGCTGTCCGCAAAAGCCAGATACTGCTCGTATTCCTCGGGCAGCGGCGCTCGGCAATGCGCCCCGGGATGAGCCCCCTTGGCCTCGATGTTGAAGTACGGCCCGTAGAGGTGGGCGCCGAGGACGCGGGCGCCGCCGGTGGCTTCCTGCCGGAAGCGATGGCA
>JANWYO010000020.1 GCA_025055215.1 Gemmataceae bacterium
GGAAGTTCACCACGTCCCAAATCTGATCGCTCTTGGGGTTGTCCTTGGAAGCCGACTGGGCAAGCGTCTTGAACGGGGCCATGCCGGACCCATTGATGCCGGCGTAGATCCGCCAATACAGGTCGATGGGTCGCCGGCCACCCCGGTAGATGCCGCGGGTCAGGTCGGTGGGCCGGAGGACGGTCCCCCAGGCGTCGAAGCGGTAGGTGCTCTGCCGGCCGAAGTTGAGGTGGCAGGCAGCGCAGCCGACTTCGCCGGGCTTTTGCGCCTTGAAAATCGCCTCCCCGCGCTTCACCGACGCTTTCATTTCTTCGTTGGTGTACGGGTAGGGATTCCCTGGGGTGATCAGCACCTTCGGATCCTGGGACTTGTGCCAGCGCTCCAGGAACACCCGCAGGCGGACAGCCACCATTTCATCGATCGGTTCGGCTTCTTCCGTGGTCAGCCGCGTCTTGATGACGTCGAACTCGCACTCGCCTCGCAGGCTGAGGTGGATGACGTAGCTCACCAGGGCCTGTTTTTCGGCCTCGGTCAGCAGGTTGAACGCCGGCATGGAAGTGCCGTCGATTCCCTGGTGGATGACGCGGTAGAGATCCTCGCGGCGAGGCTTGCGCTCGCCCGGGTCGATGTCCACTGAGGTGAACTTGAAGATCCCTTGGCGGTAGTCGCGGGGATGGGGATTGACCCACCGCGCCGTCGGGCCCCGGCCATCGCCTGTCAACCCATGACAATGCAAACAATGCTGCCGGTAGACCCGGCTGCCTTCCTCCAACGTCTCGCGGTCCAGCCTGAGGTCGGAGATGATCGCCAACTGCTCCTCGTCCGCGGCCCGCACGACCGGGCTGGCCGGCGTGCCGAACCAGCGGTCGAGAACAGCGGCCAATTGGCGGCGATCCTCCGGCGACAGCCGCATCGGGTCGAGAATGTTCTTCTTCTCTTCCTCCTTGATGGCTTGGAGGGGATTGAGAGGATCGAGCAATTCCTGGAACTGGAGGAGCGGCAGTTGGCCCGGCCGATCTGGTTTCGACATCTCCAGTGTCGGCATCTGGGTGACGAGCGGGTCGCTCCGCACGGGATAGACCAGATCGTCAGGATAGCCGTCGGTACATCCGGACAGCAACGCGATGGCCCCGGCCAGGGCCATGACCGCAAACACCGGTGCGTCGTGGCGTCGACATGGTCGGTTCACGAGCTACGCCTCCCGATCGGCCGCTCCCCCCACGAAGCAGCCAAACGATCCTTTCGGGTTCAGCTGACCGACGGTCGGGCGAGCTTGCCCGCAGCCCGGGGCGAATCGAGCACTGGACCCTTATGTCTTTTTTTCTACTTGTGACGCCTGAAGCGTCAAGACATCGCACTTCCGTCACCGGAGGGCTCGGCTGAGGAATTCCGATGCTATATCTGCTCGGTCGCCTCTTGCAGATTGTGGGCTTGATCCTCCTGCCGGTGGGCGTGGCGGGCAATCTTGCCCGCCCCGAGGAGGTGACGTTGGCCGTGTCGCTGGGCATCGCCGGGGTTGGCGTCGCGGTATTCGCCCTCGGCTGGCTTCTCCAACAGAAGGGCAAACCCAGCTGATGGCCGCCGAGCTTTCCGGCGGCTAGGCTCAGGAGCGCCCCCCGGCAGCTGACACCGCCTCGGCAAAGACCCGCTGCGCTGCCGCCACACCAACGCCCGGATCCACCGGGTGGCCCATCTCCCGCAGCACCAACTCGACCCCGGCCAGGGCCGCCAGGATGTCGAATTGATCGATGTAACCCATGTGGGCCAGGCGGATGATCTTTCCCTTTAGCTGATCCTGGCCGTTGGCCAGCTTGAGTCCGTAGCGCTTCTCCAGCTTGCCCAACAAGGTCGTGCTGTCGATGCCCTCGGGCATCCGCACCACGGTGAGCCCATCGGCCGGCCTGGCCGCAAACAGCTTTAGTCCCATGGCCTGAAACCCGGCTCGGGCGGCACGGGCATGCAGGGCTTGCCGCGCCCAGACGTTTTCAATCCCCTCCGCCCGGATGCGTTTGAGACTGTGGCGCAAGGCCATGATCAATGTGTGTGCTGGGGTATAGGGGGTGTCGGAGGTCTGGAGGGCTGCCCGAGCCTTTTTCAGGTCGAAATAGAAGACCCGGGCTTGGGTGTTCGCCTCAATCGCTGCCCATGCCTTGGCACTGACCGAGAGGAAGGCCAAGCCCGGCGGCAGCATCAAGGCCTTCTGCGAGCCGGTGATGTTGACGTCGATGTGCCAATCGTCGGTGCGGCACTCCATCGCTCCCAAGCCGCTGATCGAATCGACCAGCAGGAGGGCCGGGGTCGGGGCGACCAGTCGGCCAAACGCCGCTACGTCGTGCGCCACGCCGGTGGAGGTTTCGCTCAAGGTACAGCAGACGGCGACGGCATCGGGGTGATCGGCCAGGGCCTTAGCCAGCTGCTCTGGAGCGACCGCCTCGCCATACGGCACGGTGACGGCGATCGGCTCGATGCCGAACGCCTTGCACAAGCCACGCCAGCGCTCACCGAACCGGCCGGCGATGAGGCAGATGGCTTTTTTCCCCGGCGGGATGCAGTTGGCCACTGCCGCCTCCAGACCGCCGGTGCCGGAACTGGTGAGCGGCAGCACAAGGTTTTTCGTCTGGAAGACGTACTGCAAGTCGGCCAGGACCTCCGCCAAGGCCTGCCGGAACTCAGGGGTGCGGTGGAAAACCACCGGCTTGGCCAGATCGAGGAGGGTCTCTTCCGGCACCGGGGTCGGGCCGGGAGTCAACAAGCGTGGCTTCATGCGAGCAGCTTCCTTCGTCGGAGCGGGCGATGCCTCTACGGGCATTGTAGAGAAGGGGCCGTCGCCGGCCGGGTGAGACCCCTCATGAGCGTACATTCCCTCTGGATCTTGGCGGGGGATGGCTCAAATCCAGGCAGTGGGCACAGTTGATAGCAGGAAGCAGGGAAGCGATTGAAAGGAGGGCGCCCGAACCGATAAATCGTTCCGTGCCCTGATTCATCGTTTGGCGCTCCCGATTTGTCGTTTCGCGTTCGCGGCGAGGCCCGCGTCGGCTCGGGAGAGGTGGTCGAACGAAGATCGCGGCCATCAGGGCAGGCGGCGCGGCGGCAGCGACTCGCTGGCCGGCGGGGCGGTCGGCCCCGCCGGCGTCGGTGCTTCGCCTTCCGGCCGATCCCGTCGCCGACACCACGCGGGCCAGGGGAGGTCGCACACGCGTTGGTAAATGGGCCTTAACCACGGCGGCAGACACCGCTTGGTACAGGAAGTGCGCCGCTCGCCGATGTAAATCTGATCAAACGGCTGGAGGCGCAAGTCGCCGCCAGAGGCCGAGTCGGTAGCTTCGTTGAGCTTCACGCGAAAGACTTCGGGTTGCCGGCCATCCGCCACCCGGGTGCGCACGACGCGCACGTCGTCGGGTTGGGCGCCCTCGCTGATGCCGCCGGCCCGAGCGAGGAGCTCGCGGACGGTTTCGGGGCCTTGGTAGGGGATGGCCCGCTGGGGACCGTTCAGCTCCCCGAAAATGTACACTTGCTGGCTGCGATACTCGACGACGCGAATTTCCACGTCGCGCTCATCGACTCCGGCTTCCGCGGCCAGTTGGCGGCGGATGTCCGCGATGGTCTTGCCCTCCACCCGCCACATGCCTAATGGTCCAAAATCGAGCCGGCCGTCCGGGCGAATGGCCCCGCGGCCGGTCCACTCCGGCCGGCTGGCGACGGCCCATTCGAGCACGTCGGGACAGGCGACGACATAGTCCGGCAGTGGGCTTGCCGGCGCGGCGTGGGAGGTCGAAGGCGGTGACGGCGGCGTCTGGGGTGGGCTGGCGCAGCCAGACAGCACCCCGGCCAGCACCAAGGCTAAGCCGAGCCACGGGCGCCGTTGATCAGAGCCTACACCCATCTTTCCCACCCCTATTCGCTCTCCGCGCACCGGGGGCTGTGGAGTATCATCGGCGGACGACTTTGCGGGACTTGAGGGACGAAACGACCCGCGGGCAAGCGACGAGCCAGCGGCGAGTCGGGAGGACCGACATGACGGCGGAAGAGACGCTGATTGTGAGCGTTTCCGGGATTCGTGGCATCGTCGGAAGAGGGTTGACGGCCGAGCGCGCCGCCGCATTCGCCTCCGCCTTGGCGACGACCGTGCGGGGCGGCCGGGTGGTACTCAGCCGCGATGGCCGACCCAGCGGCGTCATGCTGCGGCACGCGGTCTTGGCGGCCCTGCTGGAAGGCGGGTGCGAAGTCCACGACCTGGGGATAGCACCCACGCCGACGTGCGGCCTGGCGGTTCGCCGCTTGGCCGCCCAGGGCGGTGTGCAATTGACGGCCAGTCACAATCCCGCGCCTTGGAACGGCCTAAAGCTCTTCAATGCAGAGGGGACCGCGCTGACCGACGAACACGGGCGCCCGATCCGGGAGTTGTTCCAGTCGCGGGCCTTTCGCCGGGCGGATTGGAACCAGCTGGGCCGGGTGATCGAGCAGTCCGCGGCGCTCGGTTGGCATCGGGACCGAATTCTCGAGTTGATCGATGTCAAGGCCATTGGAGCGCGGCGGTTCGGCGTGGTGCTCGACGCCAACGGCGGCGCCGGCGGCCGCCTCGGCCCCGCCGTGCTCGAGGCCCTCAACTGCCGCAGCGTCGTCTTGGGCGGCAACTGCGACGGCACCTTCGCCCATGAACCGGAGCCCATCGCGGAGCATCTCACCGCCGTGACGCCGCTCGTCCCCCACCACGGCGCGGACGTCGGCTTCGTGCTCGACCCGGATGCCGATCGGCTTGCCCTCATCGATGAGATCGGCCGATACATCGGCGAAGAGCTGACATTGGCCTTGGCGGTCGATTTCCGCCTCCGACAGGAGCCAGGGCCCGTGGTCATCAACATGTCCACCTCTCGCCTGGTCGAGGACATCGCCCGGCGATACGGCTGTCCGTGCTACCGCTCGGCGGTTGGAGAAGCGAACGTGGTCGAGAAGATGCGTGCCGTCGGGGCCGTTATCGGCGGTGAGGGGAATGGTGGCGTCATCGACCCGCGCGTCGGCGGCGTCCGCGATCCGTTCATTGGCATGGGCCTGGTTTTGAACCTCTTGGCCTGGTCTGGCCGCAGCCTGAGCCAACTGGTCGCGGAGTTGCCGACGTATCACATCGTCAAGGCGAAATGGGCCGTGCCGCTCGAACGCTGGCCGGCGCTGCTCGCCGCGCTGGAAAAGCGCTGGTCCGACGCCGCCGTAAACCGGCAGGACGGGCTGCGGCTAGACTGGCCTGACCGCTGGCTTCATGTTCGCCTCAGCAACACCGAGCCGGTCGTGCGCCTCGTCGCGGAGGCCCCGCGGGAAGAAGACGCTCGCCGACTCTGCGAGGAGGTTGGCCAGCTGCTCTGACGCGGGCGACGCTGCCCGCCGCGTCAGTCGTCCTTGTCGCCCAGATCGCGGAGGAGTTCGGGTTTGCCCAACTGCTTGATCAGATCGATCTGGCCGCGGGTCTCGCCTTCCAGCAGCTTGAGCCGGGCTTCCAGCTCGCGCAACTTGGTGTGGAGAGCCTCGAGCTTGAACGTCCAGTCGTCGCGCGGCCGTGGGCGGGGAACCTCGGGGTAGCCGAGTTGCCGCTGCAACGCGGCGAAGAGGAAGAGTGGGTCGCGTCCCCGGTTGGCCTTGGCGATTTTCCCCTCTTTTTCGCCAAAGATCGGCGGTGCCGGCGGCACGTAATCCGGGTTGAGGCGGCACTGCTCGGTGACGTACAACTCGGAACGGAGGTAAACCAGGTCGGTAAAATCCACCAGTCCCACTTGGCGGCGGACCAACTCGAGGTAGGCGCGCCAATCGGCGTCGTAGTAAGGGTCGGCGGCCATGCTCCGCAGGCCATCGTCATAGGAGAGGCGGTTGCGGCTGATGACCTCGAACTGATAAACGAACAGCCCGGGCCGATTGGCCGGGCTGGGAGGATGGTTGGCGCGAAATTCCGCCTCCCGCTCCAACACCAGCAGAGCCATGGTCATGTCGAAACGCCGCTTTTCGTCTTCCGCCTGGCGGACGAGGAACGTCTGGTATGGGGTGAAATAATGCGGCAGGCGGGCAAACCCGGAGGCGAGCAAGCCGGTGTGTTTCATCTCCGTGGCCAGAAACTGCACCGCCAACGGCAGCCGGGTTGTCGAGAGCAGTTCCTCGTGGATTCGCTCGAGGATTTCCTGCGCGGCCATGTTGGATGCTAACCGCTCGCGCAGGTTGCGAAACAGGTAGACTTGCTCGATGTACTCTTCGCGATCCAGGACCGTGCCGTCGGCCATGTCCCCACTCCCCCGGGCGGGACAACGTCATGGCGGCCCCGCTGGCGCGAGACGGACGCCCTTCATTGTACCTGGGCGGCGAACTGGTCGCACCGTTCTCCGAGGTCGAGGACCATCGGGATCGGGACGATTTGATCCCCCGAAGTTCCCCAAGCGAACGGGCATAAGGCTACCCGACCGAGGTCCGTCCCTCGTCAGCGCCAGCCATCCCTCCGACATATGGCACGAAGGAGTCGGTCAAGACTCAGGTGTAGCCCATCTCGCGGAGGACCCGTCCGTGGCGGCAGTAAAAAAGGAAGCGGCAGAACAGCGGCATTTCATCGCGCCAGGCTCCGATTTTTCCTCGTCGGAAAAACTTTTCACGGAACCGTGAGTCTTTCAGCGGTGCCGCGTAGGGGCCAAAGTCAAACGGCTGGGCACGTAGGTCAGCGAAGCTCGGGACCCGGTCGGTCCGAGGCGGCGGGAGCGGGTAGATGGCCCGAACTTGCTCAACCGTCCCCAGCGGATCGGCAATCAAATCTTCAAACCGCAGGATCAGTGCCGCCCGCTTACGCCACAGCCGCACATGTCGGCTCCACCCGCCGAAGTACGACCCCGGGCGTGCCCAGATGGCGCCAACCAAGGTGCGCACAAAGGGCGCGCCGGGCTTGACCAGGTCACAGTGGTGTCGGGCCGTCGAAACCACGGCATCGCGGCCGTCGCGCACCAGATATACGGCGGGGATGGAAGCATCCTTCGGTAATAACTCGTAGGGTAACAAGTGGGTCTTCACTACGGGCGCTTGGAGATAGGTGCGGTCGGTCGCCTGAAGTTGGGGATCGTAAAATTCGGATGACTCGATGCCATAGACTTCGCTGAGGACGATGCGGAAAAAGGTGTTCCCGGATCGCGGGTAGGATGCCAGCCACAACATTCTCGGTACCTCGACAAAGTTACCGCTCTCACCAGGGTGATTATCGGGCCGGGGCTTTGGGGAGCTTAAGAAAACTGCTGCGAGCTGGTTGTGGGGAATGTCCCCCTGGATTTCGGCGAAGCGAGGGGGCGGGGGCGGAGGGGGGATTGATCGGTTTGCGCTTGCGCGAGGATCGGAGACGCGTGCTGGGCACGCAAGCATCCCAAGACGATCAATCGTGAGCGCGAAACGCCAAAGTGGCAGGGGGAAAACCCCGCCTGGAACACCCAACCTCTCCCCAAACCACAGGTGCACCCGACTGCGGCACGGATTCGCTCGCTGTCCGGTGAACAGCTTGGGGAAGGCGCGCACGGGCAATCCGGGCAGCAAAGTGAGTCGTCTTACAATGTGGGAAGACGTTGCTTCGTTTCAGGAAGGGGGTAAGCCATGCGACGCTTCTGGCCGGTTCCCGCGCTACTCCTGCTTTGTGTCGATGCCAGCTTCGGGCGAGGCATCTTGCTGCCAACCGACAAGACTGTATCGCCGCTGGCGATGGTGCACCATCGGGTCCGGATCGCCATCGACGACCAGGTGGCCATCACGAGCCTGGAGCAAACGTTCCGCAACCACACCGACCGTCAGCTGGAAGCAACTTACGTCTTTCCGGTGCCTCCCGGGGCGAGCGTCAATCAGTTCTCCATGTGGGTGGACGGCAAAGAAGTCACCGGCGAACTCCTCGATGCCGCCAAGGCGCGTTCCATCTACACCGACATCGTCCGCCGAACGCAGGATCCCGGGCTGCTCGAGTACCTGGGCAACAACCTCTTTCGGGTGCGCGTCTTTCCGGTAGCCCCGCGGGCGGACCAGAGGGTGGCGCTGCGTTTCACGTCCGTGGCCCCTAAGGACGCCAACCTGATCGAGTACGTTTACCCCCTCCGTACCGACGGCAAGGCGAACCGGACGTTGGAGGAATTCAGCATCCAGGCGACCATCAAGTCGCAACACCCGATCCTGAACGTCTACAGCCCGACACATGTCATCAACCTGAGCCGTAAGAGCGACCACGAGGTCCACGTTCAGTTCGAGAAACAACAGGCCCTGCTCGACCGCGACTTCCAGATGTTCTACTCCCTGAGCGATCAGGACGTGGGGCTGACGCTGTTGACGCATCGGCCTTCTTTGGGCGAGCCAGGAACGTTCATGCTGCTGATGTCGCCACGGGTGGCGATGAGTCGGCCGATGCAGGTGCCCCGCGACATGGTGCTGGTGGTCGATACCTCGGGGAGCATGGCCGGTGCCAAAATGGAACAGGCGAAGAAAGCGGTCAAGTTCTGCCTCGACCAGCTCGGCCCGCAGGATCGCGTCGCGATCCTGCGGTTTTCCACCCAGGTGTCGGCCTACCGAGAGGGCTTGGCCAACCCGGATAAGGCCCGTATCGAAGACGCCAAACGATGGGTTGATGGATTGACCGCCACGGGGGGCACGGCGATCAACGCTGCCTTGCTGGCCGCCCTCGACCTGCGGACCAATGACGACACGCGCACCTTCACCATCATCTTCTTCACCGATGGCCAACCGACCGTGGGCGAGACCAACCCCGGCCAAATCCTGAAGAACGTCCTGCAAAAGAACACGGCCGGCACACGCATCTTCACCCTGGGGGTGGGCGACGATGTTAATGCTACCCTGCTCGACGCTCTTGCCGACCAGACCCGAGCCGTGTCAACTTACGTCCGCCCCTCGGAAGACCTGGAGGTCAAGGTCAGCAGCCTGTACGACAAGATCAGCCATCCGGTCCTGGCTAATCTGCGCTTGACCGTCAGCGGGGACATCCGTTTGGACGACATGTATCCGCCCCGCTTGCCCGACCTGTTTCATGGCGGGCAGCTGGTGGTCCTGGGCCGCTACAGCGGCCACGGCTCGGCGGCGCTCACGCTGACAGGTAAGGTTGGTGGCGAGACGCGGCAGTTCACCTACGATGTCTCCTTCCCCGAGAAGACCGGCAACGCCCGGGACTTCGTGGAACACGTCTGGGCGCGGCGGAAGGTGGGCTACCTGCTCGACCAGATTCGAGCCAACGGGGAGCAGAAAGAGCTCGTCGAGGAAGTGGTGGCGCTGGCCAAGAAATACGGCATCGCCACGCCATACACCAGCTACCTGATCGTGCCGGACGCTCCACTGCCGGTGGCCCGGCCGGGTCGGCCGCTGCGCCCAGGCTGGGAGCAACCGGTCCCCGAGGTCTTGCGGCAGCCCGGGGCCCCCGGCGGGGTCCAGAAAGTGGCCGACGTTGCCCGCAGTTTGCAAGATCGGCCCGGTGAGCTGGAGAAGAAACGAGCTCAATTCGAGCAGGACCGGCTGGAGCGCGGGGCCGCCGACAAGGAAAACGCCGATGAGGCACGCCGCTTCGCCGAGGCTAACGAGCGCCAGCGGGCCTTGGCCGCGGCCCAGCGCGCCTTGCAACTCCGCAATCAACGCGAAGTCCAGGCCGGCCGGCTGGGCGTCGACTTGTCGATCTACTCCAACCAACTGCGCAACCAGCAGCGCCTGGAGCCCACCGCTCAACGCAAGGTTGCCGGCCGCGACTGCCTCGAAATCGGCGGCGTCTGGATCGACGTCGGGTTCACCGCCCAGACCCCGACCATCACGATCAAGGCCCTGAGCGAAGCCTACTTCCGCATCCTCGAGCGTCAGCCGCAGATGAAAGAAGTCTACCGGCTGGGCAATCACCTGGTGTGGTTGACACCGAGCGGCACCGCCTTGGTGATCGACACCGAGGACGGCGTGGAGACCATCGACGACGCCGCCATCGATCGGCTGTTTGTCGCCGCCAAGTGATGCGGGAACGCCTCCTGGCGGGGCCGGCCCTGCCGGCCCCGCCAGGGCCTCTCATCCTCACCTCCTGGCCCCGGGACGTCGGTTTTCTCACTGGCTGCCCCGACCCCTATTCTGTCAGTTCCGTCGTTGCTCAATCGTTAAATCAATGGCTCGGCACAGGCGCGAAGCCCGAGCACTGTCTGCGCGTCGCCGTGGACGTGTCGGCGCTCTTCCCGGTGACCGTCCAGAGACGGCTCCTCCTGTGGAGGCAAACTGATGGACAATTGGTATCACTGCGAGGATGACGGGACCGAGTTGCGCGTGGAGTTCATCACCGGGCCGGACCGCTTCTGGCCCACCACCGTCGTGCGAGCGCGGCCTCTACCCGCCGAAGCGGCCCGTGGCCGATCGGTGGTCCTGACCGGCAAAGGAGCGGTTTGGATGTATGCCCACGCGGCGGCAGTGTTTCGGGCCGCCGGGGCCTACTCCATCCGTACCGAAACTCCCAGCAAACCCGGCAACTCCGATGACCTCACCGGCTGCGAAAGCCTCCTGATCCTGGCTGGCAGGAACGATGAGTTGGGGGCGTTGCTGAAAATCTCACTCCGCAGCTCGCCGCCTTTGTCCCCGGCCGCCGTCGATCAGCTGGTCAAG
The DNA here is from genome assembly GCA_025055215.1 of Gemmataceae bacterium. Classification (GTDB taxonomy): domain Bacteria; phylum Planctomycetota; class Planctomycetia; order Gemmatales; family Gemmataceae; genus JANWYO01. The sequence continues at coordinate 10,621 of JANWYO010000020.1, forward strand.
CCACGCCTTGACGAGTTGAGGCGCCTTCGGTCCCCTCATCTGGTGGTCAGCGGTCGGGCCGGCGTCGATATTTATGCCCGCATCGCCTGGACGGCCGTGGACAGCGAGGTCCGCCGATTGACATGTTGGTCGGCCCGCGACGGTCTGGTCGTCGTCCACGATCCTGCTGGTGGACTCACAGGGCAACAGGTCCCTCGACCTACCTGGTTAGCCGAAGCCATGCCGCGCCCCTCGTGGCCGGTGATCCTGGGGGTTGTGGGCGATCCTAATCGAGGCAAGTCGGTCTTTAGCGGGGCGCTGGATTCCTTTCGAGAGCAGATCGGGGCCGATGGCTGGAAACTCGACTGCGATGGGCAGTCACCCACGCCTGCTTGGTACCTGAGCCTGATTGGCGAAGCCGAAGCGGAGGCGTTGCGCAGGGAACAGAAGCGTGGCTGGACGCCTGAAATGGAAGCACAGATCGTCAAGCAACTTCAGGCAAGCCGGGAACTTTTCTCCGTGTTGGTGGCCGACCTTCCCGGCGGCAATCACAAAGTTCAACCGCCGGAGCGACTTCCTCCCGGCCGCGAACGCATGTTCGCGGAGGTGGATGCATTCATTCTGCTCGATGGTCCGGCGGGGGCCTCCGAGGCGGCGTGGCGGTCGGAATTGCGCCGCCACGGCCTCGAGGATCGCATCGCCGCCGTTCTGACGTCGTGCGATCCCGACCAATCACCGTCGCTCTCGGTGCATTCCCAAGGAGGCGTCTGGCGAGGCATTGTGACCGGCTTGAACCGAACACGCCCGGCGTGGGAACTGAGCCGGGCCTTTCGATCCGGGCTGGAGGAGCTGTGGCCGGCCCTGCTCCGATTCGCCCGCCGTCGGGCCCCCGCGCCACCGGCGACGCCCTGACTCCGCCGGATCGGGACAGGGACACTCGTCTTGTCATGCAAAAGACCCAAGGCGCGTAAGAAGGATTAGAACCACTCGGCTCGAGCTGAAGGAGGAAAATGAGTGGCGAACGAAGCCGCCGAAGATACACTCGGTTTTGCTCTGAAGTGGTCGCCGCCGTCTCTGACTGCTGAGTCGGCTGTCACCACAGCGCCGAGGAAAACCACCATGCTGCCCCCACAGGGATTGCCCGCGGATCCGACCGGTCTTGCTCGGATAGTGATCGATCCGAACCAGCCTAAGAAGACCAGGGACGAAGCCTGGAATGTGTTGATACCGACAATCGAAAAAATAGCCGAGTCGACGATTCGCTGCAAATTTCCGGGGGCTAAGGAGGGCCATTCTCACTGGGCAGCCGTCCAAGATGCGGTGAGCCTTATTTGGCAGAAGCTTGATCCGGTCGCAAGCGGGGGACAGCCTAAGTACGACCCTGCCAAGGGCCGGTTCCAGAGTTGGGCCAAGCGTGTGATTCACAACCATTTGATAACCTTGTGTCGGCAAACCAAGCCCTCAAAGGCTGCAAAGACCGACGATGAGTTGGAGGAACACGTCCCCGAGCCTCCGAACACAAGGGAAGAGGACGTGGATATTTGGGACAAACGCTGGGAGGAACTTCTGAAGCTACTGAACCGGCTCGGTGTGGACATGAAACCGACTTCGCAGGGGACTGATTATTTCGCGGTTTTGCTCTTGAGGTTGCGACTGGCACTGGCCGAGCGGATCGAGGAGAAGCAGGTAAAGGAGCTTCAATGGCATGAGTATTCCTTCTCGGATTTCCTGGAACGGTTACTCCCTTGGTCGGACGCCGACACGGAGCGTCGCTTCCAGTCTGATTGGCCGACGTTGCGAGAGATCTGGCAGGACATCAAGGAATGCTTCGACCAGCCTCCTTTTTCACTAGACGGCCGTGGCTTGTGCCAACGGCTCTCAGCGCTTCGAGGCTCTCCAGTCGCGCCAGACCTCTGGCACCAGTGGGTGAGACGGGCCAAGACACAGGCTCAGAAACACGCCTCCAACGATTGGGCGATCCTCGAGGTGTTTCTTCCTGATCGGGAGTGACAGCTAAACTGAAAGAAAGCGCCATGAGTACGACCTCGACTGCAAACAGCCTCCAATTGGTGACGTTGCCGCATCCGGCTGATCGCTCCGTGCGGGTGAAGATGTTTGCGACGGCCAAGGCAGCCTGCATGCATTTGTGCGACCACCTGCTGACAGCGCCGGAGTGCAACGCCTGGGTGTTGGTCAGTCCTCAGTACCGAAACATCTTGGATCCCGCGGATGCCGATGCCCGTTGGCGCTACGCGCAGCAGGCTCACGCAACCAACGGGGCCTCGGCCCAGGAGTTATACGACCTTTACGCTGAGGCTACGGCCGCGGATGCCCGTGATGCCCAGACCCTGGGCTGGTTCGGGCAAGACGATTACAAGTTCGTAACCGTGGCCATCGGGACCAGTGGCATCCTGCTGACGATCGAGGGTGACATTCTCAAGACCGCCTTTCTCCCGGGGCAAGGTCAAGCTGAGACCACCCGCGAGGTTCGTCAAAGCGGAGACTGCCGTACGAGCCTGCCCCGCGAGCGCGGCATGCGCTCGGGACGCAACCCGACTGCGCGGGCCGAGTTCCGTGCTCGAGAACGGGCGGCCCAAGAGCGGCGCGAAGCTGCCTGGAACGACGAGGAACGCCTTTACTACAAGGTTTTCCGGCCGGCGGTGCAACTCATCAAACGCTGCCATCATCTTTGTTGCGATATGTTCGGCCAGCTGAAGAAGACCGATTATGCTCTGCTGAAGGGCCGTCTGCCGGCCCGGAATCAGTTGAAATATCCCAAATGGCTCCATCTACGGCACCAGTGCCGGGGAGGATCGACGCCATGACCCGAAGTCCGTACGTCCGTCCGGCATTGATAGCAACGCAAGAAAAGGTTCCCGATCCGACCATCGAGGTGGAATGCCGGCTCGACCGGTTGGAAGAGCTGCTGCTGTCCGCGCGCTCGGAGTTGACTCCCCTGGTTGCTTACGACCTGCTGGCGCATTGGGCGTGGCTGCGACGGGTGCGTCCCGAACTGATTGCCAATCTCGAGGGTGAAGCCGAGCTGAAGCAAGCGGAGCAGCTCGTCGAGGAGAAGGGCCCGGAACTCGCCCGGGTGGCCCTGACCGTGCCTAATCCACTGGCCTGGAGAGAGGAAACTCAGGAGCTGGATGCGGCGTACGAAGAGGCCGACGATTTCACCCGCCGGAGCGCGCTGGCCGTGCGTCTCTGGACCGACCTCGACGACGCCGAACTGGTGGCATATGCGGCTTGCCGGTGCGGCGTGGCTGATCGGGACTTGGAGGAAGAGCTGGACCAGTGCCGTGCCTGGATGGTGGAAAACATCGATTTGTTCCTGGCGGCCAGCGTCCACATCCAAGCGGTTGGGCAGGCGCTGCGGCCGGAGCTGGGGGAAGAAGATTACGATCTGGCACTGACCGCTTTGAAGTATGAGCAGTTCCTCGACGCCGCCGAAGAGGCGGAGGCGGAGCTGACTGGCAAGCGAGTTCAGCCGCTGCCACCGGCGGCGGTCGAGGCACTGATGCGTCGGTTCCAACAGTGGCAGGCGGCGGTCGCCGGCGCGCTTACGGTTCTCCTCGCCGCGTACGCGCGCTCGCTACGGCGCCCCTCGGCCTTCGCCGCGGCGACTGAAGGGCCGGCCGAAGAGAAAATCGCCAAGTGGGTCGCACCTGAGCGCAACCTGGTCGGCTATCTGCCGCTGAGCCAGGAGGGAGATCTCACGATTTCGTTCTACACCCCGTCCGGGACACCAGCGGTGCAGCTGGCTGGAGAACCCGTGTTGCTCGACGGAGTGCCAGCGGTTGTCTCACCGGAAGCGACGGCTACCTTTGCGCGACCGAAGCTGGCGGAGATTTCGGAAAACGACCTGCGGCTTTGTCTGCAAGTCGGCGCAAGTCGGATTGCCTGGGAGTTGGAGCCGGCGTGAGGATTGCTCGTGGAGCAGCTGGACATGTTGACGAACACCCCCAACCTGCTTGAGTTGTGCCGCAAGAAGCCCGAGACCCTCACTCCTGGCGAGTTAATGGAGCTGCGGCGCCAATTGCAAGGCTTGACGGACTGGTGGCTGCATTCCGAGGTCCTGAAGCGCATGCAGGTGTTGCTGGGTCGGGGCCCACGCCCCCCGCGCGTCCCGACAGCCCCAGGCTCATGCTGGGTCCTTTTCGCCCAACGCCCTCAGCGACCGTTCGCCGCGGTGCGTTCCGCCTTCGTTCTGCCGCTGGTCTGGCGCCCGAACACGCCGGACAGCTCCCGTCTGCCGAAGCGCCTCCGCGAGTTGGCCCGGGCGATCGCCCGGGCCGCGTATCAGCCGAGCTATGGCCTGCACCTCGACCCCAGCCTCGGCGACGTGGAGCTGGTTCGAGCCGACAGCGAGTTCCAGGAGGTTCGCTCGTGCGGGGCCTCGCTCGCAGGTGGGCTCCTCGTGTCCGTCAAGGGCGGAACGGTCGATCCGCACATCTGGGCCAGTGGGGGATGGGATCCCGACAAGGGCATAGTGCGCGTCGGCCACCTGCGGGAAAAGATGCTCGCCGCCCTCGAACTCGGGGCCAAGGAATTCTTCGTGCCCGATTTGCAGTTCGAGGAGGCCCAGGGGATCGACCTCGGCGGCAAGTCGCTGCACTTGGGAAAGCTCCGCACTGGTACCCTCGACCTGCACCGGGCCTTGGGCCAGTACCTGCATCGTCTGGATGCCCCGCCGCCGGAACCCCGCGACGCGGATGACCAGGACGGCTTCAATCGCTGTGCCGACTATTACCTCCGCTACCCCCATGAACGAGCCGATTTCTATCGCCAATTCCTGCTCCCCATCATCGTCGAGCGATGCGCCCGTCAGCTGCGACGCGACTATCCCTCTTGGCAGGCGAGGGCCTTAATCACCATCGTCAGTGGCAGACCGGAATTGAGTGCCATCACCGCGTGCGCCACCGGGGTACACAGCTGTCTGTTGCTGTACACCCGGAGCGGCGACACAGAACAGGATCAGACGCAGGCCAAGGATGAGGCGATCAACTTGATCCGCAGGCTGAAACCGAATTCCGTTGCGCCTCGGTGTCGCGACGCCGCCTTCACCTACGGCCCAGAAATGCACGGGCAAATCCCCGAGGCGATTTGCCGTTTCTGCCAGGAGGAAGCGATCGATCCCCATCAGTTGGTCTTGGACATCACCCCCGGAACCAAGTGGATGAACTGGGTATGCGACCACGCCATGCCAGAGGGCAGCTGGCGGCTGTACGTGCGAAACGACGCCTTGCGATCCCCGGGCGCACCACGGCCAGGGACCGAGAAATTGATCGTTTGGAAAGCTTGAAAGTTGCCCCCCGCGCTGAAGCAGTCACTTGCGGTGCGTTAGCTGGTGTGATAATAGCTGATCCTTGGAACGGGAATACACACCTCCTGAACCGTTGACAAACCCCGTACGCGACTAGCGATCGGGCACCTGGGAAGACTTCTGGATCGGCAAGCCGTCCGAAATGCGAAGCAATGTCGCTGAAAAACGGACCTGCGCCTCGAGCGGTGTGTTCCGCCCGTTCCCGCGTCGCGTCGTGGAGCGGAGGGGACGTACCTGACCCTTCAACGACCAGCCAGGAGGTTTCTGACACGACCGCTCCGGTTCGGCAAAGACCGATCCCCGGGGCGTTGATGTGTTTTTGTCAGAGGGCCGACTGTTGCTGCGTAAGCATGGGTGAGCCCAACCAGCGAATGGTCAAGTCGGAGGTTTGAGCGGTGAACCTGGTCCTGATCGAAACCTCGGGGAACCAGAATTACATCTTTGCGACTAACAAGCTTGCGCAGAACGTCGGCGCCTCTCAGCTGACCCACGCAGTCGGCACGGATTTCGTCCTTGAAGCGGTGAGACAAGCCGGCGGGGCCGTTCCGAAGGACCGTGCTGACGCGGCCACCTACCCGGTCCTCAGCGATGAAAACCCCATCGAGGTGATCGTGGCAGTCTCCGGCAAGGCGCTCCTGCTGGTCCGACGGGCCGACATTGGCCGACAGATCGTCCGCGCGGTCACTCTCCGAGCCCTGCGGGAAGCGCCTGGACTGGAAGTCCGGGGGGTGGTCAGCCCTGACTTTGAGCTGGGCTCGCGGCTTCACGAGGTTCTCAAAGCAGTCCATCGGGAATACGAAGCAATCCGCTCCCGGCTCCCCATTGCTGCGACTCGGTTCCAGCGCCTTCCCGTCATTGCTGAATGCGACAGTAGCGGGCTGCCAGCTACCGAACTCCACGACTCAGAATTGCGGTCTGCGGAGGTCCAGGCCAAAGTTCAGGCTGCCGACCCCGGGTTGAAGCGCATCCGCCGCCTGCTGCACGACGAGGGCCAGCGCCTGCCGTTCGGGGTCTCGGACCTAGAAAAACTTGGCTGCGAATGGCTGGCCGTCGTTCATGCCGACGGCAATGGTCTCGGCCAAATCTTTCTGTCGTTCGACGAGCGCGCACGAACGACCGACGACCGAGACTACATCACGAAATTGCGGGCCTTCTCGTTGGCCTTGGAGGACAGCACGGTAAGGGCCTGCCGCCGATCGCTGGCGGTGCTCGTTCCCACAGGCAAACGTCAGCAACCGCCGAGCGAACCCGACAAACTGCCAATCGTGCCTCTGGTTCTTGGTGGTGACGACTTGACGGTCGTGTGCGATGGCCGACAAGCCCTCCGATTCACCAAGGAGTTCACCGATGCGTTTGAGGCAGAAACCCGCAACCATCCGGACATCCACGCAGTACTGCCGGATGGCGTGACCAGCTGCGCGGGGGTGGCGATCATCAAGCCCCATTTTCCATTCTTCGCAGCGTATGAATTGGCCGAGGAGTTGCTGTGGTCAGCCAAGCAAATCGCGAAACAGGAAGACCCGAAGAAGCCGGCTTCGGCGATTGACTATCACGTCCTATATGACGCCAGCGGGGCCGACCTGGAGCGCATTCGCCGGGAATTAACCGTGGATGGTGGGCAAACGGTGCTGGTCGGTCGGCCCTACGTCACCACAAACGGGCGCGGGCCGGCCCACCGCCGGTGGCTCGACCTGCAACAGTGCATCAAGGCGGTGCGAGCGACCGACGACGACCAACGCCGGAAACTCCCCAACAGCATGTTGCACGACTTGCGCGAGGCGCTGTTTCTCGGGCGGATGGCCGCTGACGCCCGGCTGCGTCTCGTCTTGGACCGCTACCGGAACCAAGGCCTGGACCAGCTATTGGGAGCGGGCAACTCGCTGTTCTGGAAGGAGAACACCGCCGGCACGGAGACATACCGCACCGCCCTGCTGGATGCCGTCGACACGGCAGAATTCTGGGAGGAATGATATGCCGCGGCAGTGGCCCCTACCGAATCGGTTCCGTATCCGGTTGACGTTTGAGTCGGATTGGCACGTCGGCTCGGGCATGGGTCGGCCGGGAAACATCGACCGGCTGATTGTCCGCGACGCGGATGATCTGCCCTTCGTGCCCGCCAAGACGCTGTCGGCCATCTGGCGAGATGCATGCGAGTTGCTGTGTCACGGACTGGACGACGGTAAAGTCGGCCCCTGGACAAAGTTCGTCGATCGGATTTTCGGGAGTCAA
>JANWYO010000038.1 GCA_025055215.1 Gemmataceae bacterium
ATCGTCTCACATTGCATCGAACCGGGATTGAACAACAATCTGGATGGTCCCGGCAAACGAACCACCTGGCACTGCGGGCCAGCCTTCATTCAGACGGTGGGCAACACACTCTTCCTTTCCGCCATCGATTCCAACAGCATCCGCCGCTGGCAAGACGGACGCGTGGCGACGCTCTTCAGTGACGGCGAGTGGCGGGAGATTCCCACCAAGACCACCGCCTGGTCGATGCGCTACCACGGCTATTGGCCAGCCCACTTCGGCCTCCCTTACATCTACATTTTCGACCCCGGCGAAGGTCACCAGGGCGATTGCCGGGCGTACCTCTTTGGTCCGGTAGATTTCACCAAGCCAACCCTGAGCAGCAACAGCATCAAGAAATAAGGGGCATCACATGCAACTCCGGAAGTTTCTTTTCTCGTATGCGGCGGCGTGCTGTGCCCTGCTGTGTGCCGGTGTGCCACTGTCGGCAGCGGACTTGACGGCACCCGTCGATGTCGCACCGCAGGCCAGCGCAAGCCGCCACCAGACCTGGGCCTCGGCCGCCTGGTGCGAAGGCGCCCGCTGCTGGCTGGTGGCCTGGCGCGAAGGCTATCTCAACGAGAACGTGACGGACATCTGGTGCGGCCGCATTTCAGCAGAGGGCAAGGCCCTCGACCCCAAAGGGAATCGCCTGACCAGTGCCGCCGCTCTGAACGGTCGGCCGCGCGTGGCCTCCGACGGCAAGAGTTTCCTGGTGGTCTGGGACACGCTCCGGGCTTCGAGCGACTCCGGCAAGGGGGGCGATGCGGGGTGGGAGGTGGTGGCCGTCCGCGTCGCCGCCGATGGTCAGCCGGACAGTGGCACGCTGACGCTGGCCGGCGGCAAGCACAACCAGTGCCGACCTGATGTCGCCTTTGCCAAGGGGAACTACTTCGTCGCTTGGATGGAATACGACAACGGCGCCTACGGCATTCAGGGGATACGGGTCGCGCCGGACGGCAAGAAACTGGATGCCAGGCCGGTCGTCATCGCCCGCTTCGACCTCAAGAACCTGGGCAACTTCGCCGCGGCTTCTCAGGCCCTGCTGCCGGTGCTGTCGGCGAACCGGAACGGCGATCTGCTCTCGGCCTTCCACGCCGACAGCATGCATTACTACCGCTATGTCGGTCGCCGGCCGATCGACGCCGCGACGGGGCAGCCGTTCGGAGCGCCTCCTTCCCCCCGGCCGCAGGAAAAGCTCGTACCGGGTGTCGGCGCCAGGGCCTACGGTGGCACCGCCATCGCCCTGGCCCTGGGCACGGACAACGGCCTGCTCGTGGGACGTGCCCCGGGCGAACCTGCGCGCAAGGACGTGGTTGTCTATCAGCTTTCCAGGACCGGCGACGTCGTTGGTTTCCAAGAACTGGGATCAACTCTGAGCCTGGGCGCCACCAATCCTTTCCTTCCGCGGCCGGGAGTCGCTTTCGCCGGAGACAGGTACCTGGTCGTGAGCGACTGTTTATGCGCCATCGGCGGCGACAGCAACCGCAACATTCCGGCCACGCTGTACACCCGCGTCCTGGGCTGGAAACTTCAGCCCGACGGCAAGGTGGAGGACGCCAACGGTTTCCTAATCGCCGGTACGGAAAAGCGGGAATGCCTTCTGCCTGCGGTGGCAGCCGGCCCCGAGCGAACGTGGCTGGTGGTTTATTCCGAAAATCGCGGCATCGATGATGTCAAGCTCGTGGGGCGGCTGGTGAAGTAGGGGTACTGTTCCCTTCTGACTCGGAGGCTGGCAATGAAATGCTTGGAGTGTTCCAGGCTTTGTGTCGCGGCTCTGGGCGCTGCCGTTTTGTCGCTTGGGTTGGCCCGATCCCAAGGGGGGCCGGACACCAAGGCCCTCCGTTTTGACCGGGCGGCGCTACACGCTCAAGCTGTGGAAGAATCCCTCAAACCGATCCGGCCCGGTGTACCCGGCAAGACGCCGTTCTGGAACCGCCGCGCCCAGATGTTCCTTTACGTCCCCGCTTTCGAGTTCGAGCCGGTGCGCGGCGCCAGGATTTATCGTTTCACGGCGATGGCCTACGGCCCCGGATGGAGTTTCGAGGCGAAAGACCCGAAGGCGACTCTGGAACCGATCTGGAAGCACCTGCCCGATGGCCTGCTGGAACTGCAATTCAGCGCCATAGGATTGCCCCGAGGAGACGCTTTGCGGATCCACGGGCCGGCCGAGTACAAGCCTTTGACTTTCGAGAAAAAACCGGGCATGGCGCCGCCGTCGTTCGATCTGGCGCCGGTCAAGGGGGCGACGGCGTATCGCTTCACCGTACGTCAACCGAAGACGTTTGTCTTTGAGGCCGAGCATCCCTGGGCGCCGCTGACTCCGATCTGGAAGGACTTGCCGGTCGGAAAAGTGGTCCTTACCGTCGAGGGGCTGGAGAGCAAGGGTGGGAAGCGGCTGAGTTACGCGACGTACGCGCCCAACGGCCGGCAGGCGGTCGTCTTTGAGCGCAAAGCCGTCTTCAACGGTCCCTACCATGAGCCGGCTTACGATTACATCGACGCCGGCGAGCGCTGGCTGCGCTGGCTGGCGGACGTCTAGCTCAAGCACTGGCTCAAGGAGGGCAACCCGGACAAGCTGGGCCAATACCCCTGCAAGTACGAAGCCGCAGCGGTCGCTGCCCTAACGGCCCTGGCCCAACGCGAACGCGATTCCGCTCTCAAGGACAAGTGGCTGCAAATGGCCCGCAACGCCGCCCGCACCTTGATCAAGGGAAGCTACCCGGCCGACTGGAAGCTGGCCTGTTTCCCGCCCACCTACAACAAGTCGCGCGGCAATCACGGCGAATACCACGTCGTGATGACGCAGTATCCCGCCGATGCCGGCATGGCCTATCTCGACCTGTACCAGGCCACCAGGGAGAAGGAGTTTCTC
>JANWYO010000070.1 GCA_025055215.1 Gemmataceae bacterium
CGCCGACGGTGTCGGCGGTGGTAGTGACGGTGAAGACCGCGGGGGTGGAGCGCTCTTCCAGCCGCTCCACACCCAACCGGGGGCGGGTTCGCCTCCGAGGGACGCCGGCCCGCCGAGCCTGCCAGTATCGTTGAAACCACCATCGCCAGATGCGCGCAAACATAACGAAACCTCTTCAGTCGGGAAAAAACACCAACTTGGAAACCCTGTCAAAGCCTCGGACCGGAGCTGTTCCGACCGACGCGCGGTGGCCGCGAACTGATTTCGGAGGCTCGCCAAAGTCTACCACAAGGTGCCCGTTTTGTCCTAAAGGAAAAATTTTGCTTACCAAGAATCCAAGAACGAGCCTGGTAATGCCCGATTTGCGGACTTGGCAGGCGGCGAGCCGAACCAGGCGGCGGCCCAGCTTGGCGGACCGGTCCCCTGGAGCGGGTCCGCCACCAGCGCGGGGGCAAGTGCGAAGCGGCGGTCAGAAGCCGGCGTCGGCCAGGCGGCGGAGGAGGGTGGCGTAGAGTGGACGGCCATCCTGGGGCAGACCGCGGAGCCGGGCCGGCAGGTTGGGCCAATTGACTAGGCCGAGGTGGTCTGCGGGCCAGAGGAGGCAATGCTCGCCGTAGGTGGCGGAAGACACGGAGACGACGCCATCGTTGGGGCCTTCGGCCTGATCGACCAGGCGGTGAGGAAACTTCCAGGTGGGGGAGCGCCAGGGGCCGTGCCACCAGCCCGCGACCGAGAAGTAGCGGACGCCGGGGGCGTCGGGGACTTCGGCGTTAAAGCGGCGGCAGGCGGTGGTGGTCAGATCATAGAAGGCCTGATCGGGGACGCCGCAGCAGCGGAAGACCGGCTGGAGCATCGGCGCCAGGCAGCGGACGCCCCAATCGGCGAAGGTGGTGCCGCGATGCGGCGTGCCGATGGTGGTCAGCGTCAGCACTTGGCGGGCAAAGCCGAGGCGGGAGATCAGATAGCGGGCGTCGAGCCCGCCCAGGCTGTGGGCGAGGAGGTGGATCGGCTGGTCGCCGAGGTGCCGGCGGATGAACCGTCCCAATCGCCGGGCCCGTTGGGCGACCCCGGCCGTCGGGTTTGGCCAATGGACCAGCGTGCGGTTGCCCGCCGCCCGCAGCAGGGGCACGATGCCCGGGAAGTAGCTGGCAAGGGTTTGCCGTCCCAGCCGCAGCTCCCCAAAGCCCAACAAGCCCGGCACCAACACCAACGGGGCGTTCAGCCGCGGAACGATCATCGGCGCACGACCTCCCGGCGGCTTGCCAGGGGAACATGCAAATGGGACGGCCTAAGACCAGACCTGACCGGGGGGTTGGCCAGGGAAATCATCCATGCCTAGCATAGCGGCGTCAGGCGAGGGAGCAAAGATCGACCAGGGACCGAAGCCATGCCATTGACCAGGGCAGAACCGGGAAAAACACGCATCGGCTGGATCGGCACCGGCGTCATGGGCCGGTGGATGTGTCAGCACGTGATGTCCAAGGGCTATCAGGCCACGGTCTACAACCGCAGCCGTGAGAAGGCCCAGCCGCTGTTGGAGTTGGGCGCCACCTGGGCGGACACGCCCAAGGCCGTGGCCGAACGCTCCGACGTGGTCTTTGCCATTGTCGGTTTTCCGGCGGACGTCCGCGAGGTGTTTCTCGGTCCGCAGGGGGCCTTGGCGGGCAGCCGGCCGGATACCGTTCTGGTGGACATGACCACCAGCGAACCGTCGCTGGCGGTGGAGATCGCGGCGGCGGCCAAGGCCAGGGGGGTGCATGCCCTGGATGCTCCGGTCTCGGGGGGTGACGTCGGGGCCCGGAACGCGACGCTATCGATCATGATCGGCGGCGACGCGGCCGCGGTCGCCGCCGTCCAGCCGCTGTTTGAGTGCATGGGCAAGACGATCATCCACCAGGGGCCGCCCGGCGCCGGTCAGCACACCAAGATGGTGAACCAAATCCTGATCGCGGCCAACATGGTGGCCTTGTGCGAGGGGCTGTTGTACGCCTACAAGGCGGGGTTGGACCTGGAGAAGGTCTTCCAATCGGTGTCGGTGGGAGCGGCGGGGAGCAAGGCGCTCGAGGTCCTGGGGCCGCGGATCTTGGCGCGGAACTTCGAGCCAGGGTTCTACGTGGAGCATTTCATCAAGGACATGCACATTGCCTTGGATGAAGCGGAGCGGATGAACTTGGCGTTGCCGGGGCTGGCGTTGGCCAAGCAGTTGTACGAGTCGCTGCGGGCCCAGGGGTACGGTCGGAAGGGCACCCATGCGTTGATGCTGGCGTTGGAGGCGATGTCGAACGTGAAGCGTTAAGGGTGCTGGGGCGTGGCCCGGGCCCGCCGCCAGGGTCCGGCCCCGCCGTCAAGGTTCCTTGCCGCCTCTTCGTAACCCCCGCCAACCGGGCAGGGCTTGCTCCCACTCCCCGGCCCGCACCCGCCAAGTGCATCGTTCGTGGACGGCCCGCACCTGCGCCGCCCGCTGGGCCGCAAAGGCCCGCGGGTCGGCATGCCAGTGCCGCAACACCCCGTCCAGGGCGCGGTAATAACGGCTGGCGAAGCCCCAAACATCGCCCTGGCCCTGCGCCGGCGGCACCAGCACCCCAAACCCCATCGTCGTCTCCGGCAAGGCGCCCAGGTCGCTGCTGACCACGAGCAACCCAGCCGCCATCGCCTCCATCGCCGCGATGCACCCCGTCTCGGCGAAGGTGTTCGGATAAGCCAGGATCGCCGCCTGCCGCAAGTCCCGCGCCAGGACCGGCTGCGGCCGCGACCCCAGGTACACCACGCCGGGCAACGTTCGGCAGCGGTCGTACAAGGCGCGGTGGTGGTCGGCCTCCTGCCCCACCTGGTAAACCTGCATGCTCGAGTAGACGCGCAGCTCCGCCCCGGGCCAGGCCCGACGCACCTCCGGAAAGAGGTACAGCAGTACGTCGAGACCCCGGAAGGGCGTGCTCGTGTAGGCCAACACGGGCCGATCCCCCTTGGCCGCCACCAACTCCTCCACCGAGGCGAACAAGCCTTCAAATACCGGCGCGATGGCATTGCGGAGGATGCAGACCCGGGTCGGTTCCAAGCCGTAGTGGGCGATCATCGTCGCCCGGTGCCATTCGGAAATGCAGACGACGACATCCCAACTGGCCCGGACCTCGGGCCGGGCCAAGGAGTGCATGGCGGGCTGATCGACGGCATGTTGCGTCCAGAGGACCAGCGGCGTGGCGGGGTGGAGGTGGGGGCGGAACGTCAAACCCAACTCGGCGGGGCCATTGAGCACGATAAAAGCATCCAGTGGCGTGCTCAGGAATGGCGCCGGGACTTCGCCGTGCGGCAAGCACTCTACGCCGAGGATTCGTCCGGGCCGACGGGTGCCGGAGAAGAGGGTGACGGCGTGGCCGCGGCGGGCCAGTTCGACGGCGAGGTAGCACAACGCCGACTGCGAGCCGCCCAGCGGCCGCTCCAACGGCGTGGCCACGTCGTAGTCCCAGGGAATGCCGTCGAAGAAGACGAGGTTCATGGTGGCGGGCACGGGGTCAAGGCTGGCGGCTGGGCGTCGGCCGCCAGCCGCCAGCACATTCGGTCGGCATAAGCAGCCTGCAAGGCTGCATCGCGCTCAGGGCTGATCGAGCGGGCCCAAAGGATCGGCGCGGTTGCGAAATCGGCCCCATTATATACCCACTCGTCGAAGGGATGGTGGCCGGGGCCGTAGTGGACAAGCACGAGGTGACGACCGCCCAGCGCTTCGAGGCGCCGCTGCACCTCCGCCCGCGCCTGCGCCCAAGCCGACAGCCGCGTGGACACCAAGGGGCTGGTGAGCTGCGGCAAGGCCGTCACCAGATACACCACCACCACCAATCGCGCCAGAAACCGCCCCGCCGGCCGGCCTTGAAAGCGGCACAGCCGCAACTGCCGGAGGCAACGCACCTCCAAGTAAAAAAAGAGACCGACGGCCGGCGAGAAGTAATGCGGATTGAAGAACGTCGTCAGGCCGATCGCCACCCAGAGGAGCGCAGCCACCGCAAGGGCGACGCGGACCCAGGGGTCGCGGAGCGTCCAGGGCAAGGCGAGCCACGGCACGGTCAAGGCCGGCATGACATAAAATAACCACATGAGAAAGCCCTTGGTGAGCGGCATCTGCACGAGGCCGAGTCGCGTCCGCTGGCGATGGTAGTCGTCGATCCACAGTTGCTGGAAGTTGCGCAGGATTGCATGGCGGACGTCTGGCCGCGGCGGCAAGGGCTGGACGAGGAACAGGGGCACGGCGGCGTATTGACGTTCGTATTCGAGGTAGGGAAGCCGCCAGGGGCTGCCGGTGACGCAGGCGTTGAGGAACGCGACACCGGCGAGGGTGATGGCCAGCACGGCCGCGACCGGCAGGGCGACGTAAAGGGCGGCGGCCCGGGCCATCGGCCCGGGCCACCGCAGCCAACGCACCACCAACACCACCGCCACCGGCAGGCTCACCACCAACCCCTCGAACGGCCGACTCGCCGCCAAGATCCCCCAACCCACCCCCAGCACGATACCCTGACCCCAGTGCGGCCGCGCCAACAACCGGCGAAATGCGCCGAGGACCAAGGCGCCGCCCAACAGCCCCGGGGCGCCGCCCCAGTACGTGCCACCCCACCACTTGGCCATCTCCGGGTTCACGGCCGTCAGGATGCCACCCAATAAGGCCCAGCGCGGCGGCAGCCAGGCCTGAAGCATCCAGCAGGTCGCCGCACAAGCCAATGCCAGGCCCAACACCGCCCCGACCGCCGGCCGACCCGTCAGCACTTGCCCCGCCGCCAGGAGCAGCCCCTGCATCGGTAGATACTTCGAAGCATACGTCGGCTGCATGAGCACGTGCGGCGTCTCGAAATGCTCCCAATGCGGCGGCGTCGGGTTGGCGCAGCGGCCCCGAGCATAGGTGTCCGCAGCCAACAGATAGCTGAACTCGTCATGGACCCGTGGGACCGGCCAACCCTGGCTGAGCAGAAAGATCGTACTCGCCGTCACCGACACCAGCGCCGTCAAGCCAATCGCCAGCCAGCGATGATTCGCCAACCGATCCCAGCGACGCGACCAGGCCCGGAGCAGCGTCGAGTCCGCACGCGGCAGCAGGGCCGCCAGCCACGCCCCGAGGAACAGAAGCAAGGCCTGCAAAATAATGGCTGTGTGGCTTGCCATGCCCCTAACCCGACGCGCCGGTCAGGACCTCGGCCCGTTTACGCCCCACGGCCTCAAGCTTTCCCCACCCGATGTGCCAGCGTTCGAGCCGAAAATAACGCTCCATCAGGCCGCGGATCAGTGCGGGTTGCTCGAGCCAAGCCAGGTATGTAGGCCGTTCCTGATCGATCATCTCGGCCAGGGCGTCGACCTTGCCCGAGCAGCGCCGCGCCCAGCGCTGCGAGCAGAGCCAATGAGCCAAGTCCAGAAACGGCGTCCGCCACGGCTCAACGACGAGGAATCGGCCATCGGCACGCAGCACCCGATGGACCTCGCGCAAGGTTTGCTCCAGGTCCTCGGGGAGTTGGTGCAGATGGTGCAAGCCGCCTTGGACGATGACCACGTCCCGCGAACCGGTGGGCAGCGGCAGCCGGCGGCAATCGGCGACCAGGCAGCTGGCCGGGCCGTGATAGCGGGCTAGCAGCCGTGGCGACAGGTCCACTCCTTCGACGTGGGTGAAGCCCAGCCGGCTGAGGGCGTGCAGCCCATTGCCGCGGCCGCAGCACAGCTCCACCACCGCTGCCTCACGGGGCCAGGCATCGGCCCCGAGCCGCCGCAGCCGACGCTGGAACTTGGCGATTTCCTGCTCCGGGGTCTGGAAGCGAAGGTAGGCAGCCTCCCAGGTGGATGGGGGAGCATCCTCAGCGGTGGTCGGCCCCGGGTGCAGCAACGCAACAAAGTGAAGCGAGCGCTCGAAGACCCATCGCAGCGGGATCGGATAGAGTCCCAGCTCTTGCCGCCACTCCGCCACGTGCCAGCCCACCTCGGCGATGGCATGCCGCCATTGGGCGGCACGCCAGTAATGGTACGGCAGCGCCACGCCATGCCGGGCATTGCCGACCCGATCCATGAAACGCAAGGTCGGACCCGCCCACGGCCCCTCCAGCAAGTGATCCTTAAGGATCACGGCCCGGGCCGCCACCCGGGCTGCCTCCCGCAGCAACTCCAACGGCTCGGCCGCATGATGCAGCACATCCACCAGCAATACCGCATCGAAACTGCGATCGGCGTAAGGAAGACGCCGGCCGTCAAACGCCGCTACCGGAATGGCCGTCGCCGTCCGCACCCGGACTTCAACGCCGCGAACCTCCACGTCCGGGCGCTGGGCGCCCAGGGCACGAGCCAACCGGCCGTCGCCGCAGCCCACGTCCAGCACCCGGGAGCCGCGCGGCACCAACTCGGCGAGGTGCCGACTCAAGACCCGTAGCCGTCGGCCGGCCACGTACCGTTCGTGAATCGCCTCGGCCCAAGTCATTTGCGGCCCAGGTCGAGGATGCTCAGAAGGAACCCGGCGAGGATGGTCTGAAACCCCAACGACGCCAAGGTCACTCCCGGAATCACCCAGCGCATCGTTCGGGCGTAGTCGAGCCGACCGAAACCGATGGCCCGCCATTGGTCCCAGGCCACGCCGATGAGCCCCAGCCCCACCAGGAAGGCCGCGGCTCCCAACAACAGACACCGCTCCAAGCGAAACCACGCCAGCCAGCGCGCCAAACGGGGATCAAAGGGCAGGAGTCGCTCCCGTACGGCGAAGGTCTTACTGAAGACGCCGAACAGCACCGACTGGTAGCCCAACAGGGTCGCCAGGCTGGCGACCAGCAGCGTGTGGGCATCGAGAGTGATGCCGGCGAACGTCGCCGCCGGAAGCGCCAGGCCGTAGCCCAGCAGGCCCAGGGCGATCAGGAGCAACCCGGGGACGAGAAACAACCAGCGCGGGCTGTAAAGCAGAAACAGCCGCAGGGTCCGCCAGCCATCCCGGAAGGTGCGGAGGTGCGACCGCCCCTGTTTCCGACCATCGGGATGAAGGGTGATGGGGACTTCAGCAATCGGTTCGCCGTACAGGCTCGCCTTGATGATCATCTCGGTGGCGAACTCCATGCCGGTGCAGCGGAGGTCGAGGCGGTCGTACAGTTCGCGGGTGAAGCCCCGCAATCCGCAGTAGACGTCGTGGACGGGCACGCCGAACATCCGCCGGGCCAGCCAGGAGAGGAGCGGGTTGCCGCACCAGCGGTGCAAAAACGGCATCGCCGCCGGGCGGATGGTGCCGCCTCCCGAGGGGAGGCGGCAGCCCTGCACCAATTGGGCACCTTGCCGCAGCCCGGCGACGATCCGGGGAATCTCGCCGAAATCGTAACTGTCGTCCGCGTCGCCCATGATGATGAACCGGCCGCGGGCCGCCGCGATGCCGCCCATCAAGGCGTGGCCGTAGCCCCGCTCGGCCACGCGCACCACCCGCGCCCCCTCGGCGGCGGCCATCTCGACCGAACCGTCGGTGCTGCCGTTATCCGCCACGATGATCTCTCCCTCGAGGCCGTGCTCCTGGAGGGCGCGCCGGGCCTTGCGGATGCACGTCGCCACTGTGTCCGCTTCGTTCAGACACGGCATGACCACCGAGACTTCCAAGGGCCACTCTTCCCGCGTCACGGCCTGGGAAGAAGTGACGGCGATTGGGCCGTGGGGACGATTCATGCCAGCTTCCTGACAGGAGCGAGTCTGCGGCGCGAGCCCATCCGAGCGGTGGGTGCGAGTTCCCCGCGCGGTCCGTTCATGCGTTGTACACGGTCCGCGACCAACTCGCCAGCCATCCGCCGCCGCTCACCGCCAGTCAGCGCTCCCACAGCGAGCAACGAAACACACGACGGCCCCACCAGTATGGCACGGTGAACTCGCGCGCCAGCCGCCAGCCGTCCGCCTCCGACGGTGGCGCGACGCTGACGAGGAAATCGGCCTCGGTTGCTGCCGCCGGGAGTTCCACTCGCCCTAGAGGTGCCCCTTCGGCACTCACTACCCGCAGGCGCAAATCCACCCGACCACGTCCCTCAAGGTGCCAGGCGACATGGACCCCCTCCTCGGCATTCAAGTCCGGCCCCGCCATCCAGTCGATGCGGCTACCCGGCGGGGCTTGCTGCTCCAGGGTCTCGACAATCTGCCACAACAGCGCGGCCCGGGCCGCGAATTTCTCCTGCCGCGCAAGGTTCGTGATGGCAACAACCACTAGGCCCGCCGCGACCGCGCCCCACCCGGCACGCCGCCACCAGATTGACGGTACCTCCTCCGCGGCGCTGAGTAACGTCGCGACCATCAGGTCCACCCCCCAGACGGCCGGCATGGCGTACCGCCCCGCCGCGCCGCGAACCGGCAGGTAGACCGCCAGACCGAGGAGGGCCAGCACCCCGCCGGCCAGCCACGCTGGCCGGTAGTCTTGCCAGACATTTACCCAGCGCCCCGCGACCGTCACAGCCATCGCGGCCATGAGCCATCCCGCCGCGAGCCATTCCAGGCTCAAGGCGCCTTTGATCGTGCGCAACATGTCCACAAGTTGGCCCAGACTCGGCCCGGTGGGGGGATATTGGCCGGGGTGCCAGTTGAGTCGGAAGCAGACGTAATGGACGATCGGCAGCAACAGGGTGAGCGCGAGGAGCACCGCCCGCCGGCCATGCCGCCGCAGGCCGGCGGCCCAGCCGTGCCCTTCCGGGGCGATCCGCAACAGCATCTGCGCCGGGACCAGCACCGCGAAGGTGTTCTTGCAGCCCAACGCGGCGAGCACGGCCAAGGCTCCGACCACGTCCCAAACCCAGGGTCGGTCGCTCCGCGCCG
>JANWYO010000139.1 GCA_025055215.1 Gemmataceae bacterium
GGGGGGGCGGCCCCCCACCGGGCGGCCGCCACCGCATCCCCGGTCCCGCCGTTGATCGGCCCTCTCGGCGATCGAAAGCAATCGAGTTACGAGTGGCGGCGTCATATCAAGGGGACAGAGAAACGCAAGACCATTTGCCTCCAGCTGTCGCTCGGGCGGGGCTGCGCGTTTCGGGCCGCGGTTTTTGCTGAGCCTCCGCCGCGGCGATTCATCGTTTTGCACCTGCTGGGCACGTGGCGAGCGCGATAAATCTCCCTGCATGCCCCGGACGCATCGCCCATGCTCTTACGGGCGAGAACCGCTAAATCTTTCTCCGCCGCTGTACCGTCGCCCCGCCGAAACCCTTGAGGGATACCTGACCATTTTGGGCCTATGCGAGATACCCATACGCTGCTGATGGCGCTTCTGCTTGTCGGTCTTGCCCCGGTTGTGTGTTTGGCCGTGCTGAGCGTAATGTCGCAACAGCGGCCACCCTTGGGAGTGCGGGGAGGACGCCTGGCGCCGTGCCCGCGCTCCCCCAATTGCGTCTCGACCCAAGCCGACGACCCGGACCATGCCATCGCGCCCCTCCGCTTTACCGGCTCCGCCGACGAGGCGCGCCGTCGCCTCCGGCGTGCCCTCGCTCGTTTGCCCCGGCTGACCGTCGTGACCGAAACCGAAAATTACCTGCACGTCGAGGCCCGCTCCGCCCTGTTTCGCTTCGTCGATGACGTGGAGTTCCTCATCGACCCGGAAGCGGGCTTGATCCACTTCCGCTCCGCGTCCCGGGTGGGCTGGTCCGACCTGGGTGTCAACCGCCGGCGGATGGAGCAAGTGCGGGCCGCGTTCGTGGCGGAAGCGATGACTCCAGCGGAGTAGCGAAGCCGCGCGTCGGGCTTGGCCGTCAGTCGTAGGGCGTAGCCCCGGTGGCGGCTGTCATCGGCCCGTTCGATAGAATGGGCGGCATAGCGGGGTCGGCGCCGCTGTGGGGGAGCCGGCGCCAAAGCGGGGCGGGGCAACAAAGGCGGGGGAGGACCATGCGGATCGACCAGATCGACCTGTACCACGTGGCGATGCCGCTGGTCGCGCCGTGGCGAACCGCCTACGGCGATGATGCCGTGGTCGAATCAGTGCTGGTGCGGATGGTGAGCGGCGGCCTGGTGGGCTGGGGCGAAACCAGCCCTCTGGCGGGTCCGACCTACAGCCCAGAATGGGCCGGCGGTGTGTTCGCCACGCTGCGGCGTTGGCTCGCCCCTCGGATTGTCGGCCAAGATGTCCTAAGCGCCGCTGACCTCCAACAACGGCTGGCGATTTTCAAGGGCAATCCCTTTGCCAAGGCCGGCCTGGACCTGGCGTGGTGGGACCTCCACGCCCGTTGCCAAGGGCAACCGCTGTATCGCATCCTTGGCGGGACTTCACCGATAGTCGCTGTCGGCGCTGATTTCGGAGTGCAGGACTCGGTGGAAATCCTGTTGGACAAAATGGCCACTGCCTTGGCGGCAGGCTATCCCCGGGTCAAGCTTAAGTTTCGCCCTGGCTGGGACCTCCCGATGTTGCGCGCGGTCCGGCAGCGCTTTCCCGCCGCCGCTATCCACATCGACTGCAACAGCGGCTATCGGCTTGAGGACGCCAGATTATTTCAGAGCATCGACGAATTCCATTTGGCCATGATCGAGCAGCCCTTGGCGCACGACGACCTCCTCGACCATGCGGCCTTGCAGCGGCAGATCAAGACCCCGATTTGCTTGGATGAGAGTATTACGTCCCTGGACCGTGCCCGGCAGGCCCTGGAGGTCCGGGCCTGCCGGTACGTCAACGTCAAGCCTGGCCGGGTCGGCGGCTTGACAGTCGCCTTGGCCATCCACGACCTGTGCCGCGGGCAAGGGGTGCCCTGTTGGGTGGGAGGAATGCTGGAGTCGGCCATCGGGGCTGCCCATTGCCTTGCCTTGGCGACGTTGCCGAATTTCACCTACCCGAACGATATTTTCCCCTCCTGCACCTATTACCGGGAGGATTTAGCGGAGCCGCCTCTGGAGCTAAGCGGTCCGGGTCAGATGAGGCCGATCGAGGGACCGGGCATCGGCACCGTGCCGAATCCGGAGCGTCTGAGGCGCATGACGCTGGAACACGCCGAGGTTGTGCCGTAAGCCCGCGGCGTAACTCCTTGCTGTGGGCCGGCCGACGCCCGCGGAACCGACATACCCACGACGGCAAAATGGTTGCCCGCATTTGCCGCGGCCCTCCTCACTCGTTACGATGGTCAAGGGACACTCAAGCCGGCGGTGTGTCGGCGGCACGGCGAGCCTCTCCGCAGTCACGTCAACGTGCAGGATCGCATGGGGCTTCCACGACAAACGGCGGTGCTTCTCCAGGCTGCTCAGCAGTTCGTGCGGGAGCTGCCTGCCGACGCGGTCTTGCTGCTGACCGAAACCAATCTGGATTGGGACGAAGTCCGCGAGCACTTAGGGCATTGTCGGTTGCTGGTCGCGGCCCAAGATGCCCAATTAACCCAGCAACTGAAGGAAGAGCCTGAGCTGATCGTCCTCGACATCGATCCCGGCCCGACGCCGACGCAGGAGTTGATGAGCCTCGCCTTACTCGAAGCGGTGGCACAGGAATACCTGATGCCGGGGGCGCACGTGGTGGCGTTGTACAACGGCATCGAGGCTGTCCCCGGGCAAGCGGAGCAGATCGACAGCCTCAGCATCATTCACCTGGGTGAGCACCTGGAGCGGCTCAGTGCCCAGGACCTGCGCCGTCTCGATACGCAGGTGCCGCTGGAAACGCTGCGGGCGGTGGTCGATTTGGCCACCGAAATCGGGCAGGAAGGCCGGGAGGGCCAGCCCATTGGCACCATGTTTGTCGTCGGCGACCACCGCAAGGTGCTCAGCATGTCGCGGCCGCTCAACTTCAACCCCTTCCGGGGCTACAGCGACGCCGAGCGCGACGTGCGCGATCGCCGCGTCCGGGAGCAGATTAAGGACATTGCCAAGCTGGAAGGGGCAATCATCATCCGGCGGGATGGCGTGGCCATCGCTGCTTGCATGAAAATCGAGGCGTCCAGCGAAGGGATCACCCTGAGCAAGGGCCTTGGCACTCGCCATTGGGCTGGTGCCGCCATCAGCAAACAGACCAAGGCCATTGCCGTCGTTGTCAGCCAATCAAGCGGCTCGGTGCGCATCTTCCAGAACGGTCAGGTGATGTTGCAGATCGAGCCGATGTTTCGGCCGATGATCTGGCGGCATTTCCAGATGGAAGCGTCGGATGACGACGGCCTGAGCCATAATCCGGTGGTGAGCGCCACGTGATCGCGGCACGCGGGCCGGCGACGTCGCCCAACGACAAAAGCCGAAGACGCTGGGGACGAATAACTTGTCGGAGGACCAACCTGGGATCGTCGATGCATCGGCATCGACCCGGTTTTGGGAGGGTAGTTTCATGTTGGCTTCGTTTGCTGGCCGCCATCGTTGGGCTTGGCCCTTGATCGTCCTCGTGGCTGGGACGTGTCCGGTCCCGGCGGCGCCGGCCCCAGTCCCGAGTGCGGACTCGCCCTTAGCCGTCGTCCCGGCCGATGCTCCGTTCGTCATGCACGTCCGCGGTTATGAGCGGACCAAACAGCGCTTCCTGACCATGATCGGCAACGCTCTCCCGGACTTCGCCAAGACGATCCGGGAGCAGATTGCGGACCTCGAGAAAAAGGCACTCGAAGAACGCCAGCTTCGGTCAATGCCGCCTGATGGTTCGATCTTCCTCGTGCTCCTCTCCTGGCCCAAGGATGGGGACAATCCGCCGGCCGTGGCCTTGGTTATTCGCGTGAACAACTACGCCGAGTTCCGCGACGGCCTGCTAACGGGCCAGGAGCGCAAATTGCTCAAACAGGAAGATGGCTACGAAGTCACCCTCGTGGATAGGAATCCGGTGTACTTAGTCGACCGAGGCGGTTACGCTGTGTTGGCCGTGAGCAAAGAGGCAGCCGTTCACTTCACCCGGAAACAGCCGGGCCTCGATACCCGGCTCAGCAAGGCGCTGGCGCGAAAGCTGTTGGAGCCGGACGTATCGGTTTACGTCGATACCGCCGACGCCTACAAGCACTTTCGTGACCAGATCGGGTCCATGCGGGACATGGTGAAGCAGCTGCTGGGCGCCGCGGGCAACCTGGAAGGGATCGGCCTCGACAAAACCACCGCGGAGTTACTCAAGACCACGATCGAGGCGGTCTTTCAGGTTGCCGAGGACAGCCGGACGCTGATCGTCACCGGTGATTTCCGGCCCGAGGGCTTGGCCTTGGCGACCCAATTGACCGTCGGGGACGGCACGCCCACGGCTCGCATCCTTAAGGACTGCAAGCCCGCCGACTTGGCGACCGAGGTGGGTCAGCTGCCAACCGGGTCCACCTACAGCCTGGCGGTCAGTCTCGACGGCCCCTTGGGCAAGTACATCCTCCCCTACCTGCAAAACCTGATCCGAAGTCCTGCCACCGACAACGAAACCGGGAAGATCTTAGAGAGGTTGTCTCAAGCCGGGCCGCAACTGATAGCAGCCAGCTATGATCTTTCAGCCCGCGGGCTGGAGATTGTCCGGTACAAGGACCCCGACACGGCCCTTCAGGCCTCGTTGAAGCTCTTGGAAACCTTCGACTCAAATGGCATCGGCATGGGAGGCCTGTACCTGAAAGGCAAGCCCGAGGTCCGACGCAACGCTCAGGTATACCGTGGCTTCAAGTTCCATCATGTGCGCGCCACCTGGGACTGGGACAAATTCGTCCAGAAGCTGCCCCAGGGGGGTGATCTGGTGCTGCCCATCATCAAAGAGTTGATGGGCGAAGAGATCAATGTGTGGGTCGGCAGCGACGGAAAGGTTGTCTTGCAGGTCACGGCCCGGAATTGGGACGATGCCCGAAAGCAGCTCGACGTTTACCTCACGGGCCAGGAAGTCGTCGCACGGCAGCCGGCGTTCCAAGAGCTTCGCAAGCATCTGTCCGGCGATGCCAACATTCTGGTCGTGCTCGACCTGCCAGCTTACCTCGAGGTTTTCGCCAAGCTCATACGATCGGCCCTGCGGGCCCAAGGGCTGCCGATCATGCTGCCCGAAATGAAGGCCGACAGGTCGCAGCCCGGCTATATCGGGTATGCGCTCCGGCTGCAACCTGACTCGGGAACGGTGGAAATCTGGCTGCCGTGCTCCACGGTGAGGGAGACGTACCGCATGGTGGAGCCGCTCATCAAGGCCGCGGGCAGTCTGTGAGGAGGGAAGGGCTGGTGCTGGAGGCCGACTGCTGAAGCGGTCGGCCTCCAGCCGTCGGCCCCTGCCAGCTCCCATCGTCAGCCCGTGTCGCCTGGTGTCCACAAGCGTCGCACTTCGGCATAGACCTCCCACAGAGGGATGCCTTGCTCCCGGGCGATCCGGGCACAATCGTCGTATTCCGGGGAAAACCGCGGCGACTCTCCGGGCCGTCGCGCCAGCTTGCCCCGCACGACGCCCCACGGCGTCGCCACCTCCGCCGTCTCCCGGTGGAGCTTGTGTCGCTGCACGAACATGCGGCGGACCCCGAGCGTCGTCGTCTCTCGAAAGATAATCGCCTCCAACGCTTCCACCCGGTCTCCACTCGCGAGCACGCTGAGCATCACGCCGGGGCGGTGTTTCTTCATCTGAATCGGCGTGGCGAAGACATCCAAGGCCCCCGCCGCCAGCAGTCGGTCGAAGCAGTAGCCGATCATGTCTCCGGGGGCGTCGTCGAGGTTGGTTTCCAAAAGCCAAACCGTGTCGGTCTCATAGCCCGAGGGGGAGCGACTGCTGATCGCTCCCGTGGTGCCGACGAACAGGCGCAGGAGGTTCGGTTGCTCAAGCAACTCCCGGCGCCCCGCCCCGTGTCCGATGCGCTCGATGGTCATGACCGGCTGATCGACCCACTCGTGCACCACGGTGGTGAGGATGGCGGCGCCCGTGGGCGTCGTCAGCTCGGCTTTGATGGAAGAGGGCGCCAATGGCACGCCCTTGAGCAGTTCCGCCGTGCCCGGAGCGGGGATGGGCATCAGACCGTGAGCACACCGGACCATGCCGCTGCCGGTGGGGACCGGCCCGCTCGTGATCCGCGCCGCCCCGAGAAGGTCCAGGCCAATCGCGGCGCCGACAATGTCCGCGATGCTGTCTAAGGCCCCGACCTCATGGAAATGGACCCTATCCACCGGCAGCCCGTGCACGGCCGCCTCCGCCTCGGCCAAGCGGCGAAAAATCCGCAGAGCCAGGTGACGTTGCGGTGCTGTCAGGTTTGCGCGGCCCAGGATTTCCTCCACGTCGCGGAGGAAGCGGTGGCCACCTTCCGTGGGACCCTCAATGCGCACCGCGGTCGCGGCGAATCCCCCTTTGCGGACCTTGTCAATTTCCAGGCGGATTGGGAGTCCGAGGGAATCGATTCCTTGGCGGATGACGTCGGCATCCACGCCGGCGTCGATCAGGGCGGCGAGCGTCATGTCGCCGCTGATGCCGCTGAAGCAATCGAAATGGACCACGCGCACGCGGGGAACCTCCCGGAACCGGCGGGCGGCGTCGATTGCCCCGCCGCGGGGGTCAGGGCTGGGGGCCGTCGCCGCCGACCTTTTTCAGGGCCTCAGCGGCGGCCTCGCGTACCGCCGGGCGCACGTCCTTGAGGGCCGCGGTCAGCTGCGGCGTCGCGGCCTTGGCCAGCGGCCCGAGTTGGGCCAATACCTCAATCGCCGACAGCCGCACGTCCACGACCTCGTCCTGCAAACAAGCCGCAATGGCGGGGACGGCCTCGGCGGCGGCGGCTCCCAGGCCGCCGACCGCCTGCAATGCCTGACTGCGGACAAACTTGTCTTTGTCTTTGAACGCCTCCCGCAATTGCGGCAAAGCAGGCTCCGCCAGCGGACCGAGCTTCCCGAGGGTGACGGCGGCCTTGCGGCGAATCTCCGTGTGGGCGTCGCTCAGGGCGCGGGCCAAGGCGGGCACCGCCTCCTTGGCCGCCGAACCAAACAACCCCAGCGATTCGATGGCTGCCTTCCGCGCCTCGACGGCTGAGTCGGTCGTCAGCACTTCCGCCAGAGCCGCCACCGCCGCGGCGTTACCTACCGCGACTCGGCCCAGGGCCACCGCGGCATACGTCCGGGTCAGCTTATCATCGTCCTTCAGGGCGGCCACCAGTTGCGGCAAGGCGGGCTCGGCGTCAAGACCGATATGACCCAACGCCTCCGCGGCGTTGGCCCGGGTCAGAGGGTCGGTGTCTTTCAGGGCATCGGCCAGGATCGGCACGGCCAGCCTGGCCGGCGAAGCCGCCTTGTCGCTCGGCGGCTTCCCCAGCCGACCCAAGGCGAGGGCCGCTGCCCGGCGGACCACGGGGGACTTGTCGTCTTTCAGCGCCAAGGCCAGAGCTTCCACCCCCTCCTTGGCCTCCGCTCCCAGTTGACCCAAGGTCAAGGCCGCCTGTTGTCGAACATCCGCATCCTTGTCTTCCCGCAGGGCCTTGATCACCCCAGGGACCACCTCGGGCCAGCGGGTACCGATGATCTCGAGGGCAATGATGGCCACCCGGCGGTGCTTGGGGTCCGGGTCTTGACGCAACATGGTGAGCCATTCGGATGCTGTCTTGCCGCGGATGGTCGGCTCGGCCGTTCGGGCCACGACAGCGACGGAGGCGAGCCAACCCGCGACGACCAGGCAGGCGAGAGCGCAACCGGAGCGTGGCATGGGGCACCTCGACAAGGCAGGCCGTCTGATTTCCCGCATGATAGAAGCGCGGCGCCGCCAGGGTCAACGAATTTCGCGGGCACCCGACCAAGCCCGCGCAAGAATTGCTGGCCCGACAGACTGCCACTACAATGGGGACGCTTTCTCCCTCTTAAGGACGAGCGACGGTCAGCAGGACAACCAGTCGCTGCACCGCTGGCGGTTTCGCCCGGGTCACGACCGCACGCCGCCGACGAGACGTCGAGCGTCGGCGGTCAGGGTTTGATGGCGCCGGCCGGGAGCGCGGCCGCACCGGGTTCGCGGGACTGTGTCAGCGGTAGTGCCAAAGGAGCTGACATGTCGACGGCTGCCCACGGGCCGCTCTTGGGGCGTATCGCCGCGGACGCCACCCCGGGGGTTAACGAGCGAGCTCGCGTCCGCATCCCCTATGACCTCCGCGACCGCGTCCGCCGCAACCAGTACGTCACCATCGCCGACGCCCGCTCGCCGGGACTGGTGTTCCTCGGCCGATTGATCACCGGCCCATTTTTTCCCTCCCCCGAGGAAAGCAGCGACATCGTTGCCGATGTCGAAATTCAGGGCGAGCTGGACGGTAATCAAACCTACGACACCAACAACCGTCCCGCCCCAGAGTCGGCCGTCTACGAATTGGGCCCGGCCGAGGTCCGCGAGTTGCTCGGCCTCCACGGGGACATGGTCCTCGGCTGCCTCTCCGGCTGGCCGGAGATCGGCCTGTCGCTGCAAAGCCACAACAAAGATGTTTTGCCACGCAATGTCGGCATCTTCGGCACGGTCGGCTCCGGTAAGTCCAATTCCGTCCAAGTCATCATCGAGGAAGCCTCGGCTCGTGGGTGGGCCATTGTCCTGCTCGACCTCGAGGCGGAATACGTCTACATGGACCAACCGACGTCCCAGGAGACACTGGCGCGAGCCTTGCCGAAGTTTGGCCGGGAGCCGCGGGGCCTGCCCGATTTTCACGTCTACCATCCCGTCAGCTGCACCAGTGATCGGCCGGAGAGCCAGCCGTTCACTTTGCGAATCGCTGACTTCGAGCCGAGCGTCACGGCGGAATTGCTGCAATGCACCTTGGCCGAGCGGAATGCCTTGTTCGACTGCATCGACTATTTGCAACAGAAGTACCAGCCGCGGATGACGACCACCGACAGCGAACGGCTGACGGAGTTGTTCGACCCGGCGCCGGCCAAGCCTCCGTATACCTTGCAGCTGCTGAAAGCCCGGGCTACGGAGCGGTCGCCGCGCAACAGCGAATCGATGGACTATGTGGGCCTCGCCAGCAAGCTTCAGCAGCTGGTCCACTCCGGGGCGTTCGATCAGCCCAACATGCGTGGGTTGGACCCGGCCGAGATGCTCCAACCAGGGCGGGTCAACGTCATCGACGTCAGCATCGCCAACGACAACGTCAAGAACTTGGTCACCGCCGACTTGTTGCGGAAGGCCTTCGCTTACAAGATCGCCCGGGAGAAAGCACCGCCGACCCTTCTGGTGATCGAGGAAGCCCACTCGTTCATGAGTCGGGAGCGGGCGCACACGATGCACGCAACGCTGCAAATGTTGCGGAACGTCACTCGCCGGGGGCGAAAGCGGTGGTTGGCCTTGGCTTTTGTCAGCCAGCAGCCGGGCCACCTTCCCCCGGAGATTTTCGAGCTGTGCAATACCCGCATCGTGCATACGCTCCGGAGCATGCACAATCTCGACGCCCTGATGGCCACCACGGGTGACATCACGCGCGAGCTGTGGTCGCGCTGTCCCCTGCTGGGGACCGGCGAGGCCATCATCAGCTCACCGCAATTCCATCGGGCAGTGGTCGCCCGCATCCGCCCGGCAGCCAGCAATCGGCGGTTCACGCGCTGAGCGGTCAGCGGCGGTGAGGCGTGCAGGGTCGGAGGTCGCACCGGGGCCTCCGCTGCATGGCGGGTCGGCCGTCGGCCGGCTCGCCACGCTCAGTCATCGGGTCGCCAGGGCGACCCGACGGTCGCCGGCTCGATTCTCGGGCCGGTTCGCCCGTTCCGTCAGTCGCCGTTCAGCCGCAAGGTGCCGACGATCTGTTCCACGCTCGTGGCACCCAGAGTCGCCAGGGCAGCCGGAAGCTCCCCGCTGATACGTTGGGCGGCGGTCGGATCGAAGAAGTTGACGGTCCCTAGCTGTACGGCGCGGGCGCCGGCAACGAGAAACTCCATGACGTCGTCGATGGTCGTGATGCCGCCGATGCCGATCACGGGGACCGCCACCTGACGGGCCACCTGCCAGACCAGCCGCAGCGCCAGCGGCTTGATGGCGGGGCCGCTCAGGCCGCCCGTGACGTGTCCCAGGATGGGCCGCCTTCGCCGCCAATCGACGGCCATCCCGATGAAGGTATTCACCAGGGAAACGGCATCGGCGCCGGCATCAGCCGCTGCCTGGGCGATTACCGTGACGTCGGTGACGTTGGGTGTTAATTTGGCGATGAGCGGCAGAGGACAGACGGCCCGCACGCGGCGCACCACCTCTGACGTGGTCCTGGGGTCAGTAGCGAAGTCGATGCCTCCAGACACGTTCGGGCATGACAGGTTCAACTCCAGCCCCGCCAACCCCGGCTCCGCCCCGAGGCGCTCGGCCAGCTCGACGAACTCATCGACGGTCTTGCCAGCAATGTTGGCGATGATCGCCGTGGGAAGGCGTCGCAAGTAGGGCAAATGCTGCGCGATGAAGTGATCGATACCATCGTTGTCCAGTCCGATGGCGTTCAACATCCCGGAGGGGGTTTCCACGGTGCGGGGTGGCCGATTGCCGGCACGGGGCAGCCGCGTTACCGTTTTGGGAATGATGGCCCCTAGCCGGGCGAAGTCGATAAACGCCGCCATCTCCCGGGCATAACCGAAGGTTCCCGATGCGACCACGATGGGGTTACGAAGCGTCAGCCGTCCTAACGTTACGCTAAGCTGGGCCATGCGGTGTTCTTACGAAAGGGCGGCGACGGCGGCGAACGCCCCGGGTGTTATCGTTTGCGGAGGGGTGGAGGGCTCCAGGCTTTTCCCCCAGCCCCCGCCGATCTCTCGTTTCGCCCTCGCGATTGATCGTTTCACGCTCGCTGCGTGCCCAGCACGCGTCTTCCATCCTCGCGCGAGCGCGAACCGATCAATCCCTTCCTGTCGCTGCACCCTCGTTCCGCTGAAATCCCGACGGAACAGAGATACCCAACCTATCTTGGTTGGCATTGACCCAAGGCCCGCATCCGAGTAGACCTGAGGCCATTCCGGAGTTGATCGCATTCCCGCCGTGCAGCGAGGTCATCCGTGTTGACCGCCGTGGGACTGATCATCCTCGGGATCGCCCTATTGGCTGCCGGCGGCGAAGCCCTGCTGCGCGGTGCCGTCGGACTGGCGACGCTTTTGCGTCTGACGCCCGCGGTCATCGGTCTGACGGTGGTGGCCGCGGGTACCTCCGTCCCCGAGCTGGCAGTCAGCAGCCTGGCGGCCTACCAGGGGAAGACGGACATCGCTGTCGCCAACGTCGTCGGCTCTAACATCTTCAACATCACCGCCATCGTCGGCATGTGCGCCCTTATCTGGCCCCTGCGGATTACCGGCAACACGATCAAGCTCGAGTACCCCGTTTTGGTACTGGTTACGTTGCTCTGCCTGGTGATCGCCCAGCACGGCAGCATCAATCGCCTCGACGCCGCGTTGCTGTTGTCGATTTACGCGGGGTTCACGGCTTACATGGTGAGCCTGGTGCGGCAGCAGGTGACGGCGGAGGAGTCGCAGGAGTTGAGGGCGGAGGTGGCCGAGCTATCGCCGACGAACGAGCGACCGCGGTGGTGGTTGTGCCTCGCACTCGTTGTGGCCGGGGTGGCGCTTCTGGCGTGGGGCGCCGAAGCCACGGTGGCCGGCGCCAGTGACGTCGCCCGCTGGCTGGGCTGGTCCGAGCGGGTCATTGGCCTGACCATTGTCTCGGTCGGCACCGGACTCCCGGAGGTCGTCGCCTCGCTGGTGTCGAGCATCCGCGGCCGGAGCGACATGGCCCTTGGCAACGTCATTGGCTCCAACCTTTTCAACATCCTGAGCATCCTCGGCGTCAGCGCGATGATCTCCCCCTTGCCCGTGCATCCGAAGCTCTTCGCCAGCGACTGCTGGTGGATGCTAGGCGTGACACTCGCGATCTTCCCCCTCATGTTCAGCGGCCTGCGGATCACCCGCGCGGAAGGGGCCCTCCTCTTGCTCATTTACGCCGTCTATCTCGGACTGCTGCTGACGGCCCCGTGAGCCGCGAAAGGCGGCGTGGACCACCGCGGCCAACTGGCGGGGCCGCCTCGCGGTTCGAGGCGGCCCCGTGACGAAAGGCGGCGTGACCGCCGCGGCCACCCGGCGGAGCATGGTAGAATACCATGTCATGGAGCACAGCCCTTTCCGGCATGCGTTCGTGCTGACAGGGCCGACCGCCTCGGGCAAGAGCGACTTGGGAGTCGAAATCGCCGAGCGACTGGGCGCGGAGATCGTCGCGATGGACTCGATGACGCTCTACCGCGGCATGGATATCGGCACGGCCAAGCCAGACATGACGCTCCGGCAGCGCGTGCCCCATCACCTGCTCGACGTGCTCGATCCGTGGGAGTCGGCCAACGTAGCCTGGTGGCTGGGACGAGCGACAGAGTGTTGTCGGGTGATCGAGGGTCGCGGTCGGCGCGTGCTCTTTGTCGGTGGGACGCCGTTGTACCTGAAGGCCCTTCTCTATGGGTTGTTCCTCGGCCCGGAACCTGATCCCGCGTTGCGCCGCCGATTGGAAGAGGAAGCCGAACGGCTCGGTCCCCACGCGCTGCACGACCGCCTCGCCCGGGTTGATCCGGTGGCGGCGGCCCGGCTGCACCCAAACGATCGTCGGCGAATCATTCGCGCGTTGGAGGTTTGGGAACAGACGGGCCGGCCGGTCAGTGCGTGGCAACAGCAATGGAAAACGCCCGGTCAGCCGGGCGTCGAAGGGCCACGGTGTGTCTATCTCGACGTTCCTCGGGACGAGCTGGCAACGCGTATCGACGCGCGGGTGGACCGCATGTTGGCTGCCGGGTGGGTCGAAGAGGCCCGCCGGCTGCGGCAGCTGCCGCAGCCGCTCAGCCGCGAAGCCCGCCAAGCGCTCGGCTACCGCGAGGTGTTTGCCTATCTCGATGGTCAGCTGACCTGGGAGGAGATGCGCCGCCGCATCCAGGCTCGCTGCCGACAGTTCGCCAAGCGGCAGCGAACCTGGTTTCGGCACCTGCCCGGATGTTACCCCGTGCCGAGGGAATTGACAGCCGTTCTTCGACAGTTCAGAATACCGTCGGGGGCGCGTTAATTTGCAGATCCCAGGATTAGGGCTGCCCTCGGAAGGACATGACGGCCTACGGCCGAGCAGTGCTTCGGGTAGCCGCCGATTCGCGCGAGAGTTTCGCGGGATTCGTCACGCAATGCCGAGGACGGTTCGATGGCAGTAGTGACGCTCCAGGTGGTGGAGGGTGTTGATCGCGGGCGGGTGTTTCGGAACGTCTCGACCCCAGTGACCATCGGTCGAGAAGAGGGGAATTCCATCCGCCTTAGCGACGAGCGCGTCAGCCGGTTCCACGCGAAGGTCCAGGAGGACAACGGCAAGATCATTCTGACCGATCTGGCGAGTACCAACGGCACCCGGGTGAACAACAGGGTGGTGGAGGTTACCTTTTTACGGCCCGGAGACCGCATCAGCCTCGGGCGCTCGGTGCTGTTGTTCGGTTCGGACGAGGAGATCAGTGCCCGGGTCCGAAGCACGGGTGGAACACCGCCTGACTCTTGGCTGGCCGGGTTGGAGCCGCGCGAGAGCAGCACGGTGCGAAGTTCGCCCTTCGGGCCGGTCCTCAATCAGGATGATATGGGCTTCGACCTGTCCCAAGGGATTCAGTCGGTGGAGGGGAAGCCTCACCTCGGGCGTCAGCCGTTGCCCCCGATGCCGGAAAAACTGAGCCCCGCACAGGTCGCGAGTCTCAGTGAGATCTTCGACCTCCTGCACCGGGCCTTTTCGGCATCCATCCAGGACTTGACATTCAGCGACGACGGCGACCAGGTGGTGGTGGGATTCGCTGATTGGCAAAAACTTCAGACGATCCAAACGCTCCTGGCTCGCTACCTGCGGGCCGTGACCGATCCAGACTCCCTCAACGAGTAGCATGTCGTAATTCCCTTGTCGAACGCGCCGCGCCGGCTCTTGCGCGCCTGCCTGCTCTCTGACCCGTGACTGGTTGCGAAGACGCACTTGGTGTGAAAAGATTACCGATGTATGCCGAGCGTATCGGTGATCGTGGTCAACCGCGACGGCGCGGCCCTGCTGCCCGACTGCCTCGGCTCGCTGCGGGAACAGACCTATCAGGACTTTGAAGTCATCCTGGTGGACAACGGCTCGAGCGACGATTCGGTGGGCGTGGCTCGGCAGCACCTGCGCGGCCTGCGGGTGATCGCCTTGAGTGAAAATGCCGGCTTCGCCCGGGCAAACAACCTGGGCTTGGCAGCTGCCCGAGGCCGGTATGTCGTCCTGCTGAATAACGACACCAGGGCACATCCTGATTTCGTGCGAGAGCTGGTCGAGGCGGCGGAGCGCGAACCCGGCATCGGCATGGTCGCCCCGAAAATCCTGAACTTTGCCGATCGCCAAGTCATCGATTCGGTCGGCGGGTTGCTGCTGACGCCCGATGGCATCGGCCAGGGCCGTGGCCGAGGTGAAATTGACCAAGGGCAGTATGACGAACCCGCGGAAACCTTGGTGCCGAGCGGTTGTGCCGCCCTGTACCGCAAAGCCATGCTGGACGAGATCGGCGGCTTGGCGGAGGAGTTTTTTGCCTACTGTGAGGATCTCGACCTGGGGTTGCGCGGGGTGTGGGCGGGTTGGCGGACGGCCAACGCGCCACGGGCGGTAGTCTGGCACAAATACTCGGCCACGACGGGCCGCTACGCGCCGACCAAGCTTTACCTCGTGGAGCGCAATCACTATTGGGTTGCCATCCGCAATTTTCCCGGTCCTTGGCTGGCAGCGTTGCCGCTTTGGAGCTTGGCACGGTGGGCTTTGATGGGCTACGCGGCCGTGGCCGGCCGCGGCCGAGGTAAAGCTCGCGGTGCTGCTGGCATGGGGCCGCTGCTGGCCGCCTGGTGGCGCGGCCAGCTTGATGCTCTGGGCCTGGCCTCGAAAATCTGGCGGAGCCGTACCCGGCTCCGCCGCCTGAGCGATCGGGAGTTCCGGGAGCGCGTTCGGCCTTTTCGCCTCCCGATCTCTAAGCTCATCTTCACCGAATAACATGAAGCACCTCATCGTCATTCCGGCGTACAACGAGGAGACCACCCTTCCCCGGACGGTCGCCGACTTGCAGGTGCTGCCGGATACCTACGAGTTGCTGATCGTCAACGACGGCTCCCGCGACCGCACCGGCGACGTCGCCGAGGAATTGGCTCGATCGAGCCGCCTGCCGCTCCACGTCGTCCATCTACCTTTCAACTGTGGCATTGGCGTGGCCGTTCAGACCGGGTTCGTCTTCGCCGCCCGGCGAAACGTCTACCATTGCGTCATTCAATTCGACGCCGATGGGCAGCACCCCGCCGACGCGGTACCGCTGCTGGTGCAGGCCTGCCTGGAAAAAGGCTTCGACCTTTGCATCGGCTCGCGCTTTCTGCGCTCCGGAGCCAATGGTTTCCGCTCGACTTGGGCACGACGTCTGGGAATCCGCTTTTTCGCCGGCCTCATCAGCCTCCTGTCAGGGGTGGCGGTGACGGACCCCACCAGCGGCTTTCGCTGTGCCGCTCCGAAGGCATGGCGGCAGTTTGCTCGGCATTATCCGGAGGATTACCCGGAGCCGGAGTCGTTGTTCTGGTGCGTCCGTAACAAGTTGCGAGTTGGTGAGGTGCCCGTGAGCATGCGGCCGCGCCAAGGGGGCGTGTCGTCGATCCGCTGGTGGCGGAGCGTCTATTACATGGTGAAAGTGTCGTTGTCTATCCTGGTCGATCGGCTCCGAGCCGTGGAGCGCGCCTTGACATGAACGCCGAATCGCTGATGCTGCTCGGAGGCATCGCGGCCTTTGTGCTCACGATCTGGTGGGTCCGCAGCCGCGACCTCCGTGAGAAGTATGCCATCGTCTGGATCATGGTGGCCAGCCTGCTGCTGGTCTGCGGCCTGTTTCCAGACCTGGTGAAGGGCTTCGCCGAGCGGGTGCACCTCAGTTACGCGGCGGCGGTGCTGTATGTGGCCTTGGTGGCGATTTATCTGTTTTCCTTCACGGTGTCGTTGTCGTTGTCGCGGCAGCACCACCGCAACGTGCGTTTGACGCAGCAAGTCGCCCTCCTGGAGCATCGGCTTCAGCAGCTGGAGGCGACCGTCGCGCAAGCCGCTCTGCCCCGGCCAGCGATCCGGGCCGACGAGAACTCCTGAATGCGCATCGCCCTCGACCTCCTTTATGTGGCTCCCGGCCTAGCGGGGGGGCGCGTCTACGCGGAGGGTCTGCTACGCGGATTGGCCCAGGTGGATGGTCGCCACGAATACCGCCTCTTCGCTCGCCAAGGCGTCACTTGGCCGGAACTGCCCAGTGGTCGATTCGTCTCCGTGCCCACCCCCGTCGGCCCGCGGAGCGTGCTCGGGCGAACGTGGTGGGAATATGGCCGGTTGCCGCGCGTCGTGCGGCGGGAGGGGTGTCATCTCTTCCACGGCTTGGGGACCCTGGCGCCAGTGGTGGGTGGCTGCCGGCTCGTGCTCACCATCCATGACCTGATCTTTTACCATTTCCCGGCGAGCGTGCCCTGGGCCGATCGTTGCTTTCGGCGGGTCGTGCTCCCACGAGTCGCTTCGCGGGCCGACCGGATCATCGTGCCATCGGAGGCCACCAAGCGGGACGTGGTCGAAATCTTGCGGATTCCGCCGGAGCGAATCCGGCGGATCTGCTACGGCCCGGGCCAGGGCTTCGAGCCGCTGACCGATCCGACGCTGCTTCAGGCGACATGGCGAAAGCGGGGAGTGCGGCCACCGTATGTGGTGAGCGTCAGCCGCACTTACGCCCACAAGAACGTGGCCGGCCTGTTACGAGCCTTTGCCCGGGTGATGGTCCGGCGACCCGACTTGCAGCTGGTGCTCGTGGGGGAGCCATACCGCGTCGGTGAATCGCTGGCCGGGTTGGTCGCGAGCCTGAAGCTGGAGGGGCAGGTTGTCTTCACCGGGTATGTAGGGCTGGGGGAATTGCGGGCGCTGTATTCCGGAGCTACCCTCTTTGCCTTTCCGTCGTTGATGGAGGGTTTCGGATTGCCGATGCTGGAGGCGATGGCGTGTGGCACTCCCGTGGTGGCGTCCGCCGCCCCAGGGGTGGCCGAGGCCGTGGCGGAGGCGGGCGTCGTGGCCGACGCTCGCGATCCGGAGGCGTTTGCGGCCGCCATCGTGCGGGTGGCGGATGATCCGCAGCTGCAAGCGGAGCTGCGAGAAAAGGGGCTGCGGCGCGCGGCCACTTTCTCGTGGGAACGTTGCGCCCGGGAAACGCTGGCGGTCTACGACGAGTTGGCGTAGCCGATGGCCGAGGGGGGCCGGGCGGCGGGCAGTTGCCCGGTGCCCGGCCGGTCGGGTGGTCGTCCGCGCAAGTCGTGTCAACCGTACCGCTCATGCTGGCCCCTTCGGCCCTCCCAAGAGCGGCGACCGCCGCCATGCCTCACCCTGGGGGGCGCTCCCTTCCGACCTACCCCAAGGACCGGCGCCACCGTGCCGACCGCCTCTCCCTTTCAATGGCCCTGACACGCCCGGCGGGAAGGCCCGCCGACGACACAAAAGCAGTGACTCTCGGAAGCAGCTGATGAGGACCATTGGCCGAGCGTTGGCCGGGGCAGTCGTGACGGCGGTGGCGCTGCTCGGACTTGTTAGTGGCGCGGAACCTGCGGCCGCCCAGGAGAAGCCGCCGCTGCTGTGGGACACTGCCGTTGAGGAAGATGCGACCGATGCCGAGGCCGACGACGAACCCCGGCTACCGTCACCCTGGCTCCGGGTGCCGGAACTGATGATCTTCCCCCGGCTGGGCGGTTTTCTGCTGGCGCCGCGCGATGCGGGCTATTATTCACTTTACGATCTGCTGCTAGGCCGACGTCGCCCCAGTCCGCCGCTATTCCCCTATCCAGCGTTCAGCCTGAAGGCCTTTCCGTTCTACGATGCCGATTTTCGCTACCTGGAGCGACCGGACAACACGCAGCTCGACATCTTTGACCCGCTGAAGCGAATCCACCTCTTCGATAACTGGCTGCTGAGCAGCGGCGGCGAGTTTCGTTACCGCTACATGAACGAAGTGGACAGCCGACTGACGGGAAGCAACAACGAATACAACCTCTATCGGGAAATCTTTTATCTCGACCTGTGCTTCCGCGACCAATTCCGTCTGTTTGCCGAGTTTCTCTCCGGCGAGAGTGCCGGCCACGAACTTCCTCCGCTCGCCATCGACGAGAACCCGGCGGACATGGTCGATCTGTTTATCGACTGGAAGCTCTTCGAGCTGGGAGGCAAAAACGCCTATCTGCGGGTCGGCCGCTTTGAGATGCTCCTGGGCTCGGAGCGGCTGATTTCACCGTTGGAGTGGGTGAACACCCTCCGCAATTTTCAGGGACTGTGGGCCTTCCGTCAGGGAGAGCGCATCGACGTTCACGCCTTTCTCGTGCAGCCGATCCGTATCGATGCGGATGCCTTCGACTGGATAGACCCGGATCAGACGTTTGCGGGCTTGTGGGGCACGCACCGTCCGAAACCGGGGACCTCGGCCGACCTTTATCTGCTGAACCGGACCTTTGACCGCCCGGATTTTCTTGGCCGAGACGGCGTTCGGGGTGGCTTCGACATCAATACTCTGGGCATTCGCTGGGTGGGGGATTACGACCGCCGCTGGCTTTGGGACTTTGAGGGGATGTTTCAATTCGGCCGATGGGTCAACCAGCGGATGCTCGCGGGAGCGGCGACGGCGAGTGTCGGCTACCGCTTTGCCGAAGTTCCGACCGTGCCGCAGTTCTGGCTGGCCTGGGACTGGGCCTCGGGTGATCCCAACCCCGGCCAGGGAGCCACCTTCTCGACGTTCAACCAGCTTTTCCCCTTCGGCCACTACTACCTCGGCTATCTCGACCTGGTCGGCCGGCAAAATATCCGCGACCTCAACGGCCAGATTGCCTTCTATCCCACGCGGTGGATCACGTGCCTGGCTCAGGTTCACTGCTTTTGGCTGGACCAGCCGCGGTCGCCGCTGTTCAACGCCGGGGGCGTGCCGATCCGCCGCGACCCGACGGGTCGCGCCGGCCGCGATGTCGGTCGCGAAATCGACTTGCTGGCCAACATCCACCTCGACGCCCACCAGGACATCCTCATCGGCTGGTCGAAGCTGTTTGCCGGCCGGTTCATCAAAGAGACGGGGGATCCCGGGTCGCCCGAGTTGTTCTACGTGCAGTACCAGTTTCGTTGGTGAGTCGCTGCCTGGTGGAGGAGGTGGCGCGGGCATGAAGGCAGTGCCTTGAGATCGTCGGGAGGGAAAGTCATGACACCACGTTGTCGCTGGGCCATCGTCTGGGCGGTGTTGGCGGCGGGAGCCAGCCACGGGGCGGACCCGGCCGTCAGTTTTCGTCTCGGCGCGGCCGATGCTCGGGCCACACCGACCAAACACGGTCACGCCCACACCGGCGGTGGCAACATCGACGTCCGACAACCGGCCCCGGACACGCTCCTCATCACCGTCACCGGAGTGGCGGTCGCGGGCGGGCTTCCTTTGTGCCCGTCGCGTGCCACTCTCGAAACCGAGGTCTGTCAGGACTTTGTCATCGTATTCGACAAGCCGGACCTGGCAGACGCGACGCTTTCGCTCCAAGGGCGCGTCGTCGGACTGCTGCGGAATCCCTGCCGCGGCAATGCTGAAATGCCCCACGCATGCGCCCGCCTCAGCTTCTTGACGGACTCTCAGGAAGTCGAGCTGGCGACGCTCTGTGTACCCGCTCAAGTTGCCAGCTGCAAGGAAAACCGCTCGATTTATGCTCGCGAGGGACCGATGACGGTCCCCGTTAAGCCTGGACGCTATCGCCTGCGACAGACCCTGGGCCTTCTGGCGGCGCAATCATGGCGCGCCGTGATCCCGGGGCACGCGGCGGCCGCCGAGTTCGCCCCGGCACCGGCCCTCAATCCTACGTGGATCGTCTACAGCGACCCGTTCCACGGCGCCGCCAAGAAAGACTTCGGCTTCCACGTAATCCTCAAAGTCGCTCCCGCGGCTGCGGCCGCCGACCCGGCCGCTCCATGAGCAGGTTGAGGGAGATACCCCGGCCGTCAATCGGCCTTCCCAAAACCGGCCCGATCGGGTAAGGGACGCCGCGACGCCGTGCCGTCGCGGCGT
Source organism: Gemmataceae bacterium (assembly GCA_025055215.1). GTDB lineage: Bacteria > Planctomycetota > Planctomycetia > Gemmatales > Gemmataceae > JANWYO01. The sequence continues at coordinate 20,048 of JANWYO010000139.1, forward strand.
CAGCGTGGATGAGCCTCCAACCCGCGCAGGTTGCCGGTATGCCCGCTGCCTCTCCGTTTGGTCCGCATCCCGCTGAGGCGGCCCCCCGACCCGGCTCGGTAACGCTGGAAATCTGCCGCGGTCCCGGTCAGGGTTCGCAACTCCAACTGGGAGCAGCTGGCTTTCTCATCGGCAGCGTCGCCGGCTGCGATTTGCGGGTCGTCGGCCTCGACCAACCCCCCGTCCTGGCCCTGATTACGCCGACGGCGGCAGGCCTCCTGTTCCGAAAACTTGCCCCCTCGGCCACGGTGCTCCGAAATGGCCAAGCCTGCGCCGAAGCTGTCCTTGCCCACGGCGATCGGCTCCGCTTCGGCGACATCGAACTGCTCGTCCACCTGGAAACGCCCTCGCCCGAAACCGGTCCCAGCCTGGAGGAGCGCTTTCGACAGCTGGAAGAGCAAACAAGGCAGCTCGAAGCCGACCGCGTCATCTGGTATCGGCGGCGCGAACAGATCGAGCAGGAATGTCGGCAACAACTCGAGCACCTGGAGCGAGAGCGGGCGGCCATCGCCGAAGAGCGACAACGACAAGCGGCTGAACGCCAGCAACTCGACCAGCTCCAAGCGGAGTGGCAACGCCAAGTCGATGCCGACCGGGAGGAATTGGCACGGCAGCGTCGGTCTCTGGAGCAAGGGCAGGCCCAACATCAGGCCGATCTGGTGCGACTCGATCGGCTGGCGGCAACTTTGGAGGAGCGGCAGCGGCAGCTGGAGGCACGCGAACAGCAGGCCGACCAATGCGCCGCCCGCCTGCACGAGGAAAGCCAACACCTCGAGGAGCAAGCGCGTCAGCTGGACGCTTGGCACTCGCGAATTAAAGAGGAATCCGACGCTTTGGCCGCGCAGCGGGCCGAGCAAGAGAAGCGGCAGCACCAGCTGACACAGCGCTTGGCGGCCCTTGAGGGCCAGCAAGCGATGTTAGCCGCCCTGCGTGTGCGGCTCGAACGGATGCGTGAAGAGATCGCCCGCGAAGCCCGACTGGTCCTGGAACAGCGCACGGCGCTGGAAGAGAGGGAAGCAGAGGTCCAACGCCGCCTGGAGCAGGCCGAACGGCTGCACCAGGAACTGGACGCGCAACGCCAGGCATACGAGCAGGAGAAGCAAAGGTTCGACGAACGGGCCGGCTTGATGGAGCAAGCGGTTGCTCAGCTGCGACACACCCAAGACAAGCTGACAGCCCAGGAAGCCGACCTGGAACGGAAGGCCCGCGAGCTTGAGGCGCTCCAGGCCCAGCAAGAGGAAGAGGCGGCCCTTCTTCGAGCACGGGCGGAGCAGCTGCGCGACTGGCAAGAGCGAGTCGAAGCGGATCGGCGGGCCTTGCGGGAACGGGATGCGGCCCTGAGTCGAGCGGAAGAGGTGCGTGCGGCGTTGCAGGAGCAGCTGCGACGTCGGGCGGAGGAGTTGGCGGCGCGGGAGCGAGCGCTGGAGGAGGAAGCGCGTCGGCAGGCGGCGGTGGCGGGGGCGGGCGCAGCCGCCGCCCCCCCCCCCCCACCCGGCCCCGGGGGGCCAACCCCCCCAGCCGGGGGCCGAATGGGCCGCCGGCGCCGCCGCCGCCCCGCCCCCGGCCCC
>JANWYO010000172.1 GCA_025055215.1 Gemmataceae bacterium
CGTTCGCCGCTTGCGGATCATCCGGCGGTGCGTGGGTCGCTCCGTGGACATTCGCGTGGACGCCAACGAGGCATGGACCCCGACCGAGGCGGTGGAGCGCATTCGCGCCTTGCAGCCGTTCGGAATCAGTGCCGTGGAGCAGCCGGTGCCGCATGAGTTCCTCGGGGCGCTCCCCGAGATACGCCGACTCGTCTGCGTGCCGATTATGCTGGACGAGTCGCTATGCAGTCGCCTCGACGCCGAAGACGCCATCGCCCGGGGGACGTGCGACCTGTTCAACATTCGGCTGTCGAAGTGTGGCGGGTTTATCCCATCGCTTCGGCTCGCCCAGCTGGCCAGACAGCATGGACGCGGCTACCAGCTGGGATGCCAGATCGGCGAGACGGCCCTGTTGTCCGCGGCGGGGCGGCACTTCGCCGCCAGCGTGGCCGGCCTTCGGGCCGTCGAAGGATCGTATGACCGGCACCTGGTCTGCGAACCGCTGGGCACCAGGGACTTGACTTTCGGCTGGGGCGGCTGGGCCCCGGCCCTGTCGGGACCGGGTCTCGGAGTGAGCGTGAACAGCGAAGCGCTTCGGCGCGTCCTCATTCGCCAGGAGACGATCCTTGGCTGAATCGCCATTCCAGATCAGGAGCTTCACGGCTGGCGACGGTTACGAATGGAAATACCGGCATTTTCAACCCGCCGGCACGCCCAAGGCCCGCGTCGTCGGCATCCACGGCATCCAGAGCCACGGCGGTTGGTATACCTACTCTTGCCAACGTCTGTGCCAAGCCGGCTATGAGGTATTTTTCCTCGACCGGCGTGGCGCGGGCCTGAACGAACGGGAACGAGGGGATGTTCCCTACTGGCGTCGCCTGGTGGACGACATCGCCGAGTTTCTGCGGCATCTTCGCCAGACAGCCCGCTTGCCCACCTACCTGATCGCCATCTCGTGGGGCGGCAAGATTGGCACGGCGTTGCAACGCCGGCATCCCGGAGTCGTGCAGGGACTGGCACTCCTTTGCCCCGGTTTCTTTCCCCGTCTGCGGACCGCCTGGCTCAAGCGGCTGGTCATCCTCTTCTGCTGCAAGGCCTTTCCAGGGGCAATGTTCCAGATTCCGTTGAGCGACCCCGACTTGTTTACCGCCTCGCCACACTGGCAGAAGTTCATCGCGGAAGACCCGTGCATGCTCCGCCGGGCCACGGCCCGAATGGCGTATGAAAACGGCCGGCTCGACGGCTACCTGCGTCTGTGGCCGCCTCAGATCACCATCCCGGTCCTGCTGATGTTGGCCGAGAAGGACCGAATCATCGACAACGCCGCGACTCGGCATTATGTCGAGCAGATTGCCTTGGGACCGCGGGACATCATCGTCTATCCCGGGGCGCACCACACGCTCGAGTTTGAGCCGGACCCGGAAGTTTTCATCCGGGACTTGACCGCTTGGCTGGAGCGGTGCCTGGCCGCCGAACGGAGCAACGCCCCCTTGGGAAGCGCTCGGTGAAGGCAGCACGGCCGGTGAGCCTCCTGGCCCGGCCCGCCGTGGTGACCTTGGCCGCGATGACGCGCAACGAGGGCCACAGCGACTCACGTCGATTCGCGAGATGTTGACGCAGTGCCCGTTTTCAGGCGGAGATTTAGAGACACAGGGCCGATTTTGCTTGGGTTTCAAGCCATGATGAAGGACAAAGCGATGAGTGCTAACGAAGGGAATGAGAGAGACTGATCCGGGGCGGGGCCTTGAGCCGAGCCGACCGTGGCCGGCGTGCCGGCACCGCCGGCCACGGTGGAGTCCCTGGCCGAGTGGCGCTTACTTGACCATTTCTTTGAGGCTCTTGAGAGGCTGGGCCTTGACGACATTGCGGGCGGGCTTGGCCTTGAAAATCACCTCTTCCTTGGTGAATGGATTGATGCCCTTGCGGGCCTTGGTCGCGGGCTTGCGGACCACTTTGAGCTTGAGCAGTCCGGGGACCGTGAAGACACCGGGCCCTTTCTTGCCGAGGTTCTGGCGAATGAGGTTGGCCAATTCCTCAAAGACGGAGCTGATCTGCTGACGGGTCAGGCCGGTGGCCGCCGCCAATGCCCGATACGTCTCCGACTTGGTGGCAGGTTTGACTCCAGCCATGGATGATCTCCTGTCGATCACGTTGGTGCTTTCGATCCTGCACGATAAGTGCGAAAAGTAGAAGCCGGCGAGTGAATTGTCAATCGTTTCTTTCGGAAAAACAGGCATTTTCTGCATCTTGGGCCGAAAAAGTGCCGGAATTCTTGGGGTCGTGGAGGCCGGGCGTCGATGAAAGCGGCGATCTTTGAGCGTTTCGGAGAGCCGGCCGAAGTCCTTCAGCTGCGCGAGGTTCCTCGGCCCGCGCCTGGCCCGGGCCAAGTCCGAGTCCGCATGCTGGCCAGCCCCATTAACCCCTCCGACCTCGCCATGATTCGCGGCGTTTACGGCCAACGGCCCAGGCTACCGGCGACGCCTGGCTTCGAGGGCGTGGGGGTCGTCACGGCTGCTGGCCCCGGTTGGCTCGGCCGGCTGCGCAAGGGCCGACGTGTCGCCGTCCTCAATGCCCAAGGCGGCAACTGGCAAGAGGAGGTCGTCGTCCCCGCTCGCCACGTCGTCCCGATTCCTACTGACATCCCGGACGAGCAGGCGGCGTGCTTTTTCGTGAATCCCGCCACGGCCGTGGTGATGGTGCGGCACGTGCTTCGGGTACCCCGCGGCGCCTGGCTTCTGCAAACCGCCGCCGCGAGCGCCCTCGGCCGGATGGTCGTCCGCCTGGGCCGACATGACGGCTTCCGCACCCTGAACGTCGTTCGCCGCCGCGAGCAAATTGACGAGTTGCTCCGGCTCGGGGCCGACGCGGTCGTCTGCACGGCCGACGAGATACTGCTGGATCGCGTCCGCGCCCTCACGGATGGGGTGGGGGTCCCCTTCGCCATCGACCCCGTTGGTGGGCCGCTGACTGCTCAACTGATCGAGACCTTGGCCCGACATGGCCGACTGCTCGTTTTCGGTACGCTCTCCGGCGAGCCGATGACGCTTTCGCCCCGCGACTTGATGGTCGGCCACAAAACCATCGAGGGTTTCTGGCTCTCGGAGTGGGCCCGCGATCAAGGACCACTGACGATGCTCCGCCTGTTCCGTGGCATCGTGCGGCTGATGCGGCGCGGGGTGCTGACGACCGAGGTGGCGGCGATGTATCCGCTCGAGCAGCTGGCCGCCGCCGTGGCGGCGGCCAGCCAGGCGCGAGGCAAGGTGCTGCTGCGGTTTGCCTGAGCCAAGCCACGCTCTTGAGGTGGCATGCGCCACAGGAACTTGGGTTGGGCTGATCGGCACCGCATCTCGATGCTCCGTCGTGGCGCCCGCCCGCGCGTTCGCCTAGTCATCCGGGCGCCTATAATCATGGATATGCGACCCCTGCCGCTGGTATCCACTGCCACCCACTTACGAACCGAGCCAAGGCGTCGACTGCCGCCGTGGCTGAAGCGTCCGCTGCCCCGAGGCAATGAGAATTTCTTCACGCAGCAACTTCTGCGGGACTTGCGGCTGGAGACGGTGTGCGAGAACGCCCGTTGCCCTAATCGGCCGGAGTGCTATGCCCGCCGCACGGCGACGTTCATGATTCTGGGGAATGTCTGTACTCGGCCCTGCGGCTTCTGTTCGGTGCCCCGGGGTCAGCCCGCGGCCGTGGCCGACGACGAACCAGAGCGCTTGGCCGAGGCGGCCGCCAGGCTGGGGTTGCGGCACGTGGTCATCACGTCGGTGACCCGGGACGACCTGCCCGATGGCGGAGCGGAGCATTTCTATCGCTGCATCCTAGCGGTTCGCCGCCGCACCGGCGCGACGGTGGAGGTATTGACGCCGGACTTTCGCGGCCACGCCGCGGCTATCGACCGGGTCGTCGAGGCCCGACCGGAAGTTTACAACCACAATCTGGAAACCGTGCCTCGACTGTACCGCAAGGTCCGCGGCCTGGCCGACTACCGCCGCAGCCTCGATCTTTTGGCCCGAGTCAAGCGGACCGATCCGAGCATCATCACGAAAAGCGGCTTGATGCTGGGGTTGGGAGAAACGATCGACGAGTTGTTCGATGTGTGGGCCGACCTGCGCGCCGTGGACTGCGATGTCTTAACCCTGGGCCAGTACTTGGCGCCGACGTTGAAGCACATCCCGGTGGTGCGCTATGTGCCTCCCGCGGAATTCGACCGCCTCGGCGACTTGGCACGGTGCTTGGGGTTCCGGCAAGTCGCCAGCGGGCCGTTTGTCCGCTCCAGTTATCACGCCGAGGAGTTGCTACCTGACCATGCAGAGGGCCATCGTCCTGCCTGACCTCGGGGCCGGCCCGCTGCGGTTGAGCGTCTGGTTCGCCGACCCGGGGGACGCGGTTTACGAAGGCGATCGGCTGGTGGAAGTCGTTGGAGGCGGGGTGACGTTCGACGTCCCGGCACCCGCCACCGGCCGCTTGGCGGAGCAGTGCGCCCTCCCCGATGACCCCGTGGTCCCCGGTCAGGTCCTCGGCCTGATCCACGTCGATGAGGGGCCGATGCCGGGCTAGCGGACGACCGGATAATAGGCGGCCAATCGGTCGGGTGGTATCCCGGCAGCCGCCAAGGCCGTCAGTGTCCAGTTCCGCAGCGTCTGGCGCACCAGTCCAATCCGCTGCCACCGGCGGGCCGAGACGTGAATGAGTGCTCGAGCCACAACGATTCGACCACAGCGGCGCAGCGTGCGGCTGAAGACCACGTCTTCCATAAATTTGACTGGCGGAAAGCCTCCCAGTCGCTCGAAGAGGAGACGGCGCAGGAACAAGCCCTGGTCGCCGTAGATCAAGCCGGTCAGGCGGACCCGCGCCGTGGCACAGGCATCGATGCAACGGTAGGGCCAACCATCGGCCTGGGTACGCATGGTGAAACAGCCGGCGGCGACATGGGGGCGACGCAGCCAATGTTCCATCTCGTCCAAGGCTCCGGGAGCGAGCATGCAGTCGGCATGAAGAAAGAGGAGGTTATCGCCGGTGGCGTGGGCCGCGCCTAAGTTCATCTGGCTGGCCCGCCCCCGCGGGCCAGTCAGGAGTCGGTCCGCCGCTGTCGCCAGCCGACACGTTGCGTCGTCGCTGCCCCCGTCCACGACGATGATCTCCCTGGGCCGCTGGGCGCGGAGATGGGCCAAGGTCGCCGCCAGGCAGCTTTCTTCGTTGAGAGTCGGTATGATGATCGAAACGCTCACCGTTAGTTGTCCGGGGAGACTGCCATGCCCGAGCCGTGGTACCACGCCGGCCTCCGCTTCCGTTGCACCCGCTGCGGCCACTGCTGCACCGGCACGCCTGGCGTCGTCTGGGTCAACGCCGAGGAGTTGGCGGCCATCGCCTCGTTTCGAGGCGAACCGCTCGACCAGACCACAGCCCTGTACAGTCGGCCGCTCCGCGGCAAACGCACGCTCCGCGAAAAGGCGAACGGGGATTGTATTTTTTACGACCCGAGCCAAGGCTGCACGATTTACCCGGTGCGGCCGCGGCAGTGCCGCACCTGGCCGTTTTGGGAAAGCAACCTCGCCACGCCGGCGGACTGGGAGCGGACCTGCCGCATCTGCCCCGGCTCGGGCCAGGGAGACCTGATTCCGGCGGAGGAGATTACCCGGCGGATGAAAGTGATTCGCTTGTGATCGCCTCCTGACCAAGGATTGCCCCGCGGGTTCGGCTTTGCGTCCATGAGTGACGCCGTGTCCAACGTCCTGCGTCGTCAGGTGCTTGACCTTTACCGAGAGGTCGATGCCGAGGTGGCCGCCGCTGGGCCGGTCTGTCTCGCCAGCGGACGTTGCTGCCGGTTCAAGGAGTACGGACACGTGTTGTACCTCAGCAACCTCGAGGCCGAGGTGTTGCTCGCGGGCGCCCCTCCCTACGAGGCACCGGTTTCGCCCGACTTCTGTCCCTTTCAGCAGGGCCATCTCTGCACGGCCCGCGAGCCGCGACCCTTGGGCTGCCGCATTTTCTTCTGCGACCCGTCCTACCAGGAAACCGCCCACGCCCTCACCGAGAAGTACCTGTCCCGGTTGAAAAAGCTGGCCCGGGAGCGGGGCGTTGACTGGTGCTATGCCCCGTTGCATCATTTCCTCAACGAGGCGAAGGCCCCCAGACCTCGTGATGAGGATCAATGACATGCGTCGCTTGCGGTCGCTGGTGCTGATTGGTTGGGCGGCCATGACGGGCTTGGCAGCGGATTGGCCGCAATGGCTCGGCCCTGCCCGCGATGGCTCCACCGTCGAGAAGGTCGTCCCGTGGACCGCACCGCCGAAAGTCGCCTGGCGGCTGCCGGTCGGCGAAGGGCACAGCTCGCCCGTCGTTGCCGACGGGCGAGTGATCGTCCACGTCAAGGTCCTTGACAAAGACGCCGAGGAGGTGCTCGCCGTCGATGCCGGCACCGGCACCGTGCAGTGGCGGGTGGCCTACCCGCGCGGCAGCTTTACCAGCATTTTCGGCAACGGCCCGCGTTCCACCCCCATCATTTCCGGTCGGCGCGTCTATACCCTCGGCGTCACCGGCATCCTCACCTGCCTCGACGTGACCGATGGCAAACAGCTTTGGCAGGTGGATACCGCCAAAGAATTCAAACCGCCCAGCCTCACGTTCGGCGTCTCCTCGTCACCCCTGATCGAGGGCAACTTGCTGCTGGTAAACGTCGGCGCCAAGGGTGCGTCGGTGGTGGCGTTTGATAAGGACCAAGGCAGCGTCGTCTGGAAAGCCGGCGACGACCCCGCCAGTTACTCGTCGCCGATTGCTTTCGGCGAGGGGGACCGCCGCCAAGTCGTCTTCCTGACGCAGAAAGGCCTGCTGGCCCTCAAACCCGCCGACGGCTCCATCCTTTGGCAATTTCCCTTCGTGGACCTGCTCAGCGAAAGCTCCTCGACCCCGGTGCGCATCAACGACTTTCTCGTGGCCAGCTCGGTGACCCGCGGCAGCGTGGCCTTGAACCTGACGGAGCAGGACGGCAAGCCCAAGGTCGCGGAGAAGTGGACGGCACCGACCCTGACGTGCTACTTCTCCACCCCGGTAGCCGTCGGCAAGGACCAGCTTTACATGGTCACCGGCACGGTCATTCCGCCGCCGTCCGCGACGCTCCGCTGCGTCGATCCGCAGACGGGCAAAGAACTGTGGAATAAGCCGCGCATTGGCCGCTACCACGCCGCCATGCTGCGCACCGCGGACTATCGGCTGCTGCTGCTGGATGATGACGGCCAATTGGTCCTGATCGACCCGGACCCGAAAGGCTACCGCGAACTCGCCCGGGCGAAAATCTGCGGCAAGACCTGGGCCCACCCTGCCTTGGCGAATGGCCGGCTCTTCGTCCGCGACGATCGGGAGCTGATCGCGGTGGACCTGGGTAAATGACCGATCCTGGGGCAATTCCTGACGATCCCGGGTGTGGCCGGTCGCAGGCGAAGGCCATGGCCTTCACCTGCGAGTCACCCTCTGGAGCGGCGAATCAGGGGGCGATGAGCAATGTCACCAGCAAGTCGTCGTAATCGGCAGAAGTGCCGAAGAGTTGATCAAGGGCGTGGATGCGGATGGGCGAGTCAACGTCGGGGAGTGGCCGACTGATTCGCTCCGGGCTGTAGCTGCGGAAGTGCTCCCGGCCATTGTCGGGGTTTGCGGCGTCGAAGGAGAAGAAGGCCACGGGGCTGCCATTGACGGCGTTGGACGGGTTAGTGGCGAGGAAGTCGGCCGCGGAGCTGCCGGGGATGAGGTAGAAGCCGATCAACGTGCCGCCGGGGAGGGTGACGGTCTGGGTGGAGAGGGCGGGGGTGCCGAAGGCGAAGATCGCCGTGCGGGCCAAGAGAGCGGCCTGGGCATAACCTGCGTCGCCAGGGCTGAGGTCGCCGATGCGGCCGGTGGCATCGTCCACCCGGAAGAAGCCGAATTCGCCGGCGGCGGTTGGCCGTTGCAGCGTCGGGTTGGAGTTCAGCTGCGACGTCAAGGCCGTTTGCAGCTGGAACGACAGGGTCACGTCGCGGCCCGGACCTGCCGGGACGCGCAAGGCCTCGTCGGCCGCGGCGGCGGTCCCCGCCGTCCGCACCAGAATGACGTTGTCGTTGTAGTCACTGTCGCCTCCACCCGTCAGGTCTTCCCATCCGTAGATCACCCGCCCTTGGGTCGGGTCGCCCACGGCCTGAGCGTGGCGGACGCCGTCCGGGTTGGCGCCGATGAAGCTGAAAAATGCCACCGGCCCGTTGCCCGCCAGCGAGTTCGTCGGATTGCCGGCGAGGAATTGGGCGGTGGTGCCATTCTGGATCAGGTAGAAGCCGAGGATCTGCCCACCTTGAAGGTTCATGCTCGCCGTCGCCCCCACCGGTGCGTTGCGGGCGACGAGGACTTGGCGGCTCGGGCTGCTGAGGGCCGCCTGCGCGTAACCGGGAGCGTTGGGCAGCAGGCCATTCACGCGGCCCTCGAAATCATCGACCACAAAAGCGCCAAGTTCGTTGCGGAAGGCCGACTCCGAGGAGACATGCTCGAAGGTGACGGTTTGCGGGGTGCCCGGTGCCCCAGGGACGACGTAGAAACTGAGCTGGCTCGGAGCATAGGTGAAGGTCATCGGACCGCCCACTGGTTCGCCGTTGGCGGTGGCCGTGATGACGTTGTGGCCGACCTGGACCTGGCCCGCCGGGAGTGTGACCCGGTATATACCGGGGCTGGTTTCGCTGGTGCCCAAGGCCGGGCCGCCGTTGACCTGGACCTGCACCGTCTGACCCGGCGGAGCGTAGATGGTGAAGCTTGGTGTCGAGTCGTTGGTGTAGTTGTCGTCGTTGAACAGGCCGGTGTCGCTATCGGCGTCGAGGTCCACGGCGCCGGTGACCGTGAGCGTGACCCGCTGGGTGTCGAACTGGCTGCGGGCATTCAGGTCCGGGTTGCCGTCGCGCGGAATCTGGTCGCGGACGCCGACAAGCATTTCCACGGTGCCGACGAAGCCGGGATTCGGGGTGATCGTGGCACGGCGGGCCGTTTGGTTAATCGACACCGTGACATTCGGCGGGTTGTTGGCGAAGTTGTTCGGATCGCGCACCACGAACGTCAGCGGGTCGTTCTCCAGGTCGGTGGCCGGCAGGTCGATGGTGACGGCAGTTCCCCGGGAGGTGGTCACGTCCGGGATGTGTCCCAGGAAGGGGCGGTCGTTGATGCCGTCGGCCACAACGTTGACGGTGAAGCTGCGACTGACGGGGCCGCTGGTATCGTCGGCAGTGACGGTGATGGTGGTGCTGCCTACGAACCCGGCCGGAGGCGAAATCCGCAAAACGCCGTTCTGATTGTCCACAAACACCGTGGCGCTTTGGATCGTCGGCGGCACCACCGGTCGGCTGACTTCGTTGTTAAACGGCGAATTCTGCGCCACCACCGGGGTGGCCAGCAATGCCTGAAACGTACTGAAGCCGCTCACCAGCTGGCCGAAGATCGTGTGGTTGAAGTTGAGGTGCTGGGCCATGCTCCCGAGGGGCACGTCGATGTCGGTGATGAAGAATTGCGAGTCGTTCGTGTCGTCGCCGGAGTTGGCCATCGCCAGCAGGCCGGGACTGGTGAAGGTCAGGCTGGCGTGGAACTCGTCGCGGAACTTGGTGCCGGTGCCCCCCGTGCCGTCGCCGTTGGGATCGCCACCCTGGGCCATGAAGTTGTCGATGATGCGGTGGAACGTCAGCGGAGCCGGGGTGGTGTAAAAGCCCGACTGGACCAGAAAAATGATCCGCGACGTCGTGACCGGCGCCAGATCCTCAAACAGCCGAAAGATCAGATGGCCCGAGAACCCATCGCCGGCGACCTCCAAGTCGAGGCTGCGGCCTCCGGTAACGATGCTGGCCGTCACTGCCGAGTTGCTGCTGGTGACAGTGAAATTGACCGCATTACCGACCAGATCGGTGCTGGCGGTCAGGGGGATGAGGAGGTCTTTTCCGGCCGGGACGGTGAACGGCTGGCTGAAAAGAGTGGTGGGGTCGAGGAAGCTGACGGCAAGCAGGTCGCGGGACTCGAGAGCTTCTGCCGCAGGCCGGTATTGGCGCCGTGAGCGCGACCGGACCGGGCGACGCCGCAGGGCCTTCATCAGCCAACGCTTCACCCATTGCCGAAAGCGCATGGTGACTCCTGGGAAAGAAAACCTTATCAAACGTCGATTGTGTTGCGAACGGCGCGACAGGGCTGCCGAGTCGCCAGCCCGTGCAGACGCGCTCCGTCTCTGTTCCATGTTTTTCTTTATCCAATTTGCCAGATCATTGCCAGAATGCAAGGCGGATCTTCAGACGCTGGACCCGACGGCCGGCGTCCCCCCCACGAGCTGCTGGGGCGTGGGATCCTGGATCGTTGGATTTGGAGATTGGAAGGGTGGAGCCAGCGCGAAACGCTGAATCGGTGTGCCGGATGAGAGTTTGAGGGTAAAATATCGGTCTGCGCTGGCTTGAGGATGGGAGACGCGTGCTGGGGACACAGGGAGATTTATTGGCTCGCGCTCGCCGCGTGCCCCGCGTGGGCGAAACAATGAATCGGCGCGTTGGGGGAAAAACCGCCGCCTCGAGCGTAAAACCCCGTCCGAAGCGATGGGTGCATCCGTCGCCTTGACATGGGGTGCCGACAACTCCGTGCCCGAGTAGAATGCTGTCCGGAATAGACAGTCACAACTCGGATGATGATTCGGACCAATCCAGACTTGCCGCTCTATCGTCTCAGTAGGTGGGGTAGTGTAGGTCACTCTTCCTGAAAGGAGCCAGACCATGCCCAAGATGCGGTTGTGTCCCTGGCTGGCGGCCGGCTTGGTGGCTGCGGTGTGCATCGGGGTCAGCCCGCCACCGGCGGATTCGGCGTGCTGCTACTTCTCCGCCAAGGAGAAGGACGTCCTTCAGCCAGGGCAGAAAGTGTTCATTACGTGGGATCCCGCTGCCAAGGTGGAGTCGTTCACCGTGCAGCCGAAGTTCGAGGGGAACGCTCTCGATTTCGGCATGGTGATTCCCACACCCAGCCGGCCGAAGCTCGACGAGATGCCGCGGGACTTCTTCAAGGAACTGGCGGTATTCACCATTCTAAAGCAGCGCAAGTTCCCGGAGTCCAAGCTGTTGCCGAGGCCGCTGTTTGCATCGCCCGCGAAGGCGGGTATTGCGGGCGACGGTCAGATCCTGAGAGACCGAGGCAGCACGGTGCGCGTGCTGGAGTCCGGCGTGGTTGGCTCGCTGGATTACAAAATCATCACCGCCGAGCGGGCCGACGACTTGTACACCTGGCTGAAAGAGAACAAGTACCACTACGCCGGGGATGAGGCGACGCTCGACTTCTACGTGCAGAAAAAGTGGTTCTTCACGGTGATGAAGATCGACACGATGCAGATGAAGCGGGCCCCGGACGGCAGCTACGTCGGCGAGGTCACGCCAACGCGCTTCCGCTTCACCTCGGACACGTTGATTTATCCGTTGAAGATCACGCAAATCAGCGTTCGGGACCAGACGGAGGCGCTGTTCTACGTGCAGGCGCCGTACAAGGTCGATCTCCCGGGCGACATGACGTACCAATACCAGTGGATCCCGATGCTGCAAAACGCCCGGGGCTGGTACAACAAGGGGACGTTTGGCTCGGACGATCTGCCCGGCAAGGCGGACCAGTGGCTGCGGGCGGCCGAGCCAGCCATCCCGGCGTTGTTGCAGCGCGGTCAGCAGTTGGGCTTCGGCTTTGTGAGCGGCCAGCGGCCCCAGCCCAATCGCCAGGGACGGATCGCCACGACGCTGGAATGGGCCAAGAAGCTGACCAGCGACGACATCAAACTCCTGAAGGGTGAGGCGCCGTTCTCGGAAACCCTCCCCGATCCTGACCAAGGATTTACTGAGGCCGACATCCGCGACCCCAAGAAGGCTGAGGCGGTCTTTAAGGTCATCAATGAGCGACTGGAAAAGTACATGAAGGAGCGCCCGGCCGGCTATCTCGTCCGGTCGGCCCCTGAGGCGGACATCAAGCAGCTCAAGCTGTTACTCGGGCACCTTCAGGAAGGGCAGTTCGTCACTAAGTTCCGCAAAATCTTCACCAAGGACGAAATGAACGACGACCTGCTCATCGTGCCGGCCAAGATCGGCAACGCCGAGGACTGGTCGGAGTACGAGGAGATCCTGCCGACGTCGCCCCCATGAGGCCCACGACCAGCTGCACAGCTTGTCTTTGCGCGGCGCCCGGCCTTCAGGCCGGGCGCCGCCTCTTTGCGGCAGCGGCGCTCACGCCGGGAGGAGCTTCTGCTGGTGCCGCAACCGATGATTCTCAGCTTTGAGGGCGGCTAATTCGGTGTTCAAGTCACGCAGGGCCGTCCGCAGCAGGCGGTGTTGCTGCAAGTCCGCCACCAATCCCGGCCAAGTCAATTCCCGCCAGCGTTCTTCGGCTCGGTTTTCGCTCAAGGTAGGGTCTGGGTCACACGTGTAACCCAATTGGGTCAGAGGCCCAGGATGAGCTGCGGCGATGGCTCGGGCCACCGCGGCCGGCAGCACCTGCCGCCACAAGCCGGGTTGCCCCTGCCAGAAATGATGCGCCGCCGGAGCGTGCAGCGCTCGGATCGTGTCAAGACCGTTGGCAGCGATCGCCTCGTTGATCGACCGCAGGGGCCTCACGCCAAGGGCTTCCACCAGGCGCTGTAACTCCGTCTCGGGATGAGCCACGAGGTCTTCGTAGCGGAGTTTCAGACCCTCGGCGCATACCCACCACGCCGGCGTGATCGACAACAGGGCGGCCGCACGGGGGCCGGTCGCGTACTGCAAGAATGCCGCGCTGGTCGGCCCGACGCCGACGATGGCCTCCTCGTTGCCTCCCTGACCCAATAGCCAGCGGTCGGTTGGCCCGTGCAGGACGAAGTGCAGGATCGACACCAGAACGTCCAGAGGGTGCCGGGCCAAAGTCAGCCAACGGAAGCCATGTTGCCGGAGTCGGCCACGGAGTTGCTCCTCCGGCCGCCAGTGGAGAATGAGCACGCAGCGTGGCGGCAGGGTGTGCCACGAGACATATGGGGGCGCGTTGGGGGCCAGCCGTTCGAGATGGTACAGGGCACTGAGGAGGTGCTGCACCCAGATGTTGCCGGAACGGGGCGTGCTCAGGATCGCCAAGCGAAGTGGGAGTTCCCTCATCGAGGCGTGCGCGGGTGAACGGGGAGGCCTGGGCACGAGGCGGCCTTGGCCGCCTCGTGCCCGCCGGGTATCGGCCAGGGACGTTACAGAATGCCCGCTCCGAACCCGGTGGAGCGGTCGTCCTCACTGGTGGCCACCGAACTGGACTTGGCGTGGGTGCCCCGCGGAGCGTGCGAGCCGTGGCTGCGGTAGTTGCCTCGGGTAGTGTTCAGCTCGCTGACGATCTGCGCGTAGCTGTCGTCATAGTCGGCGTCCAGATCGTCGTAGGTACAGACGTAGCCGGGCAGCTTGGCCCGCTCCTTTTCTTCGTGATAGGCCTTGATGACGGCGTTCTGGATGATTTCGCGGCAAGCGGAATTGATGGGGTGGGCGATGTCGGCGTGGAGCTTGGCTCGGCCGTCCGGGCCGCGGAGGGCGCGGTTTTCATCCAGGCGGGTGCCGCAGTGATTGCAGTTGCGCGCCCGCAGGTGGTTTTTCGTGCCGCATTGCGGGCAGCGATCGGTCAGTTTGCGACTCGGCATGGCCACGAAATACCCCTTGGGGCCCTCGATGATTTTCAGATCGCGGACCACAAAGGCATTGTCGAAGGTGATCGAGCAGAAAGCCTGGAGGCGTTCGTTGTTCTCCTCGACCAGCTTGATGCGAACTTCGGTGATGACCACAGTTGTTCTCCTTTTCGTCTGTGGCACACTCCCAATCGCCGAAGAAAAGGCGGGCCACGTGGCCAGCCGACTTTCCACGGCGAGTCACCAGCAACTTCGGACCACCCCGATGCGTGGCTGAACGTCCTCGTTCAGCATGGTGGCCACGGTTCGGGCCAAGCCGAGGGCCTCGCGCCGGCCCCGGCACAGAGCAAACAGACTGCTGCCGCTGCCGCTGAGCAACACCCCGGCCGGCTGCAACCGCGCCAGCCGGGCGTGCCAGTCCGCCACTAAGGGACAGAGCCGCTCCGCGGCCGGCTGCAAGCGATTGTGCAACAGTTGGCCGACGGCCGCGATGTCGCCGTCGGCCACCGCCTGGCCTATCTCCTCGCCGGAGCGTGGTTCGCGTGGGACCTCCACCTGCCGATAGACCTCGGCCGTGCTCAGTCCCACCGGCGGGCAGACCAAGACGAAATGCAAAGGGCACCCCACAGGATGGGGAGTCACCCGTTCGCCTCGGCCGGTGCACCAGGCAGCCGGCGTGCTGAAGAAGAACGCCACGTCACTGCCCAGTTCCGCGCCCAGATCGGCCAGTTCGTGGGCCGACAGGCCCAGTCCCCATAGCCGGTTCAGCCCGAGCAAGGTGGCCGCCGCGTCGCTTGAACCTCCGCCCAAACCTGCGGCCAGCGGGATGCGCTTCGTCAAGCGAATGTCAGCCCCGCCGGGATGGCCGATCCGTTGCCGCAGCCGGTCCGCCGCTCGGAGCACCAGGTTGTCCGGCCCAGCAGAGAGGGTCGGGTGATCGCACCTCAACCGAACCACCCCCGGCTCTCCTGGTTTGAACTCCAGCGTGTCGTACCAGCTGACCGCCAACATCAGCGTGGCGATCTCGTGGTAGCCATCATCCCGCTTGGCCAGCACTTCCAGGAAGAGATTGACTTTGGCCGGTGCCCAGACCACCACGGCGTCAGCCTGCTGCTCGCTCACCATGGCTGGGGCACGGTCGGCAAGAGAGGAACGTCATCCCATCCCTGGGGTCCAAGCGAGGTGTCCCACATACCCGTGAAAATCCTTTTCTGCGGGTGGGGCCCGGGACGAAGCCCGGCCCCGGCGTCCAAGGTGCAACTCAAAAGCTCGGGGGCGGATCATACCGCGAGGCCGGCCAAGACGTCAAGACGCTCTTCAGCTGACCACGCCAGCGCGGGTGTCATCGTCCTCTGGAGTCGGCGTCGCCCCAGCCGTCGCCGGGGTCTGCTGTGGCGTTTTCCGGCGCGACATGCCGTGCGATTTCGGCTCTCCTCCCTCCGTGGCGCAGCCGTCAACAAACGTTGTTCCGCTGGCCTGAGCATTTGCCCGCTTCGAGCGGAAATCCTGACTCGATCGGCGTCGGCGTCGCTATAATACCGGCGGCGCCGCGGAGGCTCTCCGCGCGGTTGACATCGATGACCGTGTGCCCCTCGAGAACGTCATGGAGCACCCTTCCGAGCCCGGCAAGCCGTTGCCCCGCCGATTTCAGGAATACGAAGACCCGCATTATCACGACGACCTCGACGTGGAACCGGACGATACTGCCGCGCGGGAGCGCGGCCGGCCGGCCCCCCGCCGCCAGCCGCCGCGGCGCCGGCCGCCGCCGCGGCGGCGCTACCCCGACGATTGAGTGCCTCGCCGGCCCGTCGCTCACCCCAATCTCGAGGCTGATTATGCGTGTGAATGTTGTCAAACGCGCCTTGAAGGCCGGTCAACCAACCAGGGGTACGTGGCTGTCGCTGGGGAGCATCCCCGTGGCGCGTTTCCTGGCGCGAAGCGGCTTGGCTTGGCTGACGGTGGACATCGAGCACAGCCTGGTGGACATGGAGACGGCGACGCACATGTTCGCTTCGATCGCCGACGCCGGCTGCATTGCCCTGGCCCGGGTGCCGTCCAATCGTCACGACCACATCAAGCGCGTCCTTGACAATGGGGCCCAAGGAATTGTCGTGCCCATGGTCAACAGTCGGCAGGAGGCGGAGGCCGCCGTCGCCGCCTGCCTCTATCCCCCGCGCGGCACCCGCAGCGTGGGCGGTTCGTTGCACGCCTTGAATTTCGATACCACCGGCCCGGATTATTTCGCCCACGCCGACGACGAAATCCTCATCGTCTTGCAGTGCGAACACATCAAGGCCGTGGAGGATGCCGACCGCATTTTCTCCGTCCCGGGAATCGACGCCATCTTCGTCGGACCGCACGACCTGGCGGCCAGCATGCGCGGCCCGGACGGCAAGCCTCCCAGTGGCGAGGCGACGGCCCAGGCCATGAAGCACATATTGGCCACCTGCCAAAAACATCGCGTCGCCGCCGGCCTCCACGTCTACTCCGCCGAGGAAGCCTTGGCCCGGATCGAAGAAGGTTGGCGGTTCATCGCCATCGGCAGCGACCTGCGCATGTTACTCGGCGCCGCCGACGACATCGTCCGCAAGCTTAACCTCAAGCGGTCGGCGGCCGAGATGGCCAAATACTGAGGGTCGGCACTACGGCGGAACGAGCATGGCGGCTCCGATCGTGGTTACGGGAGGTGCCGGCTTCATCGGCAGTCACCTCGTCGCCCGGTTGCTGGAGCGGGGGGCACCGGTTCGCGTCCTGGAAAGACCAGGGGCGGCCATCGATCATCTGCCGCTGCACCGGATCGATGTCGTCTTCGCCGACATCCGCCACCCGGAGGCCGTGCGTCGGGCCATGCGGGGATGTGCGGAGGTTTATCACCTGGCGGCCAATCCGCAGTTGTGGACGCATCCCCGCGGCCAATTTCGCCAAGTCAATTACCTGGGGACGATCCATGTCCTGGAAGCAGGTCTCGAGGCCGGGGCGCGGCGGGTGCTGCACACGAGCACGGAGAGCATCCTCACACATGTTCGTCAAACCGCTCCCATTTCCGAGGACCAGCAGGTTCCCATCGCAGACGTGTTGGGGCCATATTGCCGGTCGAAGTGGCTGGCGGAGCGCTTCGCCCTGCGGCTGGCCCGCCGCGGGGCTCCGGTGGTGGTCGTCAATCCAACTTTGCCCATCGGCCCGGGGGACCGCGGCCGCTCACCGCCGACGCAGATGCTCCTCGATTTCTGTCTTGGTAAGCGACGGGAATACCTCGATGCCGAGCTGAACCTGATCGATGTCCGCGACGTGGCCGACGGCATGGTGCGGGCGCTGGAGCGCGGCCGAACCGGCCGCCGTTATCTGCTAGGGCACGAGAACTTGTCGATCCGCACCCTGTTTGCTCATCTCGCCGCCTTGACCGGCTTGCCCGAGCCGCGCTGGCGCGTGCCGTACCCACTGGCCTTGGCAGCTGCCTACGTCAGCGAGTGGATCGCGGACGTCTGGACGCACCGGGTACCGACGGCCACCGTCACCGGCGTCAAGTTGACGCGCCGCCGTATGCATTTCGATGCCCGCCGCAGCTTGGACGAACTGGGCCTGAAACCCCGACCCATTGCCGTGTCCTTGGGCGAGACCGTCGCCTGGTTTGCGGCCATGGGCTGGCTGCCCGGGCCGCCCTGCCGCGGGATTGGCCCCGACACGCTGGGCAAGAGCATCATGCCGGCTGAAGGGTCACGAGGAGTTGGTCGGCATCGGGAAGGATGAGGACAAAGTCGTCGCGGCGGAAGAGCCGCTCGATTTGGCCCGCATGCTGCAACGGGATGGCGAACAGCTCTTCGACGATTTCGGCCGGCCAATCGCTGAGGAGGTAAACCTGGGCCTTCTCAGCGGCGCTGATCCAGGCTTCGACGGCGGCGTGGTCTGGGGGTGGCTGTTGCCGCAGCCGGGCCAGGGCCTCGGCCGGGTTGTCGGCCTCTCGCAGGAATTCGCCCACGGGGCCCAGCGCTGGGGCAGCCTGGCAAAGGAGGGCGATGCGGCCGCCGGGGCGAACTACCTCTGCCGCCGTGTGCAGGGCCCGCGCCAAGGTGGCGAAGTCGTGCCGCCGTCGGTTTCCCGTGAGCGTGGCAATAACCACGTCTGCCGGCCTTTCGACCGTTTTCCGCCACCGGGCGGCGAGGAGGCGGTCGCCGGCCGACCCCGAGTCGGCCAGGCCGCCGAGGACGTGAACGATGTCGTCTCCGCTGCCAGCGATGACCTGAACGAAGAACGGCGCGCCTAACAGCCAGGCGACCTCGGCGGCCTCCCGACGGGCGGAGGCCGACTCCACGCCAGCGCGTGGCCAGGAGCCGGTCAGGGCCGCCCGCGTGCTG
This sequence comes from Gemmataceae bacterium, assembly GCA_025055215.1. GTDB lineage: Bacteria > Planctomycetota > Planctomycetia > Gemmatales > Gemmataceae > JANWYO01. The sequence continues at coordinate 17,962 of JANWYO010000172.1, forward strand.
CTGTCGCTGAAGGCGGGATACAACGCCCCCTCGCAGCCGGCGTGTCCTTGGGCGCCGGCGAATGTCCGCCGGGTCAAGACCACCAGCTGGTCAGCATCCACCAGGGTCCGATTGAGGTAGATGCGGCGTCCCTGGCGCGTGGTGGCCAGGTACGCCAGCCGACGCCGATCGCCAGGGTCGTGGACCTCGACCCGTACTTCCTGGTAGTCTTCGGGCAACTCCTCCAGCCAGTCTTGGGACGAACTTGTGGGGGAACACAGAAGTGTTGTCGCCGACAGGGCCACCTGCGCTCGGCGAATATGCCGAAGGATCGGCAGGAGGAGTTCCGGCAGGCGGGGGAGGGACTCATCGACGACGATGGCCACGCGGTCGTCGGGTGTCAGCGCCTGCCGCAGGGACGGGAAGCCCAAGGGAGTTTCCAGGGCGGCGTCCACCGCCGCCGCTGGGTCGGCCAGCGCCGGGACGGCGGGCGTCCCGTGGAGGCTCAGCAGCCGTTGGTCGGCCACCTCGACCTCCACCTCGCGCTGACCGTATCGAATGGCCACGCGCATCGAATCGCCCCGGATGCCCCTTATGTCGCCAATCTCCCTCCGTTCCCGAAATATACTCGTGCGACCGTGCGAAGGGAATGTGCGGCCGACGGCCGCGAATTGCCCCGCCTGCCTTCTTGGGGCTGGGTCGATATTCCAGGCTATGGGCCGAGTCGCTCGGTCGGCCGGCACCAGGAATCCTGTCCGCGGAGTGGCACCGTGTGGAATCGGCTGCGGCCCTACGGAATCCTGACAGCTCTCCTGCTCGTCTTTTTCGCTCCCTTGCTCGGCCGGGCGGACGGCGTGCTGTATTCCGACCACTCCGATTTGCTGGCGATGCATCTGCCCGCCAAGCGGTTCTGGGTGCGGAGCGTGCGCGAAACGGGGGAATGGCCGTTGTGGTGCCCCGACCGGTTCGCGGGGGCCCCGTTTGTCCACGACATCCAAGTAGGGATGTTCTATCCGCCGCATTGGCTTTTGCTGTTGCTGCCGCTGGATGTGCTGCCGGCTGGGGCGAGTTGGCTGGTGGTCGCGCAGCTGCTCGTTGGTGGCTGGGGCATGTACGCCTACGCCCGCCATCGAGGCCTTTCCGACTCCGGTGCCCTGACGGCAGCCATCGGCTTCATGTTCGCCGGAAGCTGGCTGGTTCCCGTGTTGATGGCAGGCCATACCGTCGCCCTTGGGCTGGCTTGGCTGCCGGTGGTCCTGCTCAAGCTGGAACGGGCAGTGGTCCAACGGAGCCTGTGGCAATCCACCTGCGCGGGCGTGGCCGGGGCCTTTCTCGCCCTGGGTACCCATCCGCAATGGACCCTTTATGCCACCCTCTTCGTCTTCCTCTGGACGCTAGAGTTGCCACTACGAGACGCCGGGCTGATCGAGCCAGATCGTCCTGTTTCCGGGGGGCGGCTGGCGGCCGCCCTCGGCCGATGGCTCGGCCACGGACTTTGGGCGGGCATCGTGACGCTCGGGCTGACCGCGATCCAATGGTTGCCGACGATGGAAGCGGCCGCGGCCTCCAGCCGAAGCCTGGGGACGCCAACTGGCTCGCCGCTGTTCGCTGGCGTGCACCTGGTGTTGAACCTGGTCGGTCCGGCGCGAGTCCGGTACGCCTTTCCCCACGACACTCTGTACTGGGAAGGCCGCGGCAACCTCCCGTTGCTCTGGACCGCGTTGGCCATTCTGGCGCCCTGGCTGGGAGGCCGGCGGGAGCGCTTTCAAGCTTTCGCAGTGGCACTGCTGATGGCCTTCGCGTGCGGCGGTTGGTTCATCGTCCAGGATTGGCCTGTTTTCCGCTATTTCCGCGCCCCGGCGCGGATGCTGGTCGTCCTGGCGCTGCCGCTCGCCTTCATGGCCGGGCAGGTCAGCGAACGGCTACTTGACAACCTGGACGCTCGTCGGCATCGCCGCGCCGTCGCGGCGTGGCTCATGCTCCTGAGCGGCCTTGCGCTGTTGGTCGGCGGGCATACCCTCTTGCTCCGCAGCCAGCAAGTGCCCCTGGAAAGCCATCCCTACTGGTGGTCGCTTGTCGTGAGCGCGCCGCTCCTGACGGTGTTACTGGCTCTCCCCATCGGCCCGGCCCCCTGGCGCTCGTCGGCTTGGGTGGCGGTGGCGCTGGCCGACCTGTGGGCGTTGAGTTGGCCGTTGGTCCAGGTGCGGAACGCCGCCGACATCTATGCTCCCACCCGAAGCGTGGAGTATCTGCTCCAACAAGCACCGGCGTCAGGGCGCGTGCTGGAGCACAGCCATCCCGGCCTCCCGCCATCCGCCACGCCCTTGGGCCGGGGCGCGCCCTTGGCCCTGTGGTATGGCATCCAGGCAGTGGGCGGCTACTCTCCTCTCGATGTCCGGCGCTTCAAGGAATACCTGCTATTGATGGCTGGCCGGGACCAGCCCCTGCGCTCCGACGAGGCTGGCCCCTTCAACTCGCCGGTGCTCGCCGATGTCCCCGTGCGCTGGCGTCGGCTCGCCGACCTTCTCGGCGTGGCCTATGTGATTCGCCCCAGCGACCAACCGCTTGATCCGGCGGAAGGATGGCAGCCCGTCTTGCTGGATCTCCGGCCGGTAGTTTTTGACTTTGTAGGCGGCGGTCTCCGGACCCTGCCGCCGCACACGGTCTATCGCAACGAGCAAGTCTTGCCTCGGGCCTTTGTCGTTCCCCGCGCGGAGTCTTTGCCGACTGACCGCGCGGCGATCGTGGCCGCTCTCCGCGCGGCGGATTTTCGGCAAACGGTGTACTTGGAGGAGTGGGAGGCACGGAACGATGCGGTGTCGGACGGGCGCTTTCAGCCGGCGGAAATCGCGGACTATAGGCCAAACCGCGTCACACTTCGGGCTTGCGCCCGGGCTCCGAGTTACCTGGTCTTGACCGATGTCTGGTTTCCGGGGTGGGAGGCGACTGTCGACGGCAAGCCGGCACGGGTGTACCGGGCCAACCTCCTCTTCCGAGCAGTGATCCTCTCCGCCGGTGAACATGAGGTGGTATTTTCGTTCAATCCGGCGACGTACCTTTGGGGTCGAAGGGTCAGTCTGTTGACCTTGGCCGGCGTCGGGGTGGGGCTGGCCGTGGCCTGGGGGCGTCGGCACCGGGGCGCGGCCGGGGGCTGACCCGGCGACCGCGCTCACGGCTTGCGGGAGGTCGGACCGCCCGCTCCCAAGGTCTGACGGAACTTTCGCAGCGCTGCCTGACGCTGCGGATCATTTTCCGGATCGTCCAAGGGGAGAGGCTCTAGACTGGAACCGGGTCGGAGGGTGTGCAGTTGATACCACTCCTTGAGCTTACGGTTCAATTCCGGCGACAAGGGCATTTCGCACCCGGGATCGGGACGGACCCCCCAATCGTCGCTCGGCTTGCTCTCCGGAAACCGATGCAGGGGCTTGCCATTGCCGCGGATAAAACTGCCGCTGGTCACTTTCAGCTGAAGCTCGGGAATGGGAAGGTTCGGCAAGATTGTCTGGATAGTCCCCTTGCCGAAGGTGCGTTCGCCGAAAATGATTGCCCGCTGGTTGTCCTGCAAGGCGGCGGCGATGAGTTCGCCGCCGCCGGTGGTTTGGCCGCTGACCAGCGCCAGCAGAGGCACGTCTGCCAACGCGTTGTCTGCCGACGGTTGGAACGGATCGGCGAGGGCATTTTTGTTGCGATATTGGGCCTTGGCGATCGGCCCGTCCGGAACAAATAGCCGGGCGATGTTGGCAGCCTCCTGAAGCGAGCCGCCGGGGCACCAGCGTAAATCGAGGATCACGCCACTCAGCCCCTCGGGCTTGAGGCGGAGCAACACGGTGCGCAGCTGATACGCCACGCCAGGTTCGAGGCTGCCGAAGCGCACATAAGCGATGCGCCGCCGCTCGTCCAAGTACCAGTTCCAGGTGTTGTCGAAGCGGCGGTTGACCCCGGCGATCCACTCGGGGTCAAACGGCTCGCACGTCAAGACCGCCGTGCGGACGGAAGGGCCGCGTCGCACTGTCAGGGAGAAGCGCTGGGCACCTCGAGCGTCATCGAAGTCTTGCCGGAGTACCGCGGCACTGGCCGCGTTGACCGGCCGGCCTTCGATTTCAGTGATGACGTCGCCAGGCCGAAGGCCGGCCCGCTGCGCGGGGCTTCCGGGGATGACATCGCGAATGGTGAGCGGGCCATTGCCGACACTCGGGGCGAACACCAGGCCCACGCCCAGCTCGCCCCTGGCGCGGCGCGACTCTTCCTCGGGGAGGAGCATCGTGTGCGGGTCGAGCGCCCGGGCCACGGCCCGCAGGCTGACGATCAGGGCCTGATTGCCACTGAGTTCCTCGGCCGCGGCCAGGTTTCCATGCGCCCGGGTCAGGATGCTCATCAACTCCAACTGAGTACTGGCCTGGTCGATCTCCGCGAGCAGACGAGGCGGGACCGGCTGGCGGACCACTTCGTACAACCCGGCCACCGCCGCCCTCACCAGGTCGGCCCGTTCGACGGGCCGCACGTAGACCTCCGCGATTTCGTTCAAAACGGTGAACAGGTCGCGGGCAAACTTGATGCTCTCGGCCGACGGTGCCACCGAGTGGTTCGGTCGCGAGGCAGGCGTCGTCGCTGCATCCAGGCTCGCGACCACTGCCAGGACTAGCGGAACAGCCAGCAGACGAGACATGGTTTTTCCCCGCATGAGTGGGCAAGCTCTGCCCAAGAATCATAATTCAAAGCGCCGTCCGTCTAAAGACCAAAAGCAGGGAAGGTGTCCCTTCGTCGTCGGGGCAAAGGTGCGGCGACGGTGAAAAATTGATCGGTTCGCGCTCGCGCGAGGATGCGTGACCAGTGCGGGGCGCGCAGCGAGCGCCCATTCAGGAGGGTGAGTTGAGGTATCGGCGTGGCGCGGCGAAAAACCGCTTGCAGCGCTTCACCCGCCCCCCAAGTGGGTGCCCCAGCGGGGGTCGGCTGCGTTATGACCCGGCGATGCAATTCGTGTTATCCCGCGGCGTTGTCCCGAGCGATGCCGTGGACCCTGACTGCGGACGGCGCTACCGATGCCAAGACCGTGCAAGTTCCTGCGTCGAGACCGGCGAGTTCGCGGGGTTTCGCCTCGGCATCCGAGCGAAGATGCTGTCGGCACGCGAGTGCCACGGGAGCGGCGGCCCGGGGACGGCAAGTGGCTTAGAGCCTGAACCGGCGGTTCTCATGTGACAGGATGTGGAGCATCAGCTCGCATGGGTCATGGACGGTGTTCGGCAATGGCCAGCTGAAGCGCTCCGTGGCGGCGAGTTGAACGGCGGCGGCCCGCTGCTGGCGGTGACACCACAGTTCCACGAATCGACCGAGGGCACGGGCCCGCCGGCACAGCGCCTGAGCCGCGTGCCACGCCGCCTGTTCCGAGGAAGACACTGCCACCAAGTCCTCAACCCGCTGGGCCAGCCATTCCATGAGAATGCGGGCCTCGGGGTCGCCTAGACCCCGTGTCAGTGCCTCATCCCGAAGAACACGGCGCACTAACGGACCCGCCCTCATAAGCACCCGTTCCCCCCTGGCCCGATCACCGCTCTCAGATCGGATTCGCGGGCGGTGTCCCCCCGGGCCGACAACGAGTTCTGAGTCCTTCCTTCAGGAGAGCGGGGCTTATAGCGGCCCGAATGGTGAAGAGCAACACCAGTTCTTCACAGGGGATCCCTTCCGGATTTCGGCGTGGGTGGGGCGGCGGAGACCGATTGATTAATCGGTTCGCGCCCGCAGGAGGGTGTCAGACGCACGCTGGGCACCACCCAGCGAACGCGGAACGAGCAATCGGAAGTGCCAAGCGGGCAATCGGCGGGAAGCGGGGAAAACGGTTGCCTCGAACGCGTGACTCTGCCGCAAACGCCATAGATGCAGCGTCTTGACAGGGGGCTCGCGCCGGCAAGACGGGAAAAGGCGGGTTAGGGCCTGGCCCGCCTTGACGCTACTGGTTGCGGGAAGTACCTTGCCTCACGGCGCCGCCGAAGCATGGCGGGGCCGCCCCTGCGGAGGACAGGCAGTGACCGAGCTGTGGTTGGTTGTCGTGCTGAGTGCCTTGGGCGGACTCGGCGTGATTTGCTGGCGCTGGCACCAGCAGGCAGCCCGAGCCGTCGGACGCTTCCTCGCTCAGACCGTCTTTCGCCTGCGGGTTGCTGGCCTGGAACACATCCCCGACACCGGGCCTGCCGTGCTCGTCGGCAACGGCGGCAGTTACCTCGATTGGCTGCTCGTGATGGCGGCCCTGCGACGTCCCATTCGCGTGGTCCTGGGCACACCCCTTGTCCGCGTCCGGGGCTTGTCGCTCCTGCTCCGTTGGCTGGGCGTGACCACCGTGGACAGCTCGCACCCGACGGTCACCCCCGGTGATGCGATGCGAGAGGCGAGCCAAGCCCTGGTGGCGGGTGAACTCGTCGGTATCTTTGATGCGGAACCGGCCGGTGCGGGCGGTCCCGCGCTGAATCACTGCTTCCAGCAACTCCTGCCACGCTGCCCGGCACCAATCGTCCCGGTGTTCGTGGACCACGTCGGGCGAAGCGTCTTCAACTATCAACTCGGCAGGTGGCTGCGGACATGGCCATTCCTGCCGCATCCCGTGTCTGTAGCTTTCGGCCCCAGCCTGCCGCCGCGCGTTCTTCCCGGCGAGGTCCGTCTGGCGATTCAGAAGCTGTCGGCCGACTGCGCGATCGCGCGGGCCCCGTGGCGTCGGCCGGTGCATTGCCAGTTTGTCCGCATGGCCGCCCGCTACCCCTGGCGTCCTTGCCTGGTCGATGCCACCGCGGCCCGCTCCTTCCGCTACGCCGAGGCACTGGCCGCCTGCCTGATCTTGCGTCAGCGGCTGGCGCCCATCCTTGTGGACGAAGCCATGGTCGGGGTCTGGCTGCCCCCCAGCGCCGCGGGGGCCTTCGCCAACATCGCCCTGGCGTTGATGCGGAAAACGTCGGTCAATCTGAATTACACCGCCTCGGCCGATGGCGTCCGCTCGGCCATCCGACAGTGCGGCATCCGCCACGTCCTGACTTCTCGCCGGTTCACGGCGCGCGTACCGCTCGAGTCAGGGCCCGGCGTGGAGCTGGTTTATCTGGAAGACATCGCCTCGCAAGTCGGCCGCTTCGAGCGATTGCGCGCGTTTTTCAGTGTCTGGCTCTCGCCGGGCTGGTGGTTGGAGCGGCGGCTGGGGCTCCACCAGCACTCGCTGGACGATCTGGCAACCGTGATCTTTTCCAGCGGCAGCACCGGCGACCCGAAAGGCGTGATGCTCACCCACGGCAACATCGCCGCGAATGCCGAGTCCTTGATCCAGGCCTTTGAACTCCGGCGCGGCGACCGCATCCTGGGCGTGTTGCCGTTTTTCCACAGCTTCGGTTACACCGTGACCCTGTGGGCACCGCTCCAGGTGGGGATGTCGACGGTGTTTTACGCCGACCCGCGGCAGGCGAAGGAGATCGGCGAATTGTGCAAGGCCCACGGCTGCACGATTTTCGTCACCACGCCCACCTTCCTGCGCTTCTGCCTTCGCCGGTGCCAACCCGACGACTTCCGCACCCTGCGAATTCTCGTCTGCGGTGCGGAAAAACTCCCTGTGAGCCTCGCCCAGGAGTTCGAGGAACGCTTCGGCGTCCGGCCTTTGGAAGGTTACGGCTGCACCGAATTGTCGCCGGCGGCGGCCAGTAACGTTCCCGACGACGGGGAGGGCGGCATGCGTCGGACGGGGAACAAGCCCGGGACCATCGGCCGACCGCTCCCCGGCATTGCAAGCCAGGTTGTTCAGGTCGAGACCTTGGAGCCATTGCCTCCGGGGCAGGAGGGATTGCTGCTTGTGTATGGCCCGAATGTCATGAAGGGCTACCTGGGTAAAGACGACCTCACTCGCCAAGTCATCCGCGACGGCTGGTATGTCACCGGCGACATGGCCCGCATTGACGACGACGGCTTTATCACCCTCACCGGGCGGCTCTTTCGCTTCGCCAAGATCGGTGGCGAAATGGTCCCGCTGGAAAAAATCGAAGAGGAGCTGCACGACATCTTCGGCACCAACGAGCGCGTCTGTGCCGTGGCAGCCGTCCCAGACGACAAACGCGGCGAACGGCTCGTCGTCTTGCATCTCCCAAAACAGGACCTCGATGTCCGCCACGTCTGCACGCAGCTCTCGGCCCGCGGCCTGCCCAACCTTTGGATCCCAGGCGAGCGCGATTTCGTGGAAATTCCCGAGTTACCGATCCTGGGCAGCGGCAAGCTCGACCTGAGACGGCTCAAGGAGATGGCCTGCGAGCTGACGCGGACTTGAGGGCCGCCCACGGGTCAGCTCCGGAGGCGGCGGGACCGGCGACGAGAGTATCCAAGTACTTGGCCACGTATTTGGCGAAAAGGTCGGTCTCCAGGTTCACCAGCGCGCCAATCACCTTGTGGCCCAAAGTCGTGACTGCGAGGGTGTGCGGTATTAAGGCCACACTGAAGCGATCAGACTTCACGTCCACCAGCGTCAAGCTGACGCCATCGACGGCAATCGATCCTTTGGGCACCATCTGGCGCGTCAGAGGGGGCGGGCAGCGGAACCAAACAAGGTGCCAGTCACCGTGGACGATCCGCTCGGCGATGTGGCCGACGCCATCGACGTGCCCTTGGACCAGGTGGCCGCCGAGACGGTCGCCCAAACGTAGCGAGCGCTCGAGGTTGACCCGGTCGCCCGGTCGCAAGTCGCCGAGGTTGCTGCGGCGCAGGGTTTCAGGGCCAGCCTGAAAACGGAACGTCTCGGGGCCTCGCTCGACGACGGTGAGGCAGACCCCATTGACCGCCACGCTCTCGCCGACGACCAGCGCCGGGGCTAACACCGGTTCAGCGACGACGAGGGTGCGCCCCGCCCCCTCGTCGGCGACGGCGCAAATCGTGCCCAGTGATTCGACGATCCCGGTGAACATCCGGTCTTTTTCCCGAGTTTCGGGGCCCAGGCCCGCTGGCAAGCGAGCGGTTCGTCGCTGCTGTTTAGGCGCCGCGCTTCGATGCTCAGGGGACCGCCGACACGGCCGTGGCCGAAGCGGGTTCGCGGAGCCCGGAGTCGGCGTCGATGCGACCGTCGCGGATGTGGATGATGCGATCGCCAATGGCTGCCGCCGCGGCGTCGTGCGTGACCATCACCACCGCCCGCCGGCCCGGCTCGGGCAGGCGGCGCAAGAGGCGGAGGACTTCCGCACTGTGCGCCGAGTCGAGGTTGCCGGTTGGCTCGTCGCACAAGACCGCATCGGGATCGCCGACCAAGGCCCGGGCGATGGCCACCCGCTGCATCTCGCCGCCGGAAAGCTCGTCTGGCAGATGGCTCCGCCTCCCTCCCAGGCCCACCGCCTCGAGGGCCGCCTCCGCCCGCGCCTCCGCCTGTCGGCGGCCCACGCCACCCAGAAGGAGCGGCAGGGCCACGTTTTCCACGGCCGTCAGGGTGGGCAGCAGGTTGAAAAACTGAAACACGAAGCCAATCTTGGTCCGCCGCAGCACCGAGCGCTCGCGGTCGGACATTTCCTGGAGGTCACGGCCTTGGAACAGCGCCCGGCCGGTCGTCGGCGTGTCGAGGGCCCCGAGCAGATGGAGCAGGGTCGATTTCCCCGAACCGCTGGGCCCCATGATGACCACAAATTCGCCGGCTGAGATCCGCAGGCTGACGTCGCGCACGGCATGCACCACGCGGCGGCCTTGGGCGTAGACTTTGGAGACGGCCTCCAGTTCCAACATCGGATGTTTCCTGTCGCCATACGACCATCGGGGCCATCGGCCGCCACCAGGCCGGGCCTTCAGTGCGTGAGCTTTTTGTAACGGATGCGATGCGGCCGATCGGCCGCTTCACCAAGACGCTGCCGCCGCTGGGCCTCGTAGGTCTGGTAGTTGCCTTCGCACCACACGGTCTTGCTGTCGCCTTCAAAGGCGAGGATGTGGGTCGCGATCCGGTCGAGGAACCAGCGGTCATGACTGATGACGACGGCGCAACCGCCGAAGTTGAGCAAGGCATCTTCCAACGCCCGGAGGGTGTCAACGTCGAGGTCGTTGGTCGGCTCATCGAGCAGCAGCAGGTTGCCACCCCGCCGCAGGAGCTTGGCGAGGTGGACGCGATTGCGCTCGCCGCCCGACAGTTCGGCGACCTTCCGCTGCTGGTCCGGCCCTTTGAAGTTGAATTGGGCGACGTAGCTGCGTGCGGCCACCTTGCGCTTGCCGAGCATGAGATATTCTGCGCCCCCGGTGATTTCCTCAAACACGGTGTTGTTGCCGTCTAGGGCGTCGCGGAGCTGATCGACGTAGGCCGGCACCACCGTCTCACCGATGCGAAGCGTGCCGGCATCAGGTTTTTCCTGGCCGACGATCATGCGGAAGAGGGTCGTCTTGCCGACACCGTTGGCCCCAATGACGCCGACGATGCCGCCCCGCGGCAAGTCGAAATTAAGGTCTTCCATCAGGAGTTTGTCACCGTACGCCTTGCGCACTCCCTCGGCGCGAACGACCAGGTCGCCCAGATGAGGCCCCGGGGGGATTTGCAGGACGAGTTCATCCTGCTTTTCGTCGAATTCCTGGGCGGCAAGCTTTTCGTAGGCTGCCAGGCGGGCCTTGCTCTTGGCCACGCGGGCTCGCGGGGCCATCCGGGCCCATTCCAGCTCGCGGGCCAGGGCCTTCCGCCGGGCGGTCTCCTGCTTCTCCTCTCGCGCCAGGCGGGCCTGTTTCTGCTCCAGCCATGAGGAGTAGTTCCCCTTCCAGGGGATGCCGTGGCCTCGGTCCAGCTCCAGGATCCACTGGGCGACGTTGTCGAGGAAGTAGCGGTCGTGCGTGACCGCGACCACGGTGCCGGGGTACTCTTGCAGGTGCCGTTCCAGCCAAGCGACCGACTCCGCGTCGAGGTGGTTGGTAGGTTCGTCGAGCAGGAGGAGGTCGGGTTTTTGCAGAAGGGTCTTGCACAGGGCCACGCGGCGGCGTTCGCCTCCGGAGAGGGTGGAAATCCGGGCCTCGCCCGGGGGCAGGCGCATGGCATCCATCGCGATTTCAAGCTGGCGGTCGAGGTCCCAGGCGTTGGCGGCGTCGATGGCGTCCTGGACCCGACTCATTTCCTCCATCAGCTTGTCCATCTCATCCGGTTGGCAACTCGCGAGTCGATTACCAAGTTCCTCGTAGCGTCGGAGCAGGGCGCGGGTACCCGCGACGGCCTCCTCAATGTTGCCGCGGACATCCTTGGATTCGTCGAGGCGAGGTTCCTGGGGTACGTAGCCGATGGTGATCCCCTCAGCGGGACGGGCTGAGCCGATGAAGTCGGTCTCGACGCCGGCCATGATGCGCAAGAGCGTGCTCTTGCCGGCGCCATTGCTCCCGATGACCCCGATCTTGGCCCCCGGATAAAAGGCAAGCCAGATATTGCGGAGCACTTCGCGCTTGCCGTAAGCTTTGGAGAGGTTTTCGATCGTGAAGATATACTGTTCCGCCATGACTTTTGCGAGGTTTGGAGCCGCACCGACCGGTTCGCTGCAGCGGTTCGATGGCGACAAGTCCGTTCACTCCATGTTAGCGATTGGTCGCGGAAATGGCGATCAGGTTTAGCCGGTCGGCCTAGCGCCCGAGCAGGGTTTGAGCGGTTCAGGCGGTGCTTCCCGGCCCTCGCCGGTTCTTTGTGTTACCGCTGACGATTTATCGTGTGGCGCTTCCTGTGCGCCCATGACACTTGGTCCACCTCGCGCGGACGCGAACCGATGACTCCGCCTCCGCCAGTGCCCCCTCGCCCTGCCGCACATCGAGAGAGGCACCCCGTTTGGCCGCGGAATGGCCCACGGCCGGGGTGCTTGCCGTCGATGGGAAGCGAGCGGCCGGTTCGAGTGCAGAAAAACTGCTGCGGCCCTGAGTCGGACCACTTGAAATCGCCTTGGTCGGTTTTATAATTTTTCATGCAGGTCGACCCGTTGGCGGAAACGTTGCGGGCCGACCACCGGTTGCGCGGGTGTAGCTCAGTGGTAGAGCACCACGTTGCCAACGTGGGTGTCGTGGGTTCAATCCCCATCACCCGCTTTCACAGCCGAGAGGGCTTGGGGACGCTTGCCCCGAGGGCGGCGCGGCCCAGGTCTTCTCGGCTTTCTTGACTTTCGGCGGGAGCGACGCGCATGACCGAGGAAACAAACCACCCAACGACCGAAGCCAGCACCGTCGCGGAGGTTCCGCCAGCAGACCAAGGAGCGGACGAACGGGCCGGCGACGACCTGACGCCAACGACGGCGGAAACGAAGAAAAAACTCCGGCAGACGGTGGAGATGCGAGACGTCGGGCCGTGTCGGAAGCACATCAAGGTCACCGTGTCGCGCGACGACATCGATGAGCGGATGAGCGAAAAATTCAAGGAGCTGGTCTTGGGGGCGGAGACGCCGATCGTGCCCGGCTTCCGCCCCGGCAAGGCCCCGCGCAAGATCATCGAGCGCCGCTACCGCAAGGACGTGACCGAACAGGTGCGTGGCGAGATCATGCTGGCCAGCCTGGAGCAAGTGGCGGAAGACCAGAAGCTGACGCCCCTCAGCCCGCCCGACCTCGACCCGAGCAAGATTGAGATCCCCGAGGAAGGGCCTCTCGTCTACGAATTCGAAGTCGAGGTCATGCCGGAGTTCGAGTTGCCCAACTACAAGGGGCTGAAACTCCCCGCACCGGTTCGCGAATTCACTGAGGAAGAGATCAACCGGGAAGAAAAGCGGCTCCTGAGGCGTTACGGCCAAGTGGTCCCCAAGCCGGACGACCGAGCGTATGTGGAGCTGGGTGACCGCATCGTGGCCAACATGACCACGTATTTCAATGGTCAGCAGGTCAGCCAATCGGAGCGGGCGACCTTCGATGTCCACCCGGCGCTGGCCTTTAAGGACGGCGTGGCGGAGCGCTTCGGCGAGGCCCTCCAAGGCGCCCGCGTCGGTGAGTCGCGGACGGTCGAGATCGTCTTGTCGGACGCGGTCGCCAACCCGTCGATGCGGGGGCAGAAGGTCGAGGCGCGTCTGGAGATCCAGGACATCAAGGCGGTGCAAGTGCCGGAGCCGACGCCCGAGATCCTCAAAGACCTAGGCGTCCGCAACCGCGAACTCCTCCGCGAGTTGCTGCGGGTCGTCCTGGAGCGTCGGATGCGCTACCTGCAACGGCAGGAGGCCCGCCGGCAACTGATGCAGCAGGTGGCCTCGGCGGCTGAGTGGGACCTGCCGCGCGACCTGCTCATCCGCCAGGCGCGGGTGGCTTTCTACCGCCGCATCATGGAGATGCGCGCGGCCGGTATGAGCGAGCAAGAGATCACCGCCCAGCAGCGTCTCCTGGAACGGGACGTCATCGAGCACACCGCGCGGTCGCTGCGCGAGCACTTCGTGCTCCAGAAAATCGCCGAGCAGGAGAAGATCGAAGTCTCCGACGACGACATCGAGGAGGAAATCGAGCGCATCGCCGCCCGGAACGACGAGTCGCCCCGGCGGGTGCGGGCCCGGCTGGAGCGGGAGGACATGCTCGATGCTCTGGCCGCGGAGATCCTCGAGCGCAAGACGCTCGACTTCATCCTCGAGCATGCCCAGTTTGAGGACGTTCCCTTGGCACAGCTGCATGAGGGTCGCGTCGGCACGGTCGAAGAACAGGCGGTGCCTGGCGAGTTGCAGGACCCGACCGCGCAGCCTCCGGCTGAGGCCGAACCCCAGGATTCCTCGTCACCCCCGGCGAGCTGAGCGCCGCTCCGTGGCTTGGCCTCCAGCGGCCGTGCCGGGGCGTTGAGCGAAACTCCAGCCCGGCAACAAGCGTGTGAGCCTCCCTCCCGTCGTGAGGATGACCTATGTGGGAATTGCAAGCGGGCCCCGGCCCCCTGATCCCAAACCTCCAACGCTTCCGGGATTATGCCCGGCAGCGGCAAATGACACTCGGCGACCTGTTGCTGGAGAACCGCATTGTGTTTCTCGGCAGCTCGCCCGAGACCGGCGGTAACCCGGCCATCACCGACTACATGGCCAACATCACCATCCAGAAACTGCTCTTTCTTCAATACGAGAGCCGCAACCAGGAAATCCACCTCTACATCAACTGCCCGGGGGGATCAGTGACGGCCACCTTGGCGATCTATGACACCATGCAGTTTTTGGACTGCCCGATCTCGACTTACTGCATGGGGTTGGCGGCCAGCGGCGCCGCCATTATCCTCGCGGCGGGCACCAAAGGGAAGCGTTATGCCCTGCCGCACTCCAAGATCATGGTCCACCAGCCCTGGGGGCAGGTGGGCGGTCAAGTGTCCGACATCGAAATCCAGGCCAACGAAATCATGAAGGATCGCCGCCGCCTGAACGAAATCCTGGCCAAGCATACCGGCCAGCCGATCAGTGTCATCGAACAGGAGACGGAGCGCGACCGCTACTTCAACGCCGAGGAGGGCAAGGCGTTCGGCCTGGTGGACGACGTGCTCATAAGAATGGCCGAGGACAAGTCGGCCAAGCGTTAAGCCTTGCTTGTTCCGCGCGACCCGGCGACAACCGGGCGCGTCAACCCTCAAACCCATGGGAATCCCTACGAATCGCGGGCGCCGGCTGCCGATGTGGACCACGGGGCCAGGCTCGCTCGGAGGACCTGCCATGCCCCTCGTTCCCTACGTGGTGGAACGCAGCGGCCGGGAAGAACGTGTCTACGACATCTACAGCCGGCTGCTCAAGGACCGGATTATCTTCCTCCAGGGGGTCATCGACGACGCTACGGCCAACTTGGTCGTTGCTCAGATGCTGTTTCTGCAATTCGATGACCCCAAGGCCGACATCCACTTGTACATTAACTCGCCCGGCGGGTCGGTGTCGGCGGGGCTGGGGATTTACGACACCATGCAGTACGTCAGTTGTGACGTCGCCACGTACTGCATCGGTCAGTGTGCCAGCATGGGAGCGGTGTTGTTGTGCGCCGGCACCAAGGGAAAGCGCAACGCCCTGCCGCACTCCCGGGTGATGATCCACCAGCCGCTCGCCGGCACCGAGGGAACCACGACGGAAATCCTGATCCACGCCAAGGAGTTTATCCGACTGAAGCGCGAGCTGAACGACATCCTGGTGAAACACACCGGGCAAACGCTCGAACGCGTCGAGCGTGAGACCGACCGCGATAAGTTCATGTCCGCCCTGGAGGCCCGGGACTACGGCATCGTCGATAACATTCTCGAACGCATGCCGCTTCCTCCACCGCCGCCGACCTCCTGACCGCGGGCAGCTGCTTCGAGACGCACCATGGACGGACGCCGGACACCGCCCCACCTCGACTTGACGCCCCCGTCCCGTCCGCGGTGCCCGCGTGCGTCGCCCGAGGAACACCCCTTCGCAGCCAGGCGAGGGTTGGCGCTGGTTATCGCGGGATTGCTGATTTCAGGCTGTCAGAATAAGTGCGGCTTGGTCGAACGGGAGCTGCACGCCCGCGAAAACGAGGTCCGCGAACTCCGCGAAGAATTGTCCAAGGCGGAATGGTACAACGAAGCCCTGCTCCGCGAACTGAGCGAGGTGCGGGCCGGTACCTCCGCCAAACTCTCCCCGGAATTGTGCTCCCAGGTCCACACCGTCAAGGAAATCGTGCTGGGTCGGCAAACCGGTGGCTATGACCAGGACCGCTGCCCCGGTGACGATGCCCTCCAGGTGGTGGTCGAGCCCCGCGATCCCGACGGGCACGCCCTCAAGGCGCCGGGGGAACTGCACGTCACCCTGCTCCAAGTCGATGCCGGCGGGGTTAAAACGCCGATCTCCTCCTGGGACGTGCCTCCGGACCAGCTGCGCCGCACGTGGCGGCAGGGACTGCTGAGCACCGGCTACCACGTCATTCTTCCCTGGAAAGTCCCACCGACGACCTCCAAGATGCGCGTCGTGGTCCAGTTCATTCTCGCCGATGGCCGTGTTTTTGAGGCCGACAAGGACTTCACGATCCGTCTGCCGCCGGGGACCGAGCCGAGGGGTCCGGCGCTGCCGACGTTGCCGAGCGAGCCGGTCGAACCCCTGCCGCTGCCCCGTAAGGCGGAGCCATCCACCGGCCCGTCGGTCAGCGCGAAGCCGACTGCCGTGAGGGGTCCGGCAACGATCTTACGGCCAGTGCCCGCGGGCACGGTTCCCTGACGTTGAGTTGACGGCAGCCAGTTGGGCCTGGCCCGGCTTCGTCCCATGGTTCCGCTCCGATCGCCGGTCCGGTGCCCCTTCAGCCAACCGAGGCGTCGGCGCGCCGGGCGCCGTAAGATAAAACACAGCTAAATGCTTGGCCGCGTGGTGGAATTGGTAGACACAAGGGACTTAAAATCCCTCGCCCCGCAAGGGGCGTGCGGGTTCGAATCCCGCCGCGGCCACTGAGCGTCGGCGGGTGGCGGTTCCCCGTCCGAGTCTCCCCCGCGCCGGTGGCGCCGGCCGCCGCAGTTTTGTTGGAGCGTCTTGCATGCCCGACGGCCCGTTTCGTGACGTTGTGGTGATCGACCTGACACGCGTCTTGGCCGGCCCTTTCTCGACGATGCTCCTGGGTGAACTGGGCGCCCGGGTCATCAAGGTCGAAAACCCGGCTGGCGGCGACGACACCCGCCAGTTCGTCCCGTTCTGGAATGGACAATCCGCCTATTATCTTTCCCTAAACCGGGGCAAGGAGAGCATCGCGCTGAACCTGAAGGATCCGGACGACCGGCAGGTCTTCCGGGGCCTGATCCGTCGCGGCGATGTGCTGGTGGAGAATTACCGTCCTGGGACGCTGGAAAGACTGGGCTTCGACTGGGCCACCCTCCAGCAGCTGAACCCTCGGCTGATTTATGCCAGTGTCTCGGGATTCGGCCAAACCGGGCCTTGGAAACACAAGCCGGCTTACGACATGATCATCCAAGCGCTGGGCGGGCTGATGAGCCTGACCGGCTTTCCGGGGTGGCCGCCGGTCAAAGCCGGCACCTCGATCGCCGACTTGGCCGCAGGGCTGTTCACCGTCATCGGCATCGCCAGCGCCCTGTACCACCGCGAGCGGACGGGCCGCGGCCTGCGCGTCGACGTGGCCATGCTCGACAGCCTGATCTCCTTGCTGGAGCACGCCGTCATGCGCTATGCCGTCACCGGCGAAGCCCCCGGGCCGATCGGTAACCGCCACCCGTCGATCGCTCCGTTTGAAGTGTACGACACCGCCGACCGACCAATGGTCATCGCCGCGGGCAACGACGCCATCTTCCACCGGCTCTGCGAGGCGTTGGGGCTGGAGCGCCTGGCTGAGGATCCGCGCTATCGCTCCAACCAGCTGCGGGTCCAGTACGCCGACGACCTCAAGACAGACCTGGAGGCGGTGTTGCGCACGAACAAGGCCGACCATTGGCTGGCGATCTTGGACCGGGCTGGCGTGCCCGCCAGCCCGGTCCAGAGCGTCGCGGAGGCCGTCGAGCATCCGCAGGTCCAGGCACGCCAGATGATCGTCCGGGCAGGTGAGTTGCGGATGGTCGGCAATCCGATCAAGATGGACGCCTTTCCGGACCAGCCGACTCGTCGGCCGGCGCCCGAACTGGGTGCCGACGGCGAGGGCATTCGCCGCGAGTTCCTGACCGGCGAAGGGTGTTCCTCTGGACCTCGGCGGGGCGATAATGTGCCGGCGGAGGAGGATTGATCGGTTGACGTTTGCGCGAGGATGAAGAACGCGTGCTGCGGACGCAGGGAACGCGAAACGATCAATTGTGAGCGCTGACCGAGGAATCAGCATGACTTGGCGGAAAACTGCCGCCCGGAGCGCTCAACCCCGTCCGAAACGACAGGCGCAGCCGCGGCGCATGACGCTTTGATTTTCGCCATGCTTTCTGGCATCCTGAAAAAACAGGGCAGTGGTGCCACCGACCCTGTTTGGTGGCCCATCCAAAAGGCTGATCGCAGTTCCGCAAGGTGGCTGGCACCGTGGACCGTGAGTTGATCTGTCGCTGGCTCGGCCTGAAGCCGGAGCCGTGGCCGCCGGACCACTACTCCTTGCTCGGTCTGCAACCGGGGGAGAGCGACCTGGCGCGAATCGAGCAAAAGGCGCACGAGCGGTACGAGCAGTTGAAGCGCTACCAGTTGACGCACCCTGATCTGGTCACGGAAGCGATGAACCGTGTGGCCCAGGCGCTGGATTGCCTCAGCCATCCGGAGTCGAAACGGGCCTACGACCTCGAACACTTCCCGGAAATCACGACGGCAGGGCGGTCGGTTGCGGACGGAGAGCCGACCGGCGAGCCGCGGGAAGCCGCGGACCCCTTGACCTGGTTGTTTGGGCCGTGGCAGGGAGTGGCGACGACGGCGGGGCAAAGCGTGCGGCTGTTGGAGTGGTCGGAAGCCCCGCCGCCGCCCGCCTGGGCGGCGGCGGACGCCACGCCCCCATCGAAACAACCGACACCGCGCGAGGCCCTGGCGCCCGTAACCGCTCAGGCACCAGGGGCGATCCGCGCCAGCCCGACCGCGCCTCCAGCGCCTCCCGTCCCAATCCGCCTTAGTACCCCTTCCGCCGTTTGCCGCCATGTCCGTCAGACGCGGCAGTTGCTGCTGGCCTGGAGCCAACTCGAATCATTCCTCGGTCAAACCGAACGCCGACTGAATCGCAGATCAGAGGCCATCGAGCTGGTACGGCAACTGACGGCCGTTCGCCAGCTGCTGCACGATTTCCCGCCTTTGCTCGGTCAGGCCGGCCAGCCCGGCTATCTCGTGGTGACGCTGGCGCGACAGTCGGCCATCGTACAAACCTTCCGGGACCTGGAGCCAGCCCAGCGCGAGGCCCTGCGCCGCGACTGGCAGGCCGGTCGAGACCTCCTCCTCCAGCACCGGCGTTTTCTGCGACTGGAGTTGCGCCACCTCCGCCGCGCCAACTGGTGGACCCGAGCCAGCAGGGCCTTTCGGCTGACCCTGGTCAATCACCCCGGTCTGAGTCTGTTGCCCTTGGCGATCGCAGCGGTCAACCTCGCGTTTCCTGCCGTCCGCGCAGCCTGGGCGTTGCAGCTGCTGATCCTCGTCGCTGGAGCAACGCTCTTTTGGGTCCTTCACGACCAACGACGGCGACCGTGGCTCGATCGAGTTCCACGGCCGCGGACTTCAACGACACCCCGCTCGCTGGAGGGGAGCCGGGCTCGTCCCTGAACGGGTCCCGCTGGAAACCGACCCCGTCGGGACCTCCGACCCAACCAGCCAGTGAGCCCCTGTCCGCTCTGGGCCGGCCTTACCGACGCGATTTGTGGCGACGAGGCAGATTAATTCACGGTAGTCCGATTTCGCACGCTTCGATGTGGCGCCCCGGGAGAGATCCCGGGGTCGAAAACTGCTCTGGCATCCAACCCGGGAAAGGCGTATAGAGTGCAACGCTGCGAGGCCCGATCGGCCTCGCAGCCCACGGGACTGCTGGGCGTGGCTTCCTCGCCTTTACCGGAACGGGGGCTCTTATGCCAATTTCGCCGTCGGCTCGCGTCCACCCCACCGCCATCGTTTCTCCAGAGGCCGAGTTGGGGGACGGTGTGGAGGTCGGGGCCATGGCGATCATCGAGGGACCGGTTCGTATCGGACCTCGGTGTGTCCTACGACCGCGCTCGATGATCTGTGGCCCGCTGACCATGGGAGAAGGCAACGTCGTCTTCTCCGGCGCCGTCTTGGGCGAACGCCCGCAACATCTCCGCTTCACGGATGCACCCACCGGCGTGTGGATCGGCGATTACAACATCTTCCGCGAAAACGTGACCGTTCACGGCGGCACGACCTACCCCTGGAGCACCCGCATCGGTCACCATAACCTCTTCATGGCCGGAAGCCACGTCGCCCACGATTGCCAGATCGGCAATCGCTGCATCCTCGCCAACGGCTCGCTCGTAGCCGGCCATTGCGTCCTGGAGGATAACGTCTACCTCTCCGGCAACAGTGCCGTTCATCAGTTCGTCCGCATCGGCCGCCTGGCCCTGTTGAGTGGCTGTTCCGGAACCAGCAAAGACATCCCGCCGTTCATCGTCCAGCACGGCCTGGACAATGTTTCCGGCATCAACGTCGTCGGCATGCGGCGGGCAGGGATGAGTCCCGCCCAGATCAACGCCGTTCGTCAGGCCTTCCGTGTCATCTTCCGTCAAGGCCTGAGCCTCCCCGCTGCCGTGGATCGCCTGGAAAGCGACCTGGGCCACATCGACGTCGTGGCGGAGATGATCGCCTTCCTGCGGAAAAGTCGACGCGGGGTCTGCCCCATGCGGGACCAGCGTCGGAGGGCAGCCTGATCCCACACCACCGGTCATCGAGAATTTCTCGGAGTGCGGACCCCATGCCCGAAGTGCAACGGTCGGGGTGCGCCCGTTGTTTCGGGCGGGGTTGAGCGCTTCGGACGGCGGTTTTTCTCCCGCCGATTCCTCGTTTTGCGCTCAGGATGGATCGTGCCGCGCTCCCTGCGTGCCCAGCACGCCTCTCTCAACCTCCCGCGGGCGCGAACCGATCCATGCCCCGCCGCCGCGGCCTCCTCGCCCCGCCCAAATCCCGACGGACACCCAAACCTCGGCCTCCCTTGCCAAGGGGCAACTTGCCCGCTAGCATGAAATTCTGCCGGGTCAGAAACGACCGACCGGTCACGCCCCTTTAGCTCAATTTGGCAGAGCAGCTGACTCTTAATCAGCGGGTTGTAGGTTCGAGTCCTACAAGGGGCACCTGTACGCGCATCCCACCGATGGCGAAACCTGTGTTTCCGGAGCGGCGTTGGGGATGCGGGTGGATCGTCCCATCGTCTTTTGAAATGCCGTCTCTGGTCCCTTCGTGGTCTTCGTCCGTGTGGGCAAGGGACTTTCAGTAATCATCCTCCGCCACCACGCACCGCGAAATCGTTGGTTGCCCAGCTGAACGATCCCCGCCGCCAACCGCGGACCTGTCGCGCCCCTGCCGCTCCATAGCCGACGGTATCTTGGGTTTGGAGGTATTTGGAGCATGAGCAGTGGGCGGCATGGCGCCGCGTACGCGTCATGGCACAAGGAGGGCCCGGGTGGTTCAGCCAACGAAGACGCCGGCGGCGAAGGTGGAGTGGAAGGCGTAGAAGTCGTCGAGGATGGCCAGCGACAAAGCGTCGCGGGAGATGATGCGGGAGTTGAGGTTGGCTCCCGGGGCGGTGACGATGTCGAGTCGGCCGTCGCCGTTGGTATCGGCGACGGCAACGCGGACACCACCGGAGTAGGTGGAGGCGTAGGCGTGGAATGAGGTCCAGAGGGTGCCGTCGGTGCCGTTGAAGACTTTGGTATTGGGACCTGCGCCGGGGCCGGCGCCGGTGATGATGTCAGGAATGCCGTCGCCGTTCACGTCACCGGCAGCGACGAAGGCGCCACCGGTGAAGCCCGGGGCATAGGCCAGAAAGCTCCCGAGGGGCCCAGGAAGGAGGTTGCCGTTGGTGGCGCCGCTAAAGACTTTAATTTGAGCGGTGCCGCCGGGGCCGGCGGCGGCGACGATGTCGGCGAAGCCATCGCGGTTGAAGTCGGCGACGGCGACGCGGACGCCACCGGTAAAGGTGGCGTCGAAGGCCAGGAAGCTGCGGAGGACGGTGCCATCGGCGCCGCTGAAGGCGCGGATGTGCGTGTTGCCTCCGGCGCCGGCACCGACCACGACGTCGTCAAAGCCGTCGCCGTTCACATCACCACTGGCGACGAAGACGCCGCCGGCAAAGTTCTGGTTAAAGGCCAGGAAGCTGCCGATCAGTCCCGGGAGTTGCTGGCCGGTGAGGCCGTTGAATACGCGGACCTGGGGCGTGCTGCCGGCGCCGGCCGCGGTGATGATGTCGGGAATGCCGTCGCCGTTGACGTCGCCGCTGGCGACGCGGACGCCGCCGGTAAAGCTGGCGGCGAAGGGTTGGAGGTTGAACTTCTGAGCACCGGAGACGGCATCCACGACTCGTACCGTCGGTGGCTGGCCCGCGTCTGCGCCGAACACCAGGATGCCGGAATGAGACACGGCGATGTCACGGGTGGTGTCGGCGCCGGTGCCGATCAAGCCAACGAGGGTGGCGGCCCCCGTGCCCAGGTTGATTCGATAAAACCCGGTCCCTGACGGGGAACGAATCATGGCGAAGGCAGCCCCGTCGGCACGGATGTCGAGTCCGAGATTCCGGAACGATTGACTGGCCACACCCGAGGGACCCACAGTGTAGACCAGGCCCGTGGTTGGCGAGACCGGGGCACCGCCGACCGAGCCGATCCTGACGAGCGCGTTGCGTGCGGCGTCGTAGCCGTAGTAGGTAGTTGAGGTGGCCCCCAAGTAGTTGTTGGAATAAGCGAGGCTGACGATGCGCGGGGTCTGGCCGGCGTTGGCGTCGCTGGCGGCGAAGGTGAAGTTGCTATTCGTCACCCGGCTGCCGTCGATGGGGCTAAGGCTGAAGTTGCTCCCAGTGTCATCGGCCACGCGGATGCGGTCGGTGACGGGGTTGAAGTCGAAGGCAAAGCCCGTCGCGTCGGCTCGAATGGCGAAAGGCTGGCCGACGGGAGTGGCTTGGCCGAACTTGGGATTAATGACGTACAGCTGGCCCAAACCGTTCAGGCGCTGGACGGCGAGGCCGTAAAGTTGGCCTGTGGCCGGCCGCACATCGATGGCTTCAAGGGTCTCGCCGCTCTGGAGTCCCTGGATGGCGATCGGTGCGCTGACGAGGTGCGGCGTGGCCGCGTTGAAGGTAAACAGGCCGTTGCTGGTCGTAAGTCCGTAAACTTTACTAAGGACGGTCCGGACTTCGAGGGTCTCCAGCGTGGGGCGGAAGCGGTGGCCGCAGTTGCGGGTCGAACAACGACTGGGACGAAGCCACTGACGTAGCGATGACAACATGGGGTCACTCCTGGGCCGCGCGGCGGCCAGCGCTGGCGGCGTGGCGGGCGCCCCCCC
>JANWYO010000175.1 GCA_025055215.1 Gemmataceae bacterium
GGGGGGGCGCCCCCCGGGGGGCCCCCCCGCCCACTGCCCCGCGACCCGCGCCACCCATCCCAGCCGGCCGTCGGGCGCGAACCACCCCCTCAAGGAGCACGCTGCATGTACGACCCCACGCAACTCCCCGCCTGGAAGGCATTGCAAGCTCACGTCCGCGAAATCGAGCCTTTGCACATGCGCGACCTCTTCCGCCACGATCCGCGGCGGTTCGAGAAGTTTTCCCTCCGCTTCCAAGACATCCTGCTCGATTACTCCAAAAACCGCATCACCGAAACGACCATGGCCCTGCTCCGCGACCTCGCCCGGCAGGCCGACCTCCCTGGCTGGATTGACAAAATGTTCACCGGCCAGAAAATCAACACCTCGGAGCATCGCGCCGTCCTGCACATCGCGTTGCGGAACCGCTCGAACCGGCCGATCGTGGTCGATGGCGCCGACGTCATGCCGCAAGTCAACGCGGTCCTCGCCCACATGCGCCGCTTCACGGACGCGATCCGTTCCGGCGCCTGGAAAGGTTACACCGGTAAGCCCATCAGCGATGTTGTCAACATCGGCATCGGCGGCTCCGACCTGGGGCCGGTCATGGTCACCGAGGCGCTGAAGCCTTATCACCAGCGCAGCTTGCATGTCCACTTCGTCTCCAATGTCGATGGCACCCATCTCGTGGAAACCCTTAAGGATCTTAACCCTGAATCAACCCTCTTTATCATCGCCTCCAAGACATTCACCACCCAAGAGACGTTGACCAACGCCCACAGCGCCCGCGACTGGTTCCTGCGCCGCGCTCGCGACCCGCAGCACATCGCCCGCCACTTCGTTGCCCTCTCCACCAATGAAGCCGAAGTCGTCAAGTTCGGCATCGCCCCAGCCAATATGTTCCAATTCTGGGACTGGGTCGGCGGGCGCTATTCTCTGTGGTCGGCCATCGGACTTTCCATCGCCCTGGCCATCGGCATGGACCACTTCGAGGAACTTCTGACCGGCGGCCATCTCATGGACGAACACTTCCGCACCGCACCCCTGGAGCAGAACCTGCCGGCCACGCTCGGCCTGCTCGGCATCTGGTACAACAACTTCTTCGGTGCCCAGACCCATGCCATCCTCCCTTACGACCAGTACCTCCACCGCTTCCCTGCCTACTTTCAGCAAGGCGACATGGAGTCTAACGGCAAGAGCGTCACCCGCGACGGCCAACCGTGTACTTGGTCCACCGGGCCGATCATCTGGGGCGAGCCGGGCACCAATGGTCAGCACGCCTTTTATCAGTTGCTTCATCAAGGCACGAAGTTAGTCCCCTGCGACTTCCTGGCGCCCATTGAAACCCACAACCCTCTTGGTGAGCATCACACCATCCTCCTTGCCAATTTCTTCGCCCAGACGGAAGCATTGATGAAAGGCAAGACCGCCGAGGAAGTCCGCGCTGAACTGGAAAGGGCCGGTCTCCCCCGCGACGAAATCGAGAAGCTGGTGCCCCAACGGACGTTTCCCGGCAACAAGCCGACCAACTCCATCCTCTTTCAGAAACTGACCCCGCGGACCTTGGGAATGCTCATTGCCCTCTACGAGCACAAGATCTTTACCCAAGGGATCATCTGGGGGATCAATTCCTTCGACCAGTGGGGCGTCGAACTCGGAAAGCAACTTGCCCGGGTCATTCTCCCGGAATTGACAACAGTGGAGAAGGTAATATCCCATGATGCCTCGACCAACGGCCTTATCAATGAGTTCAAGACCCGCCGGCCTCGGACCTGAAGGCTTGACAGCCGCTTTGCTTGCCCCAGGAGCCTCCATTGGCGTGTCTGCGTGACTCCGAGGAGCTGGCCAGGAAACGGATGGAGCCGTCGATCACCAAGGCCTTCGCCTTTCGCCCCAAGAGATGACCAATGCAGGACAAACCGACCGTGGAAATACGCCTGGGTCTCCCCTCGGAGCTTCGGAGGCCGGCGGTTGCTCTTTATTACGAAGCGTTTCGCGCCAAGTTTGCCCCCTTGATGACTTTGGACGAGGCCCTCCGCATCCTCGCCGACCTGCTCAACACCGAACAGGCCATTATTGCCCTGGACAACGGACGACTCGTCGGCTTTGCCGGGATCCAGCATGGCAAAAGGATGCTCTTTCGTCTTTCCCTTTCTCCTTTCGTTAAGACCCTCGGATTTTTCCGCGGCCTGTTTGTTTATCTGGTGCTGTCGCTCTTTGGACGCCCTTACAAGAAGGGCGAGCTTCTCATGGACGGTATCTGTGTTGACAAGGAGATGCGCGGTCAGGGAATCGGTGGTCTGCTCTTGAAAGCGATTTTCGATTTTGCCAGGCAACACAACTACAAGACGATTCGCCTGGACGTAGTGGATACCAACCCGGGGGCCAGAAGGCTCTACGAGCGCATGGGTTTTAAGCCAACCGTCGAGCGTCGGCATCTCTTCGCCCAAACCCTGATGGGGTTCTCGCGCTCCACGACAATGATTAAGGTGCTTGAGTCTCCTGAGAAGTAAGCGCCTGTCCCTATTTGAGAGGCGCCTTCCGACCTGTGGTGGTCTTGGAAAGGATCGTGATTGATGCGAACGCGAGGATTGACCAAAACGCCATCCTGAAGTTGTTGTAGTGCGGCAGTGATGGTGTTTGTCAGGCGACCTGATTCTTTTGATGGTCGGAAAGGGCGCGAACCCCAAGCGAGTCACGGATCGGGAAATTCAGCGCTGGAAGAGCCGAGGGACCGGGTACATTGCGGCATCTGTCGTCACCCGGCTATATGGCTTGTGGCGATGTGTTTTTCGGGCGCCGGCAGGGCCACGCGCGACCAGGCCGACAACGTCTTGCGACCCATGGATGTCACGTCGCCGGTGGCGCGGCCCGGAGAAACCGCGCCAGCGAACCGCCGGTATAGACGACGACGTAGGCGGTGCCGGGCGGGCCAGGGATCACCTCGACGGTGCAGCCGCCGCTGTCGGCCCGAGTCTGAGCCATCAGCGCCTGGACATCGAAGTGGCGCTGGTCAACGACATAGAGGCGGGCCCATTCGCCATCGCGGAGGAAGAGAAGGAACGGCACCCTCTGTCCGTGGAATTCCTCCAGGCCGAAATGGATCAGGCTGAGGTAGTGGAATTGTCGCGGGAGCGTAGTCGCAATCCCCTGGGCCGCCAGGACCTGTTCGACCTGTTCCGGCTCCATGCCAAGTTGGCTGGATTGGTGGAAGACTTCGTGTTCGAGGTCGAAGGCCACGGGGCTGGGCAGCAGCAGGCCGTAGCCCAGAGCAGCGGCGAGGGCAAGCGACGCGGCGGCGACGGCGGCAGGCCAGAGGCGGCGGCGCCGGGACGCCGCCAGTCGCTGGAGGATTCGCTCGCGCAAGCCCTCGGGCACCGACACGGCGTTCATGGCCCGGTGCAAGGCGGCGTCGCTCCGGGTTTGGTGCTCGGCCAAGAGGCTGCACTCCGGGCAGTCGGCGAGGTGCTCCTCCAGGGCGGCCGCGTCAGCAGCATCGAACTCCGAGGCGCCGGGGCGAACGAACGCCAGGAACAGGCGGGCGGTCCTACAATCCATCGGTTGCCCTCCGTTGTCCTTCGCTCAGCACCGGGCTCGGGACCAGGAGGCGCCGTAAGTGCGCCTTCGCCCGTGCCAGGCGCGACATCACCGTGCCGATCGGCAGGTCCATCTGTTCGGCGATGTCGCGATAGCTGAAGTTGTCGAAATAGTAGAGGATGATCGGGGTCCGAAACTCTTCTGGCAATTCGTCCAAAGCCCGTTGCAACTCATTCGGATCGATTTCGACCACCGGCGTCGACGCGGGATCGGAACCCGGGTCGGGCAGGTCACCGACACAATCGATGGCCACATGCCGTTGCGGACGTTGGTCGCGAAGGCGGTGCCGATAGGCGTTGCGGAGAATACCGAACAGCCAGGCGCGGACCCTGTGCTGCTCTCGTAACTGGTGCCAGTGGCGTTGGGCGCGGCAGAAAGTTTCCTGAGTCAGGTCCTCGGCATCCGCCACCGAGCCGGTCAGCCGGTAGGCGTAACGGTACAACGCCTCGTAGTAGGCATCGACCAGCTGCTGCACGGTTCGCTGGGAAACGGGCCATCCCATGGCGACGCCCTCGCAACAACATGAACCCCAGACGCCGAATTTATTCCCCAATTTCCTCGAGTCGGAACCGATGATACGCCCTCAGGCGTCGCCTCCTTGGGTTGGCCGAAGCCGCGACCGGCCCAAGCGGAAATCGCGTCTGCACGGTGGCGCTCGCAGCGTCGAGGGACAGCGCCGGACGTTGCGACCGTATGTACTCTACATGAGGGGCTGAAAAGGCACCAGAAGAGACGGCCGCGAACCGAGGCGGTGGCTGGTGGGCGGCGATTTCGTAAAATTTCCATCTCTCAGACCTCAGTTGCTGCGGGAGGATCATCATGGCGACGTGGTCGCGACGCGCGTTCTTGGGTGCGTCCGTGGCTGGTTTGGCGGGCCGTGTCCTGCACGCGGCTGATCCGATTGCCGACTTGTTTACCAAGGTGACTGACGAACCGGCGTTTCAGCCGAGCACGCTCTTTCTGACGTGGCAACGTGATCCGACCACCACGATGACCATCCAGTGGGTGGGAGCAGTGGGTGAAACCGCCGACACAAACATTTACTATTCTGCCATGCCTCTGGGAGAGGTCGCGGTGCAGCCGACCACGACCAAGCCGTATCCCAAGACTGAGTTGAAGGTCTTCCGTGCGGAGTTGACCGGCCTGAGTCCGGGCACGGACTACCAGTTCCGGATCGGGAAATCGTCGCCCAGCTATCGTTTCCGCACGATGCCGGCCAAGGCCACCGATGCCATTCACTTCGTTTCGGGGGGCGATTGTGGCGTCAATCCCCACGCCGTGGCCAACAACATCCAGGCCGCCCGTCAAGACCCGATGTTTGCCATCATTGGCGGCGACCTGGGCTACGACAATGGCCGATCGGTCGAGGTCAGCCTCGCTTTCCTCCGCAACTACAGCAAGCACATGGTCGGCCGTCATGGCCGACTCATCCCTTTAATCGCTGCCATCGGCAATCATGAGGTGGACGGGGGCTACAACAAGCCACGAGACAAGGCGCCGTTTTTCTACGCCTTGTTCGATGGACTGTTCCGCGAGACCGGCTACGCCACGCTTGATTTCGGCGACTACCTCAGCCTGGTGCTGCTCGACACCGGCCACACCACGCCCATCGCCGGCGAACAGACCGCCTGGCTCGAAGCAACGCTCAAGGCGCGCGTCGATCATCCCAACGTCTTCGTCGTCAACCATGTGCCCGCTTATCCGTCGTACCGCAAGATGACGGGAGTCGCTGGCAAGGAAGGGACCGGCGAGGGCAACCGCCGCCATTGGGTGCCGCTCTTCGAGAAATACCGGGTGCCGGTCGTGCTCGAGCATCACGACCACACGTTCAAGCGGACCAAGCCGTTGCTAGGCGGCTTGGCCCATGACAATGGGGTGCTCTACCTTGGCGATGGCTCGTGGGGCCGGCTACGGACCCCGCAGTCGCCGGAAGCGCTTCCTCATCTCGCGGTCACCAGCCGCGACTACCACCTGTCGCTCCACCGAATTCAGGGCGAGGAACGCTTCCATTTGGCGCTCGATGAGTTGGGGCGGGTGATGGATGTGTGCCGCACTGGCCAGCGGCGTCGCGGATTGGTGGCGGTGCCCTAAGCCGGCCGGGTCGGCGAGCTTCGGCAGCTGGCCCTGGCCACAGGGTCATCCCGCCGAGGGGGCCGGCAAGCGCCGCTCTCCGGGACGGAGTACGGCCGTCATCAGCTCACGCCGCTTCGAGGCCGCCCCCTCCAGCGAACCGAAGCCCAGGACATGCCCCAGCTCGTGCATGACCACGGTGAGCAAGTCATACTGCCGTTCCGCCCGGGACGGGACGCGGCGGGGACGAAATTCGCTGTCGTCTGCCGGTGTCGGGTCAACAAACCAGCCAACGCCAGCAGCATCCACATCGATCCGAATGTGCCGGCGGTCGAGCATCATGCCGAGATAGGGGCCTGGCAGGTCGGCGATCTCGACATGCACGCTGTCGAGGGCTTGCACCTGGACAGCGCTCAGCCCTGAGGCCGACCAGCGGCGTTTGGCCTCGGCGACGATCGGTGCCAAAAGCGCCGGGCTGAGCGGCGGGGCCGGCGGTGCCGGCCCCGCCGCCCTCGCCGCGACCTGCGGCACCACGACCTCCAGGGCGTTCAACACAAAAAACGACTCGCCCACCCCCGCTCGCAAGCGGACGTCGAGGATGCCATCGGCCGAAATGTCCGTGGCCGTCGAAAGCGTGAAGCTCGGAGCGGCGAAGCTGCCGGCAGGCAGCGCGACCACCGTGCGGAGCGCACCCTCGAGATAGATCTCAATATTGGGATGGGCGAACGCCGCATCGCCCACGTGCAACGTGACCCGGTAGCTAGGCACTCCTCGATCGACAATCACACGGAAGGTGTTGTCGCTGCCGTGGTGTGCGTCGCGACGGAGGGGATCGGGGCCATGACGGGCCAACTCTCCGGCGGGCGACAGCCAGCCGAACGCCCGCCCGGCAGCGAAGGTCTCGTTTCCCCGCACGCCGAGGTAGCCGGCAGCCGTGGTGTTGCCGCTGGCGTTGAAGTCGAAGAGACGAGAAGCCGGCAGGGAGTAGACCAGGCTGCCGAAGCCGCGGCGGACTCCGGTCGTCTCCTCGACGGTGATGTCGGCGGTTCCCGGTGAGCTGGGGCGGCGCAGCGTGACCGTGGCGCTGCCGGCCGGGTCCGCCCGGATTTGCGTCCCCTGATATAGCGGGCTGACATCCGGTGTGGTGATGAACCCAAGCGTTGTGGAGACGGTCAACAGCGCCGAGGGGGTAGCGCCGGTGATAGTCACGGTGTCGAGGCTGAGGCCATCGGCCGGGCCGCTAGAAGGCCCGCTGAGTGTCATGAGGCCGACACTCACCCAGGGGCGGATTTCCAGGGCGGTGACGACGAACTCGGGGTCGACGCCGCCCGTGCCGTCAAACCGCAGGGCAAGGAAGCCAGCAGTGACCGCGGCAGGGAAGTGGCCGGCGAAGAAGGGCGACCGGCCGTTGCCCGGGCCGGTGGCCACAGCCACCGGCCCGGTCCCCAGGCCGCCGATCACGCCGACGCTCACGGTGTCGCGGATCGCACCCAGGTCGCCGAGAACTACCGTCACCTGATAATTGCCGTTGGGCAGATCCACGCGAAAGTCGTTGGTCCCGCCTCGGTGCCCGTCGCGGAGCAAGGCGTCAGGACCGCCGCGGTCCAATTCCCCGGCCGGCGCCACCCAGCCGAAGCCCCGCGCGGGGCTGTAGGTGTCCGTGCCGCGCACCGCCGTGTAGCCAGGCATGGTCACCTGACTGGCCGCGTTGAAATCGAACCGGCGGGTCGGCAGCGAGGCGTTGGGCATTAGGGCGATACCCCGCGGGCTGACCAACCAGCCACCAAAGCTAACCACGCTCTGGCTGCCGTTGCCAGCCGCGATGCGAATCACGCTGCCACCTCGGCTGCTGGCATCGACGACCAGCAGCGAACCATCGATGTCGAATGCCAAGGCGACGGGATCGACAAACTCCCCACCAACCGAAAAGGGCGTTTGCCCGCCGCTCGGTGTCAGCCGCATGACACCACCGGCGCCGCCAAACGCCTCGCGGTCGGCGACGTAAACCAGGCCCGTGACATCCACTGCTACGCCGACCGGATCGACGAAAAAACCGCCGGAGGAAATCACAGCCTGGGCCCCGGTGACAGGATGCACGCGGATGACGGCCCCACCGCCGCCCCCGGCCTCGGGATCGGCCACGTACACGAACCCGCCCAGGTCGAGGGCCAGACCCGTTGGATCGACGAAATGGCCCCCGCTGGAAACGATGGTCTGGACGCCAGAGACCGGGTCCACGCGAATGATGCCGCCGGCACCACCGAAGGCGTCGGCGTCGGCCACCAGCAGCGAGCCATCCGCAGCCCGTGCCAGCCCCTGGGGTCTGACGAGCAGTCCTCCGTGGGTGATCACCGCCTGCGATCCAGTGATCGGATTGACGCGCACGAGGCGCGCTGTCCCGGAATCGGCGACATAAATTGAACCGTCGCCGCTCAGGGCCACGCTGGTCGGGTCGATCAAGATCCCGCCGGAGGAAAGAAGTGACTGGCTGCCGGCCGTTCGGTCCAGTCGAAGGATCGCGCCGCTGCCGCCGACGGTGTCCGCATCCACCACGACGAGTTCATCGCCGACCAGCCCGGTCGGGACGACTCGGTCCTCCAGTTGCTCAACCTCCAGTCGCTGCCTCGCGACCATGATCCAGCCCTCGACGGCGGAGAAAGACCGGACTCTTGCCGCACTTGGCGTATCACAATTGCGCGGCATCAAGATTGCAAGGAAAATCCAAAAGGACTCGAGGATCGTCTTTACTAAGAGATGCCGATCGTGCGTCGTGGCGAGGTTGGAGGTCGATGCCGACGTGTCCATCCTCGGTGGTTATGACCTCTCCGCAGCCTTTCGCTTTCAGGAGATCGAGCGGGATGTGGCGTACTCCAACAAGCAGTTCCGTCGCAGTTTGGCGCGCCGCGGCCCTGCTGGCCGTCGGCGGCATCGTCCTCGGCTGGTTGCTTCTTGAGGGCCGTCCCACGGTCTGGGCCGTCCCCGTGCCGGACAATAAGGACTCGAACTCAAGCAAAGATCCAATGGCCTCCAAGCCGGTCCTGAAAGACGGACTGGAAATTATTATCAGGCCGACGCAAGGGGTCTTGTGGGTCAAAGAGAGGCCCAACATCAAGATCACCTACACCAACCGAAGCAAGCGCGTTTTCTCGATCGCCTACCTCAGGTCTCCGGGGATTTGCACCTGGACCGATAGTAAGGGAGTCACTTGGCGCTGGGATCCTCCGAAGGAGCTTCAGAGTACGCCACGCTGCGTGACGCTGGAACCGGGCAGCTCATACACGGATGATTTTCCAGGGTACGACTTCACTCGGGTTGAAGCTTCGCAGATCCATTCTCCTCGCCTGCCGGCAGAAACCTCCCGAGACGCCGCCCCCCCGCGTGTTGTAAAGGGACCGCCGATCCCTGCTCCTCTGATCCGTTCTCCTCACCTCCCGGCAGAAACCTACACTGTGACGATCAAGATCACGCTACGTGCGTGGAAGGAGCGTTGGCCGGATCTCGATTTCTGGGTCGGTGAGGTTGACAGCCATCCCGTCCGAGTGACGATCGTCGATGCGGAGAAGCGCTAGGTCGATATTCGTCTCAACCGCGACGAGGCGTGATTGGGGGGACATTGATATTCGGAGACGATCTATGGACCGAGCGAAACGTGGCGTTGCTCTCGCGAACTGACGCGCCGCGGCCCTGCTGGCCGTCGGTGGCATCGTGTTCGGCTGGTTGCTCCTTGAGGGCCCTCCCACGGTCTGGGCCGTCCCCGTGCCGGACAGTAAGGACCCTGAGCGGCGCGAAGAACCT
>JANWYO010000254.1 GCA_025055215.1 Gemmataceae bacterium
CCGCCGCCTCGCGGGCCGCGGGGGGGTCGGGTTCCGTGGGCCGCGTGGTGGCGGCCCACGGAACCTCCTCCGGTGGCCCCTCACCCCCGGATGCATACGACAACACCGTGTCCCCGACCTTTAGCTGCTGCCCCGGTTGCGCGTATAGCGCGGTGATGACGCCCACAAACGGCGCCGGCACTTCCATCGTCGCCTTGTCCGTCATCACCTCCATCAGGGCTTGACCCCGACGCACCGCCTCCCCAGGCCGGACCAGCCAAGCCACCAATTCCGCTTCGTAGACTCCTTCGCCCAGCTCGGGCAGCCGAAAGTCCATGTAATCCCCTCAGGCCCGCTCCGTCGTCAGTTCGCGCAGCGTGCTCAGGATGTGCGGCAACTGCGGCACGCTGTTCCGCTCGTAATTCTGGTTGAGTCCGATTCCCGGGACGTGCTTGCCCAACAGGATGCGCGGCCGGACCTTCAGATCATAGAAGTGCTGGTCGATGATCCGCCGCAGCAGGTGCTCGCCGAAGTTGGTGACTTCGGTGTCTTCGTTAACGATCAGCACACGGCCGGTCTTGGAGACACTGGCGCTGATCGCCTTCCAGTCGTAAGGGAAGATGCTGCGCAGGTCAAGGACATCGCACTCGATTCCCTCGGATTGCTTGAGCTGGTCGGCGGCTTGCACGCACAGCGGCAAGGTCCGCCCGTAGCTGATGACCGTGGCGGAATCCCCTTCGCGCACCAACGCTGCCTTCCCCAAGGGCACGAAGTATTCCTTGAGGTCCGGCCAGCGTGGCTTCCAGTTGGTGCGGTCCCCCACCGGAGCGTCGATCATCTGCTTGAGGGTGGCCTCGTCGGCTGGCTCGCCGGGTATCAGCTTGTCGCCCCGCACACGCAACAGCGCCTTGGGCAGCAGCACCATCACCGGGTTCGGATCGACAATCGCCGACAGCATCAGCCCGTAAGCGTCGAGGGGATTGCTCGGCATGACGATCTTCCACCCCGCCAGCCGGCTGGCCCAACTCTCAAACGAGTGCGAATGGTACAGGCTGCCGCGAATCCCCGAGCCGGAGGGCGTCATCAACACCAGCGGCAATTCCCATTGGCCGGCCCCGGACCAGCGCTGGTTGCCGGCCACCTTAAGAAGGTCGATGGTGTTGAAGCTGTAGTCGCAGAACTGGAATTCGGCGACGGGCCGGCCACCGGCATAGGCGATGCCCATCGCGGTGCCGATGATGCCACGTTCATCCAGGGGCGAGTTCCAGGCGGTTTTCAGTCCCTGGGTGGCGGTGAAGACACCACCCAG
This sequence comes from Gemmataceae bacterium, assembly GCA_025055215.1. Lineage (GTDB taxonomy): Bacteria > Planctomycetota > Planctomycetia > Gemmatales > Gemmataceae > JANWYO01. The sequence continues at coordinate 1,289 of JANWYO010000254.1, forward strand.
CGGTGGGCCGACATCCTCGCCAAAGATGTCGGTAACGCCCAGGTATTCCTCCCCGTAGTGGAGGGCCATGCGGACTGCTTGCACCAGCGTCGCCATGTGACCTCCCCGCCGGGGCCGGCCCGTCAAGGGCGGCCGGCCTCCGGGTCGATTATTGCGGCAGCCCCGTGTAGTCCTCCGGGTAGACGGCATCGACCCGGCTGGGGGCATAGGTGAAGCGTTCGACATCCTCGGCGGTGGGCTCCGGCTCCCCCAGCGCCTGCTCCGCCGCCTCGTCTGCCTCGGCCCGCGCCTCGGCGTGGATGCGGTGCACCTCCGCCTCATCCATGATGCCCGCCGCCAGCAGCTTTTGCTCGAATAGCTCGATGCAGTCCGGCTCGTCCTTGACCCGGAGGGCCCCGCTCGACGACGAGTGCCCGTACAATCGGGAAACCATCGCTTCGATCATGTAGGGCCGACGCTGCTGCCGGCAATAGGTCATCCCGCGATGGATGGCGTGCCAGCTGGCGATTGGGTCGTTACCATCGACGACTTCCCCCGGGATACCGAAGGGTTTGCCACGGTCGATGATGTGTTTTTCGGCGTGCTGGGTGCAGGCCGGGGTCGAGATTCCCCAGCCGTTGTTCATGACGATCATGAGGACGGGAAGCTCGTTGCCGGGCCGGGTGCTCCAAATCATGCAGCTGGCGAAGTCACCCTCAGCGGTGCCGGCGTCGCCGCCGGTGACGATGGTGATACCGTCGCCGCCGTGGCGTTTCTGCACGATGGCGGTTCCCGGCGCCATGGTGTACTGGATCTCAATGACCGACGTCACCGGGACGATGTTCCACTCGCGGCGGCAATAGTGGCCGGGGAAGTTCCGCCCCATCGAGTGCGGATCGGTGCGGCGCATGGCCATTTGGCGGATGCCGTCGAGCATGGTCATGCCCATAGCCAGGAGGGTGCCGCTGTTGCGGTAATGCAGGTGGAGGAAGTCGTAGGCAGGGCCTTGGCCCTTTTTGACTTGCAGGCCCAAGGGGACGCTGAAGCCTTCCTCCCCGGGGCCACCGATCCAGAAGTAGCCCTCACCCGACTTGCTCATCTTGATCATGCGTTCTTCCATGGCCCGAGCCCGGACCATGAGGCGGTGGATCTGCCGGCAGCGGTCGGCAGGGAGGGATTCGGAACCGGAGGTCAGGACCGGTGCGTCGAGGAGAGCGACGCCGTCGTTCCCCGATGCCTGCCCGCGGATCGGCATGGCACACCTCCTTTGGAGAGCGGGCCGGAGAGGAGCCTTGAGGTGACAAGCTCCTGACGGTTCGGGCCATCCTGGCCGCCTCGGCCCTCGGTCTAACTCCATTCTAGACGTTCGTGATGATTCGGCGAAGGCCAAGTGAGAGGGCACCTGGTCGTTTGGGGCGGGCGTGAGCGCTCCTGGCAGTGGTTTTTCTCCCGGCCGCGCCGACTCACCGCTTTGCCCCCGGTGGGCACGCAGCGAACGCGAACTGATAAATCTCCCTAAGTACCAAGCAGGCCTAATAAATCCTTTCGCCAGGGCGGAGCGATCAATTCCTCTCGCCGCTTCATCCACGCCCCGCTCGAATCCAGATCGAGGCCTGCCAGGTGTGAAGGCCTGAAAGGGCTCCGACGCCGCGGGCAGCAGCTGGTCGGCCTAGGGGGGCGCCATGGCCGTGCGGGCCGGCGGCTTC
>JANWYO010000264.1 GCA_025055215.1 Gemmataceae bacterium
TTCGTCGGTGCTCACCTCCAGCCGGGGACGGTTCATGTCGATCACCGCCGTCCGTTTGCTGCCGACAAGCATCAGGCGATTGACACCCCCGGCCGGGTGCGTCGTCCAGCCGTACCGTCCCGCAGCCACCGTGACTGGCAAGCCGTCCTCCAGGGTGGCGGACACCAGGCCGAAGTCCTCCACATGGTGGCGGTGGTGCTCCGCGAAGAAATAATTGCCGGTGACTCCGTAGACTGCTTTGAACTTTTTCCCGGTCAGCCAGCGGATCAGGGTAATCGGATACACACCGACATTGTCGAACTCCCGCTTAGCCTCGACGAGCTGGTGACGTTGGGGAGGAAACTCTTCCTGTCGGGGTTTTCCGAGCGGAGCGGTGCCGGGCCTGCCCTTGGCGAAGAAGGTGTCGGCGTGGATGGCCCGGAGTTCTCCCAACTCTCCCGCCTCGAGCAACCGTTTTCCCGCCCGGGCCCACGGCTGGGTGATGAAGCTGAACATGTGGCTGCGGACACCCGCTTGGCGGACGGCCGCCACCAGGGCGTCGGCCTCGGCCAGCGTCGGTACCAGCGACTTGTCCAGGTAGAGATGTTTCCCCGCCCGGGCACAGCGGAGGCTGATCCGCCCGCGACGCTCCGGAGGCGCACAAATACTGACCACCTCCACGTCTCGCCGCTCCAGCGCCGTGTCCAGGTCGGCTATGTACGGCACCCCCAACTCCCACGCCAGACGCTCGTTCAACTCTCGCCGCCGCGGTGAGACATCGGGTTCATCGGTGACGGCGACCAAGCGGCAACGCTTGTCGGCCGCGAAGGCGGCCGCGTAATTCTCCTGATGGGTGTGGCTGCCGGTCACCAGGAGGACACCGAAGACGCGCTCGCTCATCGGCTCAGGTCCTTCTCTTCATCGGGCGGGTCGAATCTGAATGAAGATTCTTTCCGGGGCGCTCTCGAAATAGCGGAACAGGACCGGACAGAGCCAGCCTTCCATGCCGGTTTCCGGCCAGCGATACCAGTTCCCTTCGCCGCGCTCGTCCGTTTGGTCGCCGCGAACCCACTCCAGCACGACGTCGGCGCCGGGAAACGGCTCGGCGGAAAAAATCACCAGGCACCGACGGGGATCGGGGAGGTGGCGAGTGACGCGGTCGAGCATGTCGTCGATGCCGGAGACGAACGGCTCGCGGATGATCGGACCGCTTTGCCCGTTTCGCCTGGCTCGTGGCGGTTGCTCGTCGTCAAAGACCCATAGGTCATTCCACAGATACGGACGGATGACGAAAAGGCTGTTGCCGGCCACGGCCCTCATCTCCGGTCGCTGGACTGCGGCCGGCCAGTTTGCAGAGCGCGCTCGATCAACTCCTGGAGCGCCGGCTCGGTCACCGCATAGTCCATCGTCAACGGCTCGTCCCAGAGTTGGGCCGTCCCCGCATCGTGATAGATTGCTCCATGATTTCCCAGCAGCATCAAATCGACGCCATCGCCGCGGAGTTGCCCCAGGCCGAGGCTAAGCTGAGCCGTCGCTCCATCGGCGAATTGCAGGGTCAAGGAAAGCTGCCCACGCTCCACGGAGCCGGTCGCATAGACGGTGCTGAGCGTTTGTCGGAACCAGTCGCGTACTTGGCCCACCAGGAAAGCCAAGCGAGGCAGCAGTTCCTCCGTTGCTCGCAACCCTTGTATGGTTAGTCGCGCGAAGACCGGGCGGCCGACCCGCTGGCTGGCCAGGATGGCCTGCACGGCCCGATCGAAATCCGCCCAGGAGGTCATTGGCGCATCCTTTCGTCAGCGCGGCGAGCCGCACCGGCCACACGGCACGGAGGGGTCAGGGGTTCGGAGGCACGCCGACAGGGCCACCGTTCAGCCCGGCTTTGGCCAGGCTGTGACCCTGCGGATAGCGCAAAAATGTCTCGAAGTTGGCGGGATCCTTCGGCAGGGGCTGAAACGCCATCTGCTGAGCCTGGAGCGGAACGTTGTCCTCTTTACTACCGGCATCGCGCACATTTCCCGCAGGGGTCGGATTCAGGATGCGTTTCAGCTCCACTGCGTCTACATTGGTCTGAGGCGGCAAGTCCACCTTGGCCAGGGCAGGGACCTCGGTGAAAAGGTTGTTGCGGATCAGCAAGCGTGACGTGTTGCCGTCTGGCAAGCGGGCGAACCAGATGGCGGATCGACCCATGCTGCTGAACGTACTGGCCTCGAGCGTCATCTTGAGGTCAGGGCAGGGGGTGACCTTCTGTTTGTTGTAAAGCAAGGCATCCTGGGCACGGAAGAAGCGATTGCGCGCGAAGGTCAGGTCCGTGCACGAACCATTCAGCTCGACCACAGCGCGGAAGGGGCCCTCAAAGCTGCAATCTTCCACTGCGATAAACTGATTGTACGGCGGTCGGGTGACACGAGGGTTCACATCCAGATTGAGGGCCGTCTCCGGCGTCGTCCCCCCACCGGCCACTCGCAGATGACGTAGCCTTACGGGATGATTGGATTCTCCGGCGCAGTTGATAATCTTGACACCGCTCTTGCTAAAACCTCGAAGGTGGGCATCCTCCAGCGTCAATCCCGGACAGAGACCGTGAAGAGTTACCAGGTCCTCGACACGGTTGTCCCCATCGAGTTGGACGTTCTTGATCGTGAGAAAGGCAACATTGCCAAGATAAAGGAGCTTGTTGCCGTCTTTCAGTGTTTGTGGTGCCTTCCAAAGGACCCGTTTTTTGAGGTCCGGATGGGACTGGATGGTGATTCCCTTGGGAACCTGTTTCGCATCGAGCATGACCAACTGCTCGACGTGGACCTCGTCCTGCAAGTACACGACGTCCTTGGGACGGGCTCGATGAAGGGCTTCGCGGATCGTCTTAAACGCGCCGCTTTGGCCGACGGCCAGCACGCGTGGCTGCGACGTGTGTTCGGGCGCCGTTTCCTGGCGTGTAACCTCAGGAGGCCGATGCAGCATCCACCAAGCCCCGGCGACTCCCACCAAAATGAGAACGATCGACACCGACGCCGCCACCACGAGCTTCTTCCGCCCCGGGGCCCCTTTGGACGAGCGGCCCGGCCGGCGCTTGCCGTCCGGGCGGTCGCTTGATTCGTCCGTGTCCGCGTGGGCCATCGCGTTGTCCGTATCACCCGTGATGCGCTGCCAGGCGTTTGCCGGTTCCTCGTCGGAAACCACAGAAGGGGGAACGGACTGCGAGGTTGCGGAATTGGGGCCGCCGAATCGTGAGCCGTTCGCTGGGTTGGGTGGTGTCATGACCGCCGCTGGGGCGGCCGACGGCGCCGGGCTGGGCGCAAGATCAGGCCGATTACGGGCGGTCGGCGCCGGCGGCCGGATGCCGGACCCCGACGCCGCGGCCCCGGCCCGCAGGCTGGACGCCGGACCGGAGAGGGCCTGAAAGATCGGTTGTCCCGGGTCGGCGAAGTTGGGAGCGGCCATGGCCGCCGGGCTGAGCCGCGGCATCTCCGCCTCCGACGGCGGCGGGATCGGCTTGGCCGTCCACGGAGCCAGCGCTTCACTTACCTCCGCCGGCGTCTGATACCGTTGCTTCGGGTCCTTGGCCATCATCTTCTCGATGATGGCCGCCAGACCCTCCGGAACCTCCGGCCGCAGCGAGCGGATCGGCTTGGGCTGTCGGGTCTGGTGCCAGATCAACTTCTGGGCCACGGTCCCCTCGGCGAAGGGAGGCGAACCGGTCAGGGTGAAGTAAAACGTGGCCCCCAGACTGTAAATGTCCGCCCGGATGTCCACGGCGTGGCTGTCGATCGCCTGCTCGGGGGCGAGATAGTCGGCCGTGCCCAACACGTTCTCGTCGTACTTCTTGGTGAGGGCGTCTTGCTCGTCGCGGAAGAACCGGGCCAAGCCCATGTCGAGGATCTTGACGACACCGTTGCGGTCGACCAGGAGGTTTCCAGGTTTGATGTCGCGGTGGACCAAGCCAGCCTGATGGGCATGTTGCAGGCCATTGGCCGCCTGACGGATGTAATGGGCGGCCCGCAACGGGGTCAGTGGTCCGAATTTCTTGACGATGTCCTGCAAGCTGCTGCCGTCCACGTATTCCATGACCAGGAAGTGGAGGTTTTCGTCCTGGTCGATGTCGTAAGCGCGGACGATGTTGGGATGGTCCAGCGCCGCGACCGCGCGGGCCTCCCGGTAGAAGCGCTCTAACGAGGACGGATCCTCAGCCTTGGCCGTGGGCAGAACCTTGACGGCCACCCGGCGGCGCATGAACTTGTGTTCGCACAGGTAAACACTCCCCATGCCGCCGGAACCGAGCCTTTCCAGGACCTTGTACTTGCCGATGGTGAAGCGGCGCCACTTGCCGAGCAGGAACTGTTCGGCCTGGAAGTGCGTCAGGATGCCGTCCCGGACCAAGATACCGGCGAGTTTGCCGGGATCCTCCGGCAAGGCGCTTGCGGACCGAAGTTGCTGAATGTGCGTGTCCAGCCGCTTTTCGTCGATGACGCCACTCTTGCGGACCAATTCCAGGAATTCGCCTACCGTTGCGGGGGCGGCCATCGGGTCTACCTCTTGGCGGTCTCAGCGTGCCCCTAGCGCGTCCCGGCCTTCATCGAACTGTTCCGGTGCTGGCAGTACGGGCGCAGACGTGACCGGTCTGTTCGTGATTTTAAGTATAACGAACATTCCGTGAATGTCACGTAAATTATATCCAGCGAACCGACTAGAGTTTGGCAACTGTCGATTCTCGTTGCAAGGGTCCAGCCAAAAATTTTTTCTCGGTGGCTTCGCCAACCGGCCGCGCGGGCCTTCCCTTCCCCCTCGACGGAGCACCGGCCAGCGGCTATGATGCGGCTCGGTAACTGGGTGTCGCCTGTAATTTCCGGAGCCTCAAGTCGTGAGCACGCTTCCGCTCCGCACCGTGCGGGCCGTCTGCCCGCACGATTGTCCCGATACTTGTGGCATGACGATCACGGTTCGAGACGGCCGGGCCGTCGAGTTGCGCGGTGACCGCGAACATCCCTTCACCCGCGGATTTCTCTGTCAGAAAGTGGCCCCGTACCTGGAGCGGACCTACCATCCCGAACGCCTGAAGTGGCCCATGAGGCGGACGGGCCCCAAGGGGGCGGGCCAGTTCGAGCGCATCAGCTGGGCAGAAGCCATCGACACCATCGCACGCCGTTTTCGGGGGATCGCGGCGTCGGTGGACGGGCCTCAGGCCATTTTACCGTACAGCTATGCGGGGACCATGGGCAAGTTGCAAGGGAGCAGCCTTGACCGCCGATTTTTCCACCGCTTGGGCGCTTCCCTTCTCGATCGAACCATCTGTGCCACCGCCGGGGCCGCGGGCTGTGACATCACCCTCGGAACCCGGGCCGTTGTCGATCCCGAATCGGTCGTGCACTCGCGGTACATCATCAACTGGGGCTCGAACACGCGGGTGACAAATTCCCATCTCTGGGCCTTGATGCACCAGGCTCGCCAAGCCGGCGCCCGCCTCGTGACGATCGACCCATACCGCACGCCCACCGCCCAAGCCAGCGACTGGTGGCTGGCGATTCGCCCCGGGACTGACGCCGCCTTGGCCTTGGGCTTGATGCACGTCATCTGGCGTGATGGGCTGCAAGACGACGACTACCTCGAGCGCTATTGCCTGGGCGCGCCCCAGCTGCGCGACCGCGCGTTGAGTGAGTATCCGCCGGAGCGGGTGGCAGCCATCACCGGCCTGCCCCCCGCAGACATCGAACGGCTGGCCCGCGAGTATGCTACCATCCGCCCCGCTCTGATTCGCCTGAACTACGGCCTGCAACGTCACGGCGGCGGCGGCATGGCCGTCCGCACCATCACTTGCCTGCCGGCAATCGTCGGCTCCTGGCGCGAGGTGGGCGGCGGCGCCCTCCTGAGCACCAGCGCCCTCTATCCGTTCAACTCGGCCCAGCTGGAACGCCCCGACCTCATCCCGCCCGGCACTCGGACGATCAACATGGTTCAGCTGGGCGAGGCCTTGCTTGGGCGACTCCCGCCCCCACCAATCCGCGCCCTGTTCGTCTACAACGCCAATCCCGCCGCGGTCTGTCCCGATCAGCAACGCGTTCTCCAGGGGCTGCGGCGCGAAGACCTCTTCACCGTCGTCTTAGAGCAATTTCCGACCGACACCACGGACTACGCCGACATCGTCTTGCCTGCCACCACCCAGCTGGAGCATTTCGACATCCACGGTTCCTACGGGCACTGCTACGTTCAGGTAAACGAGCCGGCGATCGCCCCGCTGTACGAGGCCAAGCCGAACACGGAGGTTTTCCGGCTGTTGGCCCGGGCGATGGGCTTTGAGCCGGAATTGTTCGAGGTGAGCGACGAGGAGTTGGCGCGGCAGGCCCTCCAAGCCCCGGCCCATGGCCGGGCCTTCCCCCCCGCCCGGGCCTTTGACGGCATCACCCTCGAGCAGCTGCGAGCGGAGGGGCCGATGCGCTTAAGGCTGCCTCGGCCGTTCCTTCCCTTTGCCCAAGGGGGCTTCCCAACGCCCTCGGGCAAGTGTGAACTGTACAGTCCCAGGCTGGCGGCGGCAGGGCTTGATCCGCTGCCGAACTATACTCCGCCGCACGAAGACCCGCAGACGCGGCCCGACTTGGCCGCTCGCTACCCATTGCAAATGCTCTCGCCACCGGCGCCGTCGTTCCTCAACTCCAGTTTCGTCAACATTCCCCAACTTCGGCGAGCGGCCGGCCGTCCGACGTTGGAGATCCATCCGATCGACGCCCAATCCCGGGGGATTGTCGATGGCCAGCGGGTCCGCGTCTTTAACGATCGCGGCTCGTTCACAGCCCGCGCCAAGGTAGCCGAGACGGTTCGCCCGGGCGTGGTCGTCACCCTGGGCATCTGGTGGAACAAGTACACCGCCGACGGCGTCAACTGCAACAGCACCACCAGCAGCCGGCTGACCGACTTGGGCGGGGGCGCGACGTTTTTTGACAATCTCGTCGAGGTGACGGCCGAGCCGGAGTGAGCCGGCAGCCGAGGCGAGAAAAAACCGCGTGGCCCGGTTAGCCCCGGGCCACGCGGCAAAAGGCGATCTCGGACCGCAACGGCAATTATTCCGCAGTCGTCTTTCCCTCCACCACCAAGCCCAACCCCAAGTCCGCTTTCTGCCCATCCGCGGAGAGTTGAGCCCTGGTATTGAGGACAAGAAGGTTGCCCTCCTTGGCGGCGAGTTGCGGCTGGGGAGCCGGGGTGTCGTTCGGATACAGAAGAAGTATCGCCGCATGGCTTCCCGCCGCGGCCTTGCAGCTCATCTCGAACAGTGCTTTGAACTCCATCAGATCGGGCTTGACGTCGACCGCCGCCGGGGAGAGGAGCAAGAACTCATTGAACGGCGCCGTGCCCATGTGGTCGCCATCCATTGGCTGGAAGGCAAGTCGCAGGGTGTAGACGCCGGGCTTGACTTTCTGCTTGCGGAAATCCGACCACCCGTTGGGGAAGCGAACCACGCCGAAGAGTGTCGTCTGTTCGATGTCGCGGTAGGCCAAGCCTTTTTTCAAGTCCGCAGCCGACGCCTTGACCGGCACTTCCTTCCGGAGCCAGAACTCGCCCACGAGCTTGCCCTGCTCGTCCACGACTTGCAGCGCCTGATCGGTGAGCAAGCTGCGGATGGCCTCTCGCACCTCCTTGGGCGGTGGGGCCGTCACCGCTTTCACGGTCCATTTGGTGGGATCAGCAGCGGGCACCGAGAGGACGGCGACCACCGTCAGTGTGAGCACTGTGCGCATAACGGATTGCTCCGGGTGACACGAATCTGCCTCGGTCCTGAGGCGGCGTGATTTTCTGCAGAAGAAAATTAGGAACTCGGCACCACCGGTGCCGAGTTCCCAGGCGATGGCTGGGTTCGGGCAGCGAACGTCAACGAACCTCGAAGGAGCCGACGTAAGCGCCGCGGCGCTCCGAGTCCTTCCAGGTTTCGTTCAGTTCGGTGCCAGTGAAGCTGTGCTCCAACGCCATGGCCGACTGGGCCTTCACCCCCCGGGCGAGCGGCGGGTAGAAGTTGATGTCGTTGCTGCACGCCTTTTCGTGATCGTAATCGATGCAGCGCGTGGTGATCCGGGCGGGACCAGCCCGCAAGATGGCACAGCTGCCCCCCTTGCAACCGCAGATGTCGAGTTCAACGGCGGCTGACCGGATGGCGACCACGTTGCCGAGAAGCTCACCACCCTGCTCCCGGGCAAAGCGCACCAAGGCATCCCGTTGGGCCGAATTGGCCTTTTCGTCCACGATGATCACCGCCCGGCTGATGCCCGATTGCTTGAGCCCCAGCGTGTCGCTGGTGGACAGGACCGCGACCACGCCCAGGCCGTCCAGCTTGATCCCCTCGAAAGTCCCCTCTTCGACCTTCCAGCCGATGACGGCGTTCTTACCCGTCAGGCTGGTGTCGGCGTTGGCGAAGCAGGCGCCGACATAAACGTCACACGTTCGGGCTTCGACGTACTGCCCGCGAATGCCACCGGCCACCGCCGGCGACGCCATCAAGGCCATCGTGATCAATGATAGGCAACGACGCATGGTGTGCAGTCCTCCAAACGAGTTTCTGCGGAATGATGCGGACAAGGCGGGAGTTAACACTGAAGATCATTGTCCCCCCGCTGGAGACGGCCGTCAAGGGCCGATTTTTGGGGCGATCCTTCCTGCTGGTGTCATGTTCTTAACGGCCTGATGAGTCAGGGCTTGCGCTCCTCAACGACCGAGATCGGCTCCCAATACAACCCAAGGGCCGTCAGCCGTTCGCGCTTGCCGAGCACTTCCCAGGGAGTTCCCGGGTGTTCCTTCGCCAGCCGGGTAAAGACCTCGTGCGCCTCTCGGACCAATTTCCGTGCTTCGACCCCGCTTTGCATTCTCTCCTGGGCCGCCAGGCGCCAACCCGTATGGATGAGCGGATCGCGTGGCGGCAGGCCCTTGCGCAGCGAGCCGAGCATATAGTTGTGTTCGTACACGAACGCGATTCGCGCCTTGAGCCGGCCCAGGACATAGTCATAGTTTGCCTGGGTGCGTTTGTGGGGCTCCCGGTCCCGTTGCTTGCCCGCCTCCTCCAAGGCTTGCAACGCTTCCTCCAGTTCGAGTTGAGCCACGGCGGGCCCTTTCATCCGGTCTTTCTGAATGTCGGCGATCATCTGTTTGAAGCGGTTTTCTTCGCCGACCGGGACGGCGAATGTGTCAGGAAACGCGGCGGACCGCCTGCGAAGCACCTCGATGGCTGCCTGGGTGGCCCGACGCAGTGGTGTGTCGGCCTCGGTCGCGTAAGCCGCCAGCACTCGCCGGGAGAGCGGAGGCATTGCCTCCGCCCTCAGGGTTCCTCCTTGGTCGAAACTCGGCCGTAACGGTGGCAGATCGATTTGATCCAGCAACTGGCGCACGTCTTCGAGGTTTGCCAATCCGCCCTCCGGAACGGGAACTTCGGGCGGGACGAGCGGCGGGGGAGGCGGTTGGAGCGGATCGAAGGCCGATGCCGAAGGGGCCTCCGTCCCGGTCAGCCGCATCGTCTGCTCGCGCTTCAGATACAGCTGGACCTCCTTTTCCGCCAGGCTTCCGAGGACTTGCACCAGCTGCTCCAAAGGCAGCGGGTCCGTGGGCTTATCGTTGGCCTGCTCTCGCAGGGACATGACCTGGTTGAGGACGACGCCGCCGATGTTGCCCCGAGTCGTCAGTTCATAAGAGAACTGGTCCTTGACACAATGGGTCACGACCTGGATGCCCTCAGGTGGATGCTGAAGGGCCGCGTCCAGCTCCGCACTCATCGGTCCGCTGCCCGGTCTCTCCATTCCCTGGCTCGGATCGAAGCGGCAAACATCCAGCCAGAGCACCTTTTGTCGCGCCTTGCATTCGGCCAGCTGCTCATAAACCCAGGCAAGCGGGATCAGCGTTTCTTGACGGTCCAGCTCCCCCTCCATCGGCACCAGGTACGGCGTGCCGCCGATGACCACCGCGTGCCCAATGAACATCAAGATGACCCGATCCTGAGACCGGCTGGTCTGAAGGAATGAACGAATCGCGTGTTCGATCACCGGCCGAATGGTCGGCCGCGACTGACCTGGGGGCGCGCTGTCGCTGACGAGAATCCACTGCGAGCGGTCGATGTGCAACCACGACGCCAAGCGCGCAACCAGGCTCAGGGTCGTGCGATCGACCTCGCCAATCCTGAAGCCATATTGCACCGGATTGGCATAGAGGTAGTTGTTGACGCTGACCACCAAGAGCCGACGCGGAAAGATTGTGAGCGCTTGCTCGGCCGGCTTCTTATCCGGTTTCTTCGACGGCTCCTTCACCGTCGAGGCAACCGGCTCCGTAACCGAGGAGGCAATCGGTTCGATCGGCTGCGGCTGGGCGTAGTTCAAGCCGAAGATCGCTCCGCCGATGGCCGTTCCTGTCACGACAACGATGATGACCGTGAGGACAAGCCTGGCGGCACGCCGGGCTGTCGCCGGCGTGCCGGGGGCTGGGACGCGTGGCTGGGTCAGCGAACCGAGGGGTTCCGAAGCCGGTGCCGATTGCGGCACTGGCGCAGGGGCTTCAGCCGGGCCAAGGCGCGCGAGCAGGATGGCCGCGCAAGACTTACATCGTAAGGGATCGTGGACCCAGCGGGCCGGGATGTTCAAGGCTTGTCCACATCCCGGACAACGCCCGTGCAACACCTCGGCGAGCACGTTGACAACCTCGAAGTGACAGGTCGACCCTGGTCCTCGAGCTTCAGCGCGGCGGCCGGCGGGGCCCACCGCCGACGTTGGTCGCTTGCCATTTCAGCCCTTGGAACATGGCTCGGTCACGCCGCGCCAGCATCTCCCAAGGAGTCCCTGGGTGCTCCTTGGCCAGCTTGTCCAAGTTCTTCCGCGCGTCCGCCAGCATCGCCTTGAACTCGCGTTCGGTGGTCTCGAGCTTCTCCTTGGCCACCAGCCTCCAGCCATTCTCCTTGGCCGGATCACGCGGCGGCAACTCCTTCCGCATCTGGCCCAGCAGGGTTTGATATTCGTATAGGTAGGCGAGCTGAATCTCGAGCCGGGCCAACATGTAATCGTAGTTGGCCTGCCAGCGTTTCGACGGTTCCTTGTCGCGCTCTTCGCCGGCTTTTTTCAGTTCCTCGTGAGCATCGCTCAACTCCTGGAAAAGCGCTCCGGCCCGTTTCTGCTCCTCGAGTACCATGTCCTTGAACTTGGCTTCCGGCAGCGTTCGGCCGTTGAAGTCGATCTGGAATTCTTCCCGAAGGCGTTTGCTCAGTTGCTCGTTGAGGACTTTGCGGGCGTTTTCGATGGCCATGCGGAAGGGAGTTTTTTCGTTATCGGCCTTGTACGCTTCCAGGCGAGCCAAGGGCAAGGGCGGCAACATGTCGAGGCGCAGGGAGTTGGCGCCGGCGCGGTTGGGGCGAACGGGCGGCGCTTCCACCTCATCAAGGATGGCGCGAATCTGGGCCGCCGTGGCCATGCCGTCGTTGGGCGGCAGGGCGATGTCCAGAGGTGCGGGCAACGGTTCCCGCGGGTCATACGGCGCTCCCGCGTCCAGTTCCAGCACCGTCAGCCGCGGCGATTGCTCCGCATTCTCATAAGCCTTTTTGACGGCGTCCTGGGTCTGCACGCGGACGAATTCGGCCAGATTGCCGAGGGGAAGCGGGTCTTCTGGCCGCTGGGGGGTGGGATGAATCTGGCTCAGCTGCTGTAGCCCACGCAGGACTTGCGAGAGGAACACCGAGCTATTACCAACCTCATACGACGACTGACCCGCGCTGCACGGCGCCCAAACCTGCACGCCGACCGGCGGCGAAGCCAGCATGGCGTCGAGCTTGGTCCCCATCGGCCCGCCGCCAGGCATGTCGACGTCGCGCTGGGGATTCAGCCGGCAGACGTCGAGCATCAGCACCTTTTGCCGCGCCTTGCTCCGAGTCATCTGGTCATACACCCAGCTGAGTGGGATCAGGCTTTCCTCCGACAACAAGTCTCCTTCGATCGGCACCAAGTACGCCTGGTCTTTGATTTCCACGGCGTGGCCAACGAACAGGATGATGATCCGATCCTGCGACCGACAAGAATCAAGGAAACGGGTCAACGTCGCCATGATGATGCCTTTACGGGGCGGCTTTGGCTGGGCCGCCGTGTCGCCCAGCTCGACGACTTGGCTATCGGCGATGTTGAACTTCCGCGCCAGCTCGGCAACGACGGGGCGGACGTCGGTGGTCGGCACAGAACTCGCGTAGGCGTAGTTGTTGATGCTGATAGCCAACAGCCGACGGGGAAAGACCGGTCCTTGAGTCACGACCGGTGCCATGGGGTCAGGCGGACGCACTCCGGTGCCCGGGTTCGTCGCGGGAGGGGTCGGCATCGTGGTCGGTCTCGGCTGGGTCGGCCGAGTCGTCTCCTGTGTCGTCGGCGTTCGACTGGTAGAGGGTGGGTTACGCGGCGATGTCGGCAGCGAAGTGTTCGGTGTCGAGGGAGAGGTGGGGCCGCCCCCCGTGGGCCGGCTTCCCTCGGCCGACGGGGATGGTTTGGTCGCAGGTTGGGCGGTTTTAGTGTTGGCAAAGCCCGTGGCGACGGGGTTGACCGAGGCCACTTCGGTGGTGCCTGAGCTTTCGACGGGCATCTGCAACGACCACCACACCAACCCGCCCAAGCCACCGACGCCCGCCAAAATGAACAAGAAAAGGGCGGCGATCTGGCCGAAGCCACGGCCGGCCTTGGCCGGCAGCGGAATCGCCATGGGAGCATGGGGCGAACCTTTGCCATTGGGCAGCGGGATGGCCGTCGGCGCCGCAGAACTGCCGCCGGAGATCAGTGGCGCGACAGGGGCCGTCGGCTGCGAAGCGGGGGGCGTTTTCACCCGCCCTTGCGACACCGCGCCGCAGTGCTTACACCGCATCGGTTGGTCCAACCAAGCGACCGGAATCCGCAAGACCTTGTTGCAGCCTGGACATTTCGCTTCCACGATGTTCATGATGACCAGACCTCCGGGCGGCTCGTGGGGCGACTGGGGGCTCCCCTGGCGCAGGCTCCTCCCCTTTGTACGACGCTATCTTAACGTACCCGGTTCCCGGAAGGAAGCGAGAGGATGAGAGATTTCTGGCTGGGCGACAGCGGGCCGCCCGCCCCACGGCGTCGGCATCACGCCAGTGCCAGGCCAACGCACACACCTTGCAAGACCGCGGCGATCCGAACCGTGTCGTGCACCTGCTCTTCGGTGATCCCCTCTTTGAGTAGGCTGGCTTCGTGCGATTTGATGCACATCTCGCAACCGGCCAGGACGGCCACTGCCAGGCAGCACAGCTCGAACGTCGCCTTGCTGGTTTTCGGCTTGGCCATCCACTGCATCCGCAGGCGGGACGGTCGTTGGCCGTAACTGGGCTTGCCGACGAGGTGGCGAAAGCGGTAGTAGACGGTGTTCATCCCCATCAGCGCCGCCGCGGCCTGGGCGTCCTCCATCACTGCCTCCCCGACCGCGGCAGCTCGGGCGTCGGTCAGCAGGGCATCCCGCAGCCGCGGCTCACCAATGAAGTACGCCGCCGCTAACGCCACGCCCCAGGTTTGCTCGGCGGTCAGCGACTCATTGCCCAGGACGCTGCCCAGGTTGAGCTTCAAGTCGCGGGCGGTATCGGGCAGCGTCTCTTTCAGGGCATCCAAGGCGGGAGTGGGGAGTTCCGGCATCGGTCTGCCTCCGCCGAGCGCTGGTGCACCGCCGGTGCCTGAGCACCGGCGGTGCACCCAACCAGGCTTACACTTTCAACGTCGGGTCGCCCGGCTTCCAATTGCACGGGCACAGCTCGTCGGTCTGCAACGCATCGAGGACGCGCAGCGTTTCGGGGACGCTCCGGCCAACACTCAAGTCATTGACGTTGACCCAGCGAATCGTCCCCTGGGGATCGACGATAAACGTCGCCCGCAGACAGACGTTCTCTTCAGGGTGGAGGATTCCGAGGTCGGCAGCGAGTTTCTGGGCAGCGATCAACGGATAGGGGAGGTTCCGCAGCTCTTCATGCGCCCGCCGCCACGCGAGGTGGGAATACTCGTTGTCGGTGCTGCCGCCGACCACGGTGGCCTCGCGCTGCTGGAAATCCTTGAGCTTCTTGCCGAATTCGACCAACTCTGTCGGGCACACGAACGTGAAGTCCTTGGGGTAGAAAACGTACACCACCCACTTGCCACCAAACGACTCGTTGGTCAACTCGGTGAGGTTTTCCTTCTCGTTGCCGGTGCACGCCTTGACGCGGAATTTCGGGAACTTATCGCCGACTGTTAGCATGAGGTCACTCCTAGGAAGTCACGGGCGAAGATCGAACCCGAGTGCCGGCCGAGCGACCGGCAAAGTCACTGTATGGCGGCGTGGACCCGAGGCAAGCACACCCGGCGCCAGTGGGCCGTCAGGGGCTGGGCCCCCCTTTCCAGGGCGTCGCGGCCGCGTACCTTGATCCGGGAGGAATGGGCCCGCCTCGTCAAAGACCCTTATGCAAGGAGAAATCCATGCGTTGGCTGCGTTTCTTGTCGTTGGCCGGTTTCATGCTGCTGGCCGGGGCCGTTGTGGCGGCCGACCCCCCCGAGGGCTTCACGCCTCTTTTCAACGGCAAGGACCTCACTGGCTGGAAAGTCCCAGCAGGTGACAATGGCCATTGGAAGGTGGTGGATGGCGTGATCGACTACGACGCCCGCAGCGAAGCCAAGGGAGACAAGACACTGTGGACCGAAAAGTCATTCCGTGACTTCGTCCTCCGCATCGACTGGCGATTGAAACCCGAGCCCGGCATGAAGCATGGCGTGCCGATCATCCTCCCCGACGGCAGCCACAAGAAAGGCCCCGACGGCAAAGAGGAATTGGTCGAAGTGGACGACGTGGACAGTGGTATCTACCTGCGTGGCTCGCCCAAAAGCCAAGTCAACATCTGGGTCTGGCCGGTCGGCTCGGGGGAAGTGTACGGCTACCGCACCGACAAGAAGATGACGCCCGAGGTCCGAGCCGGGGTCACGCCGAAAAAAAAGATGGATCGGCCGCGCGGCGAATGGAACACCTTCGAGATCACCATCAAGGGCGATCGGCTTTGGGTCAAGCTCAATGGCGAAGAGGTCATCAGCAACGCCCAGCTGCCGGGCATTCCGCCGGAAGGGCCAATCGGCTTGCAGCATCATGGCAGCTGGAATGCCAAGACGAACAGTTGGAGCAGTCCGCCGAGCCTGGTGCAGTTCCGCAACATCTTCGTCAAGGAGTTGAAGTGAGCCGGGCGGTGTCTACGGGTTGCGGCGGCCGGCCGCCGCAACCCTCAACGCCGCGGCGCCAGCGCCTCCGCCTCGGTCACCATGCCGTCCAACAGCTGCAAGCCCAGGTCCCAGAAGCCCGGGTCGGTCACGTCGACGCCCAGCCGAGCCAGCAACTCATGCGGTGCCGCCGATCCGCCCGCCGACAGAAGGTCCAGGTATTTCGGCACGAATGCTGCCCCTTCGAGCCGGTACTTCTGCACCAGCGCCAGCACCAGCAGTTCGCCGAAGGCGTAGGCGTAGCAGTAAAACGGCACGTGGATGAAATGGCCGATGTATAGCCACCACCACGCATAGCCCTCCGTCAGCTGCACGGCGTCGCCGTGCATCGGCCGGTTTGCTTGCAACCATAGCTCGTTGATCTGCTCCGTCGTTTGTTCCCCGCGCTCGTGCCGCGCTTGGTGCAGCAACTGCTCGAAGCGCGTGAGGACAATCTGGCGAAAGACGGTGGCAAAGGCGTCCTCGATCTTACTGCACAGCAGGGCCAAGCGAGTCCGCGGCTCCGAGTAGCGTTCGAGGAGTGCCTGGAAGGTAAGCATTTCGCCGAAGACGCTGGCGGTTTCCGCCGTGGTCAACGGCGTGTCGCACTGGAGGTAGCCGACCGAGCGCGCCAGGTATTGATGCACGCCATGCCCCAGCTCGTGAGCCAGCGTCGTGACGTCCCGAAGCTTGTCGGTGTAGTTCATCAGGATGTAGGGATGGACGCTCGGAACGGCGCTGGCGCTGAAGGCACCCCCGCGCTTGCCCGGGCGCAGCTCGGCGTCGATCCAGCGGCGCTCAAAGAACTCGCGAGCTATGCTTCCTAGTCGAGGACTGAACGCCTCATAGCTTTCCAGGACGATGCGGCGGGCCTCGTCCCAAGAGCACGTCGGCAGGTCGGCAAACACCGGCGCATAGCGGTCGTAGTCGTACAACGGCTCCAGGCCCAGCAGTCGGCCTTTCAGCCGGTAGTAGCGCTCCACGGTGCCGTAATGCCGCTCGGCCGCGGTCATCAGTGCCGTCACCACTTCGCCGCCGATTTCGTTGGCCAAGTGCCGCGGTGCCATTGGATCGCTGAACTTTCTCAGCCGACAATCAATCGCGTGGTCGAGAACGACGTTGTTGAAAATGAACGTCAGCAGACGCGCGTGTTCTCGGAGGCCTCGGGTGATTCCCTCCGCCGCGGCCCGCCGCTCCTCGCGGTCCGGCTCGTACAGCTTGGCATTCAGCTGCGACAGGGTGAGCCGCTCGCAGCGGCCGTCTCGCTCGAAAGGAAACCGAATGGCCGCCACCGTTTCGTCGAACAAGCGCACAAAAGCCGCCCGACCGGTGACGT
Source organism: Gemmataceae bacterium (assembly GCA_025055215.1). GTDB lineage: Bacteria > Planctomycetota > Planctomycetia > Gemmatales > Gemmataceae > JANWYO01. Next base: position 16,516 of record JANWYO010000264.1, read on the forward strand.
TTTTCTCCTCAAGGATCTTCTCCTCGGGCTCGCTCAGCAGGTGCGGCCGCCAGACGCGCTTCTGCTCCAGGAAATGCCGGTAGCGAGTCAGCACCGGATGCGCTAGGAGGATGCTCGCGGGCTCGTCGGGGAGTTGGGCCCACTCCAAGTCGAAAAAGATAAGATGAGTGACGATACGGGTGCGGCGTTCCCGCGTCCGGCTCAGCAAGGCACCGCGGGGCAGGTCGTCGGTCTGGGCCGCGTGCAGGAGGCTGGCGTAGACCAACGGCCGGTCTATTTGTTCGTAGAGACTTTCCAGCTCTTGAACTGCCCCCAAGAGGAACTCCGGCGCCGGCCCGCCGGGAACGTTGATTCGGCCCCGGTAAGTGCCCTCGAATGCCTCCGCCCGCCGTTGGGCCTCGGCCAAGTCGGCCTCCAGGCGTGGATCGTCGGTGCCGGCGTAAAGGTCGCTCAGGTCCCAGACGATACCGTTGGCACTGCTGCCGGCGTGCGCAGCGAGCGAAGACATGGCGCTCCCGTCTTGGGCGCCGTGGGCCGGCCGTTCGGCCGGCCCACGTCACTCGAGCAAGCCCTGCTTCTGAAGGTATTCCAACAGGATGATCGTCGCCTCCTGCGGCGACGTGTGGGTGGCGTCGATGGTGATTTCCGGGTTCAGCGGCGGTTCGTAGGGATCATCGACCCCTGTGAAGCCCATCCCTTGCCCGGCGGCCACCGCCGCCCGGGCCTTCTTGTACAGCCCCTTCGGGTCTCGCCGCTCGCAGGTTTCCAGCGGCGTGCTCATGTAGATTTCCACAAACGGCAACTTCCCCTCAACGTGTAAGGCCCGCACCCGATCCCGGTCGCGCCGATACGGACTGATGAAACTGGTCAAGGTGATGACCCCACAGTCCGCGAAGAGCTTGGCAACCTCGCCGATGCGGCGGATGTTCTCTTCCCGGTCCGCGGCACTGAACCCCAGGTTCTTGTTCAGCCCGTGGCGGATGTTGTCCCCGTCCAGCACATAGGCCAATCGGCCCCGCTCGACCAGGGCGTGTTCCAGGGTGTAGGCAATGGTGCTTTTCCCCGACCCTGAAAGCCCCGTGAACCAGAGCGTGGCCCCTTTCTGTTTCAGCAGCCGGGCGCGGGCCTCGCGGGTGACGTGCCCCTCATGCCAGGTGATGTTGGTGGCGCGAATCTCCGTCATCGTCCCTCGTCCTTCCTTGCGTGGTGCCGGTGACCGACCGGGCATTTATAGCGGCCGACGCTACTTGACACAAGGCCCAGATTCCTCGTCGCGTCCATCCCCCGCTCTCTGACCAATCGTTTCGCGCACCGACCCCGATTCCCACTTTCTCGGCTCGATTGTCGACTCGTCTCTTCGAGTGCACGGCCACCGTCGGTTACTCGTTTCGCTTTACGCCCCAGCTTCACAACTCTATCACGGTGCCGTCGGGAACGACG
>JANWYO010000345.1 GCA_025055215.1 Gemmataceae bacterium
CTTTCGCTTCCTCGAACTTGCCGTGCTGCATCAAGATCACGCCGACGTTGGACCGCGCCTCCGCCGGCGTCAACACTTGGGCAAACGCCTGATAGCTCTCGTCGTACCGCTCCTGCTGACCGAGCACCAGTCCCAGGTTGACCCAGGCTCGCTTGTACGACGGATTGAGCTGGACGGCCTGGCGGAGGTATTTCTCGGCTTCGGCCCAGTCGCCGCGCTCGTAACAGCAGTAGCCGACGTCGTTGAGCAGTTCCACGTCCTTGGGGCTCTGCTTTAACGCCTGACGGTATTCGTGCATGGCCCGTGCATAGTCGCATTGCCGGTCGTAGAGGACGGCCAAGCGACGGGAAACCTGGAGCTTGGGATTGTAAGACCGGGCCAACTCATACTCGGCGATGGCCTCGACTTCATGACCGTGCTTTTCGAGCATCTGCGCGGTCACCAGGCAAGCCTCGGCGGCCTTGTGCGGCGGCAGCTCGGCTTGGCGGCCCTCCGGGCTGGGGCCGGTCTTGATCGGCGTCACCAGTTCCGAAAGCCCCGGGCGCGCTGGGGACAGGCACCCGCCCGACACGAGGGCCGACAGGCAGAGGAGCCAACCGAGGGTGATGGGACGAGTCATGGTTGTTTCTCGCGCTCAGGGAAGGAAGCCGCCGCCCAAGCCGCCGCGGAAGGTGCCCCGGAAGCCGCCGAAGGGCGTGATGCCGGTCAGGCCGCCGCCACCGCCGCCGGTCATCATGCGCTGGAAGGTCGCCTCCGCCTGTTCGCCGTACATCCCCTCCGCCTCCGGGAAGGCGACGATGACGCGCTCGGGGGCGTCGAGGATGCCGCGGACCGCCAACTCCCGGATGATGACCTGCCGCCGCGCCTCGTTTAAGGCTTCGTCGTTGCTCTGCTGCACCACGACGGGGAAGGGCACCTCCGGAAGCCGCCGGGCGATGAGGTTAAGGTGGTAGCGACCGTAAGGGCCCAGTTCCTGGCCGTCCAGGAACCACTCGTGCTTGTAGATGACAAAGTCGTCGGCTTCCGCCTTGCCGGCTTGGACGTTCTGGAAGCGGAGGACCTTGCTCCCGACCGGTTCAGGGATGGCGCCGCGGGGAATCCGCGAGCAATTGTCGACGTTCCACCACTGGCTGCCACCCCCTGAGGCGCAGCCGACCAATAGGCTCGGCAGGGCCAGGCTGGTGTACCACAGCCAACGACGGCGGCCGGCTTGGCTCTGTCGCTTCATGATCGTTTCCTTTAGCTTTCGGCATGGCTCCTGCCGCGGTCCGGTCAAGGCGGCCTCGGCCGGCTATTTGTGGCCATCGGCGTGTCCGGGCGAGCCGATGATGTACAAATCCTCGCAACGGCGGTAACGGGCCATGCGCTGAAGATCGGTGCGGGTCGACGCGCGGAAGTCCTCGGAACGCCGACTTTCGATCCGGGCCAGGAGATAGAATTCCAGGTCGCTCGGCTCAAAGGTATCCGACCCCGGCAAGGCGGGTACTTCGTGCGGTTCCATTGGGCGAACCAGTTCTGGCGTGATGAGGATCACCAGTTCCTGCTCGTTGGAGGTGGTGCGGTCGAAGGCGGCCAGGCGGCCGATGATCGGCAGGTCCCCCAGGCCGGGCACGCGGCTGGCATCGGCACCGAAGGTCGTCTGGATGAGGCCGGCCACCGCCAGGGTCTGTCCTTCCCGCAGTTCAACCGTCGTCTGGAAGTTCCGCGTGCTCAGGCTGGAAATGGCCGCCCCGCCGATCATGGTCAGGCTGCGGAAGTCACGCGTGCTTACCTCGGCCTGGACGACCAAGCGGATGCGATCCTTATCGGTGATGTACGGCGTAAAGCTCAGCTGCACACCAAAGGGAATGAACGTCACGCCTTGCAATCCAGCCGCCGTGAAGCCCGTCACCACCGGCACCGGAAACTGCCCCCCTGCCTGGAACGAGGCCGGCTGACCATTCATTGTCACCAGGTTCGGCTCCGCCAGCGACCGGGCGAGGTCCAGTTGCCTCAGAGCACTGATGGCCAGGGCGATCTGGCCATTGTCCAGGGCGGCCGGCAGGTTGTTGAAGGTGCTCCCGGAGCCGCCTCCACCTGCCCCGGCCCCGATTCCCCCCAGGGCACCGCCCCAGGGGCCGGCAACGTTGCCGGTCAGTTGGGAGAAGACGTTGATCCCCTGGTTATTGGTGATGGAGAAGTTCAACCCGATGCTCCGGGCCGCCGAACGGTTCATTTCAGCCACGGTCACTTTGAGCATAACCTGTTGCTCACCCGGGATGCGGATGAGGTTGATGACGTTCGGTCCTCCCGCCAAGGCAAAGCTCGACAAGGCGGGCGGCGGGGGTTGGTTCGGGTCTGTCCCCAGCGTGGCCGTGATCTGGTCCACCGGGATGCGGGCCGCCTCGCCCGGGGCGTTGGCTCGAACAATTCGCAGGATCTGGGTCGCCTCGGCCATGTCCTTGGCTTGGCCGGAAACGACCAGCTTGTCCCCGACCAGTTGCAGGCAGATGGAGCTGTCGGGGAAGGCCCGGTTGATTTCGCCCTCCAAGGCTTTGTACGCCCGCTCCAGGCGTTCTCGCGCTTCCGGGTCGGGGATGATCCGCAGCAAATAGCTGAGGATTTTTTCCTTGGTGGGGTCTTTCGGGTCGGCAAACCAGAGGTTCAAGACGGTGGTGCCGACATCCCGGCCGAGGATCGACAACTCTTTTTCGGTGATGAGAGTGTAACTGGCGTATTTGTCGTCGGCGATTTGCACCCGGCGCGGCGCCTGCTTCAGCAACAGGAGGCGCGGTTGACCGACGACCAGGTCGAGCGTGTTCTGGGGGTCGATGGTGCCGGCGATGAATTCCTCAAACTCTTTAAGGACCTTCGGGGTCGGCTTGGGCGTCGTGCCGATCGGGGCCGGCTCACCGGGCAGCCGCGGCAGTCGGACGGCGCCCGAGGGGAAGCCCTCAAGACGTCGAGGCGGCGGCGCCACCTCCTTGGCCGGCGGCTCGGTCGAGGACTTGGGCGGCGCGGGCGGCGCGGTCGGCGTCGTGGGCGTCTCGGACTGGAGGTTGACGGTCGGGATGACAGGCTCGCCCGCCAACGTCAGCGTTGCGGTGGCCACCCAGGTGCTGGTCGCCAGCATGCAGAGCCAACCGCGGTGGACGCTCGCCCTTGGTCGGCGGCGGCCACCGCAGGGCAAGCTGCCCTCCGAAGCGTGAGTTACCATGCCAGCCTCCCTGGTTTGCCCTTTACGAAGAGCAATCGCCCAACCCAGACGCCTCGGCCAACTGCAGTCGATTCGTGCGGTGCCCATGCCTTGTCTGTGACGGCGACGGAAATGCGTTCGGCCTCTCGGCAAGACATGCCGGTTCCTAAGCACTTGTTGGATATATCGGCTGGAGCGCCCAATCAGCTTGGATTTTTTTGCCCTCGACCCAACAGTCTTAAAGTTTCGTTCACTGTTTCTGACGCCGCTCTGCTCGGCCGCCTTGCCTAGACAAGCGGATTTGCCTGATTTCGAACCTGATTCCTTACCGGGGCCAGCGGGTAAAATGGTCCGCATGACGCAGGGACTTTGGCTGTGGTGTATTGGCATCGGATTGCTCGTAGTTCCTGGGCTTCTCGCCCTTCCCTGGCTGGCCGTCCTGGGGTGGGAGCGGCTTGGGCTGGAGCGATGGCGGGAGCGCGGCTGGGGGGCGAAAATCGGGGGGCTGCTCAGCCTTGGCGCCGCTGGGGGGCTCGTGCTCGCGGTGGGGCTTTCGCTGATCGGCGAGCCGCAGCGCCTGGAGTTCTGGGGACGCGTCTACGGATCGGTGGTCCACGTCCAGCTCGTGGTCGATGCGTTCCTCATCGCCTGGACCGCAATGGTGTGGGGTTGGCCTAAGGGCGGCGCCGTAGCCTTGGCGGCGTTCCGCGAGAGCGTCCGTCAGCCCCTGTTTCTCTTCCTGACGGTCATAGCCGCGGTCTTCCTGCTGGTGACCGTGGTTTTGCCCTATTTCACCTTGTCTCCCGGTGACGAGTACAAAATGGTCAAACAGCTGGGAAGCGACATCGTCATGTTGGCCGCCGGCGGTTTCGCCCTGCTCGCGGCCAGCCAGTCGCTCACCGAAGAGATCGAGGGTCGAACGGCGGTCACCCTCATGAGCAAGCCGGTGTCCCGGCGGGAGTTCATCCTCGGGAAATATCTCGGACTGCTTTTGGCGGCGTTAGCCCTGACGGCCGTTCTGGCCTGGGGCCTCGACTGGTGCCTATACATCAAGCTCCGGTGGGAGGAAGGGCGGATGATCAACCCGCCGCCGCCAGCACCCGGCTGGTTGGAGCACGGGTTGTCGGAGGGGCCGGGACGGTCGTTCGTCCGGGGGGCCGAGTTGTGGTTCCGTGACTCCCTCGGGAATGCTCCCGCCGTGGTGGCGGGCTTCGGCCAAGTCATGGTCCTGCTGGCGCTGGCGGTCGCCTTGGCGACGCGCCTGCCAATGATCGTGACGCTGGTCATCTGCCTGACGGTATACTTCCTTGGCCATTTGGCCCCGATCCTGGTGCAGGTGGCACGCACCCAGCCCGGTCTGAACCCGGTCGCCCGGGGCCTCCTTCAGTTTGTGGCCCAGCTGTTCGACTTCCTCCTTCCGGCTTTGGAATTGTTCCAACTCGGCCCGGTCGTGGTCCGCGACCTGCCCACCGAGACCACAGCCTTGGGGCTCTACCTGGGATCGGTGTTGCTGTACGCCGCGCTCTATTCAGCCACGGCCTTGCTGGCAGGGTTGCTGCTCTTCGAAGACCGAGACCTAGCCTAGGATTGTCCCCCGCCCAAGGGCCTCCGCACGCGCCCGGCGACGCACCGGCGAACCCGCGAGCCGCCGCCCCGGCTTGGGGCTTTCCAACGTCTGAACCGCTGGCTATGATTAGGAAGGCCGTGCGTTGCGCCTTGCTTCCAGATACGCATCGGGGCGCCGCGCTGACCAGCGCCGAAGTGGCGGAATGGCAGACGCGCCGGACTCAAAATCCGGTCCACGCAAGTGGGTGTGGGTTCAAGTCCCACCTTCGGCACCTGGTTCGGAACAAAAAAGACCGGCGTTCCGCCGAAGCGGAACGCCGGTGCCATGTCTTCGCGATCGCGGCGATCAGCCGGCATCCTCGGCCTTGAGCACCAGGTAGCTGACGCCGCCTTGGGGTGTCTGTACCTGGAGAAGCACACCTTTCTCCAACGACTGGCGTTCCATCAGTTCCCGACACTCCCGCGCGTTGCGGACGGGCTGCTTCTCGACCCTGGTGATGAGGGCCCCGCGGCGGAGGCCAGCCAAGTCGGCGATGCTCCCCGGCTCGACAGCGGTGATGACGGCGCCGGCGGCGTCGGCCGGATAGCCCAACGACTCGGCAAGTTCGGGGTTCAGGTCGGTGAGGGCCAAACCGAGGCGCTCCAACGACACCGTGGGCGTGTCACGGCGAGGCGTCCGGGGCAGCGGCACGCGCGTGGCGCCAAACTCCGCCGGCTGCTCTTCGATGATGACGCTCAGCGTTTTGTACTGGCCATCACGCAGCACCGTGATGTTGACCGGCTTGCCCAAAGGCAGCCCGGCCACGATGCGCTGAAGCTCCCGGCTATCCTTGACCGGCTTGCCGTTGATGGCGGTGACGATGTCGCCGGCCAGGAGCCCCGCTTTGGCGGCGGGTGTCCGCTCGTGCACGTGGCCGATGACCACCCCGGCGTGCTCCTTCAACCCCAGGCGTTCGGCCACCTCGGGGTCGAGGTCTTTGATCTGCACGCCGAGGTAACCGCGTTTGACCGTGCCGCTGGTGACCAGCTGGGTCAAGACCTGTTTCGCCAAGTTGCTGTTGATCGCGAGGCCGACGCCTTGGAAGCCGCCGCTGCGACTTTTGATGGCCGAGTTGATGCCGATGACCCGCCCTTCGAGGTTGACGAGCGGACCGCCGCTGTTGCCCGGGTTGATGGCTGCATCGGTCTGGATGAAATCCTCATACATGTTCATGTTCAGGCCGCTGCGGCCCTTGCCGCTGATAATCCCGGCCGACACCGAGCCGGTCAGCCCGAACGGTGCCCCGAAGGCCAGCACGCGGTCACCGATCTCCATCGCGTCGCTGTCTCCCAGCTCGATAAACGGCAATGCCGCGCCTCGAGGATCGATGCGGACAATCGCCAGATCGGTCTTGGGGTCGGCGTTGATCTCTTTGGAAACGAATTTTCGACCGTCCATGAAGTGAATTTCGACCTGGTCTGCCCCTTCAACGACGTGATAGTTCGTCAGGACGACGCCCTTGGGATCGACGACGAAGCCGGAGCCGAAGCCTTGCTGCGGTGGTAACTCGGGGATGTCAAATTCCTGGAAAAAGCGGCGAAATTCCTCGGGGATTTGCAGGTCGTCGAACGGAAGCCGACGGCGGTTGGGTTGCCTCATCTTGGTGCTGACCGGCTTGACCTTGGTTTCGATGCTGACGACCGCTGGCAGCACCCGCTTCACGACGTCGCGGTACGACGTCAACTCACGGGGCATCACTGGCACCGCCGTCGCCTGGCCGCGTAGCCAGGGACTGGCCACGAAACCTAGCGCCACCCCACCGAAAAGCACGAGGACGACCATCAACGGCCAGCGTGCGGAAGACTTCATGGGTTGCTCTCCTCCTGAAACAAGGGCCGCGCCGCGCGCTGCGAGGCACGGCGTCAATCCCCTAATGGCACGATTGACCAACTCTTGGAAAAAATTGAGATTATGATTGTCAGGTCACTGCTCGTTCCTCCCCGGCGCGGTCCCTGGGAAAACCGTGTAAGGATACGGCGGAACCATTCCGGTCCGGAGGCGTCGAGGAAGCGGCAAAGGCGCTTTCCTCCCTTATCATACGCAGCGACGAAGCAAAAAAGCCATGTCCGGGGAAAATTTTCCCCAACACGGGTCGGCATGATGGCACGCAGCGGCGACGCCGTCAAGCGACTTTGGCCCGATCGGTCGTAGAGAATCTTCCCCGGTTGACTCATCGGGCGGCGTCAGCTGGTGGCCCGTCGGCCGGCAGTCGGCTGAAGCGACGGCGACAAAGCCGATTGTGTCGAGTATTCGGTCGCGGGAAGGAGACGTTCGGCGGCCGGCGGCGCAGCTTCCTCTGCGCCAAGTGCTGCTTCAGCGCCAATAATTAATTGGCCCTCAGGTCATCGCCGAAAGATGTTCCGGGCCATACGGCGATTTGGCCCGGCAAGCCCCTGTCGCCGTGAGGACGTCAAGGGGGAAGAATGCGGAAGGCATGTTGGTGGATCGCGCTTGGCGTGGCTTTGCTATGGCCGGTCCCGGCGACGCCAGGACCGGCCACCCCGAAATTACGTCTCGAGCCAGCCCAAGCTCTTGCCGCGCTGAACGAAAGTTCCACCGACGCCCTGGCGGGTGCCATCCGCGGCTACCTCGTGCATCACCTGCCACCCGTGCTATACGAAGACAAACCGGGATGGGGTCAGACCATCACGCGGGAGAAAATCGAATGGCGTGGCAAGGGATTGCACATCCACCCGGAGCGGGTCTTGGTGGAAAAGAACGATGGCCGCTGGCGTCACATTCGCCTGACTGCGGAAAACCTCGCCGACACCCTGGTTTTCGACATCCGTCACCTCCAGGCCGAACCGGGCCGGATCACGTTCGATGTCTTCATCGCCTTCGATGCTCGCCTGTGGTACTTGCAACAGAACTGGAAGGCCGGCCTGAAGTTGTACGACGGCCACACCCAAGCCCGCATGCGCCTCAAGCTCGCCCTGCGCTGCGAGGCCACGACCCGGCTGGAAGCCAACGGCTCCCTCCTGCCGGACGCCGTCGTCCGCCTGCGCGTGCTGCACGCCCAGCTGGGTTACGACCGCTTCGTGGTCGAACACATCGCCGGCATCGGGGGCGAGGCCGCCAAGATCATTGGCGAAGCTCTGAAAGACGGCCTGCACCGCTGGGATCCGGGTTTGGAGCGGAACCTCCTGGCCCGCGCGGACGCAGCCATCGTCAAGGCTGGCGATACCGGCGAAGTCCGTGTACGGCTCTTGAACCTCCTAACGGGCAAGCGCTGAGCGCTATTGGTTTTGCTGGCCGGCTACCAACCGCACCGAGCCTTCGTGCAGCACCTTGCGAATGGTGGAATTGTCCACGTTCCCCCCGCCTGACCGTTGGATCAAAAGAATGGCGTAGGTTCCGCGCTTCGGGTCGATCCACGCTTGCGTGCCAAAAGCCCCACCGTGGCCGTAGCTCCCCGGCGACAGCTTCTCGGTGACGCCTTTAGGCTCTCGAACGATGGCGAAGCCGTAACCCCAGCCGGTCCCTTCCACGAAGCCGGTCTTTAGGTCGCCGGTGTGGATGGTCGTCATGTCGGCCAGGGTCTTGGCCCCGATGATGCGTCGGCCGTGCAGAGTGCCCCCGTTGAGCAGGCATTGGTACAACCGGGCGAGGTCGTCACCGGTGCTGAACAGGCCCCCGGCCGGCACCGGGTGCCGGGCGTTGGTCGCGTAGTCGATGACGCCCCCCGGGGTGGCGACCAGTTTGCCGTCCTTTTTCGCGTAGGTCATCGCCAGCCGTCGCAGCTGCGGGGCCGTCGGGTACGGCGTGGTGTCGTACATCCGCAACGGCTCGAAAATCCGCTGGGCCAGATAACGGTCGTACGGCAGACCGGAAACCACTTCGATGATTCGGCCCAAGGTGTCGATGCCGGTGTTGGAGTAGCTCCAGCGCGTCCCCGGCTCGAAGAGAAGGGGAAGCTGGCTGACCACCAGCGTGGCCTCGCGGAGCGTCAGGTGGCGCTTCTGGTACAGGTCCGCTACACCAGCCGGATACGTCGGCAGGCCGGACGTATGGGTCAGCAAATCTTTGATGGTGATCGGTCGGGATGGCTTTTTCAGCGTGAGGGTGTCCTGGTCCCGGCTCGCCACGAGCATTTGGCCGCGAAACTCCGGCAGGTGTTTTTCCACCGGGTCATCGACGCTCAGCTTGCCTTCCTCCACGAGTTGCATCACGGCCAGGGCCGTGATCGGCTTGGTCATGGAAGCAATGCGGAAGACAGTGTCGCGTTGCATGGGCAGGTGGTTTTCCAGGTCGGCCATCCCGAGGACCTGGACATCGAGCACGCCGTCTTTGTTGCCGACAAAGGTGACGACTCCGCTCAACTCCTTCGCATCGATGAGCTTTTGCAACTCGGAGCGGAGGAACGAACTCGGTTCGGCGGTCTGTGCCGCCGACGGGACCACCACCACGATGCCAATGATCCAGGCGGTAAACCAGCGCATGTCCATCTCCCAGTCAAAACACACTGAAGCTCGGTCCGTGAGTCTGCCGCTACGGAAGTCCGGACGCAAGCAAATTCTCCGGCCCGCGGTGCCGGCAACGTTTTTCGCAGCGTTGCCGGTCGGCCGAACGCGCCCCCGCCACTGGGCGCTGCGTTATGCCCGGCGATTGCGTGGCCGGGGTGGCGGTGCTAGAATCACGACGTTCAGCGCCCTGCTGCTCCCACAGGTACCCTCGAGCTGATGCCATGCGTGATCCATTCTCCTGGTCGCTACCGCTGGGCCGAGTTTGGGGCATCCTGGTCCGCGTTCACATCCTCTTTCCTCTGGTGGCCCTCGGGCTGATTCTGCGCGCCGCCTCGGCCAAAGGGGCGCTGCCCGACACCTGGATCGACGCCACCATGCTCATGGCCTTGTTGTTCGTCGCCGTGCTCCTGCACGAACTGGGTCACTGCTTCGGGGCGCGGCAAGTGGAGGGGGAGGCCAACGAGATCCTGATCTGGCCGCTGGGAGGACTGGCCAACGTGGACGTGCCGCACACGCCCCGGGCCAACCTGATCACGACCGCCGCCGGGCCGCTGGTTAACCTCCTTCTGGGCGTCGGCTCCGCGGTGTTGCTCCTTTGGGCCACCGATTTCGCCATTCGGCCACCGTGGAACCCCTTGTGGTACCCGTTGCGGAGCGAGGTCGTCGTCACCCACGACGGCACGCCTTCGGTCGCCATGGAGCAGGTAGTCCTCCGCCGCTGGGACGGGGCAGCGGTCGGCTACAGCAACCTGGCTGTAGTCATCCTGGCTCGGTTTTGCTGGGTGAACTGGTGCCTGTTCCTCTTGAACACCCTCTTGATCGGCTTTCCGCTGGACGGTGGCCGGCTGCTGCAATGTCTGTTGTGGCCGCATTGGGGCTTTCGGCAGGCGACCCTGGCTGCCGTTTTCGCCGGGTTTGTGACCGCCTTGATTCTCGGGATCGTCTCGTTCGCCACCAACGAGGTGCTGTTGCTGGCGTTGGCCCTGTTCATCTACGTCACCTGTCGGCAGCAGTGGATTGTGCTGGAGACCGGCGGCGAGGAGTCGCTCTTCGGCTATGATTTCTCTCAGGGTTACGCCAGCCTGGAGCAGGAGCCGGCCCCGCCGAAGCCGAGTTTCTGGCAGCGCTGGCAGCAGCGCCGTGCCGCCCGTCGGCTCCAGCGGGAGCAGGAGCAGCGGGAGCAAGAGGAACGCCGTATGGATGAACTCTTGCAGAAGGTTCAAATGCACGGCTTGGCAGCCCTCACCGACGAGGAGCGCCGCTTCCTCAACCGGGTCAGCGCCCGGTATCGAAACCGGCGCTGACAATCCGAGTCATCAGGCCCTCCCGGCGAACGACGCATGACCAAGCTGATCGAACCACGCACCCTTAAGGGTTTCCGGGACTATCCGCCAGAGCTGATGATCCCGCGCGAACGGCTCTTAGAGTCGGCCCGGCGCGTCTACCGCTCCTACGGCTACGCTCCGATCGACACCCCCGCCCTGGAATACGCGGAAATCCTTCTCGGCAAGGGCAGCGAGGAGACCGACAAGCAGCTGTATCGCTTCACCGACCACGGCGGCCGCGACGTCGCCTTGCGCTTCGACCTGACGGTGCCGTTTGCCCGTTTCGCGGCCGAGCACGTCGCGCGGCTGGGGACGCCATTCAAGCGCTATCACATGGGGCCAGTCTGGCGGGGCGAGAACACGCAGCGGGGGCGGTTCCGCGAGTTCTGGCAGTGTGATTTCGACACCATCGGCACCACCAGCAACGCCGCCGACATTGAAGTCGCCCTGGTCATCAACGACCTGATGGAGGCCCTGGGCTTCGAGCGTTTCACCATCCGCATTAACAACCGCATGGTGCTCAACGGTCTGCTTGCGGAGCTGGGCTTGGCCGACCGCAGCAAGGCGTTGCTGATCGCCCTCGACAAGCTGCCGAAGATCGGCAGGGCGGCAGTGGCCACCGAAATGACGCAAAAAGCCGGTGTCCGCCCGGAGCAGGCTGAGCGCGTCCTGGCACTGGCCGAGACCGCGGGAAGCAATGCCGAAGTCTTGGAGCGGCTGAGGCGGGACTTCGGCGGCAACGACACCGCCGCTGTGGGGATCGCTCGGTTGGCGGAGTTGTTGGCGGTCGCCGATAAGGCCGGGGTTCCGCCGCAGCGGCTTCGTCTCGACCTGTCGATCTGCCGCGGCCTCGACTACTACACCGGCACGGTCTACGAAACATTTCTCGACGACCTGCCGAACATCGGCAGTGTCTGCTCCGGCGGCCGCTACGACAACCTGGCCGGCCTGTACACCCGCCAAGCCCTGCCGGGCGTCGGGGCCTCGCTCGGGCTGGATCGGCTGCTGGCGGCTATGGAAGAGCTTCAACTGTTACCCAAGACGGCCACCCCAGCTCCCGTCCTCCTGGTTCAGTTCGAGGCAACCCGGCTGGGCGAGTACCAGCGCTTGGCCCGCACCCTGCGGGCCGAGGGAATCGGCGTCGAGGTCTTCCCCGAAGCGAAGAAAATCGGCAGTCAGCTGCAATACGCCGAGCGGCGAGGATTTCGCGTCGCCCTGATCGCCGGTTCGGAGGAATTTCAGCAAGGCACCTGGAAGGTCAAGGACTTAGCCCGGCGGGAAGAGCATACCGTTCCCGAGGCCGGCGTGACCGCGGCTATCCGCGCGATTTTGCAGGAGGGAACGGCCCCTCGGTGACAGCGAGGCGCCCCTCGGCGGTAAACCCGCGGGGCCCGAGGCCATGGATCGCAGTAACCATTACGAAGCGGCGTTTGAGGCCTACCTGCGACATCACGGCCTGTGTTACCTTGCCGTCGATGAGGCCAAACGGGCTTCTTGGGGTGGCGAGGCCATCAAGAGTCTCGATTTCATCGTGCATGGCCCCAACGGGGAGCAGCTCCTCGTGGACGTCAAAGGACGACGCTTTCCCATGGGGCCCCCCCACCGGCCGCGGCGCGTCTGGGAGTGCTGGTCAACGCGGGATGACATCGCCGGCCTCGAGCGCTGGACGGCCCTGTTCGGTCCCGGCTACCGGGGCTTGCTTGTCTTTGTCTATCACCTCAGCGGGGACGTCCTCCTGCCCGAGGGGGCAGAAGACCATTGGCTCTGGAACGGCCGCCGCTACCTTTTCCGGGCGATCCCGGTGGTCGATTATCGTCGCCAGATGCGCGTCCGCAGCCCGCGGTGGGGGACCGTCACCCTTCCCGGCGCGGTCTATCGCGCCTTGGCCCGCCCGTTCCGGGATTTCGCCTGGGAGGCCGCCCGGGCCGGTAATCTGACGGGCGACCTCCCGGAGGCCGTGGAGCAGGCCGAACCCTCCGGACGATGGTTGCCTTAAGACCTCAACAAGGCCATGAGCGCGATCAAGCTCGGAATCCGACTGGAATCGCTCAACCTGCCGTTGCGGCGGGGTTTGCAGGAGGCAGAGCGGCTGGGAGTCGGCGGCGTCCAGGTCGATGCCGTCGGTGACCTGGCCCCCTCGCAGCTGTCTCAGACCGGCCGGCGCGAGTTTCGCCATCGGCTCCGCACCCATAACCTCGAACTGACGGCCCTCGGCTGTCCGCTGCGGCACGGCCTGGACGTGCCGACCGGGCTGGATGCCCGCATCGAACACATCCGGGCCGTCATGGCCTTGGCCTACGACCTGGGACCGCGCCGCGTCATCATTCAGGCGGGGCGGATTCCCAGCGACCCGGCGTCGGCCGGGTGGCAGCTGTTACGCGAGGTCGTGCTGGCGCTGGGGCAGTATGGCGATCGGGTGGGCACCACCCTCGCGCTGGAAACCGGCTTGGAACCGGGAACCGACCTGGCTGCCTTCCTGCGGCCGCTCGATACGGGCAGCCTGGGCGTTAACCTCGACCCGGCCAACCTCCTCATCAACGGCTTTGATCCCTACGAGAGCACCCGGGCCCTCGCCGGCCGAATCGTCCATGCCCATGCCCACGACGCCCGACGGGCCGCCGTCAACCGGGCGGCCCAGGAAGTCCCCCTGGGCCACGGCGACATCGACTGGATGGCTTGGCTAGGAATCCTCGAAGACATCGAATACCGCGGCTGGCTGGTCGTCGAGCGGGAGCAGGGGAGTAATGGCTTAGCCGATGTCGCCGCCGGCGTCTCTTTTTTGCGGCGTTTCCTCCGGTGAGCTGCCCTTGTTCCCCAGGGAGCATCGCAGGGCCGGCGTGTTCCGTTCGACCCAAGAAACGCCGAGGTGGGGGCGCGCTGGCTGTCAGTTCGGGTCGTTTTCGATCTGGTTGAGGACGGCCCGAACGGCGGCGAGGTAGTCGCTGGCCCGGCCTTCATAGGTGCGGGAGATGAACGGGTTTTTCGGGTTGGGGATGGAGCAGCTGAATTTCCACTCGCCGCGGTCGCCCCAGGTTTCCAGGCGCTGCCATTTGACGCCGCGCGCCAGGAGGAGGGCTTGAGCTTGTTCGTAGGTGGTGACTTGGCTGGGGTGAACGGGGGCGGCGTTGGGCGGCAGGCTGGGGTCGCGGCGTGAGGTGAGGTCCGCCGGGGGAAGGGTCGGGCCGCCGCCTCGGGAGGGAGCCTGCCAGCCGGCCAAGGATGGCGAGGGGGCGGTCGGGTTGGCCGACCCGCCGATGCGCAACTCGGTGCCGCCGTCCAGGGCCCGGGGCGTGGTTGCCGCCAGCGCCGCCGGGCTGGTGGCGCTGACCGGCGGGGCCAACGAGGCGCCGGCATTGGCGGGCGGCGGCTTGCTGCCGCCGCCCTCAGCCGGCTTGGGCGCCGGCAAGCCAAATAGCGGGTCGCCCCCCTTCCGCGGATAGCTGGCACAACCCGCCAACAGCATCATCAGGCCGGCCAACATGATCCACCCGCCAAGTCCGCTTGTCCGGTGCCCCAGGTCCCCCTGGTTCCCGGACCACCCCGGTGGCGGCGTTGACGCTCCCGTGTGCATCTTGACCCGTTTTCCCAGCCCGCTAGATTACGCTTTTACCTGCCGACTCCGCCCACACTCCGGGCGGCCGTCCTATAGGGAAATCGGGGGCTTCGTGCAATGTCAGCTTTCCGCATCGCGGTCATCGGCGGTGACGGTATCGGTCCAGAGGTGATCGAGGAGGCGATTCGCGCCGCCGACGCCGCGAACCAGGCCGGCGATCGGGCCGACCTACTGTGGAACCGTCTCCCTTGGGGCTCGCAATTCTACAAGCAGACCGGCCGCATGGTCCCCGAGGACGGCTGGAACCTGCTCCGCCGGCACGACGCCATTTTCTTCGGCGCCGTCGGCAGCCCGGACGTGCCCGATCATATCACCGTCCACGGCCTCATCCTGCCGATGCGCCGCAAGTTCGATCAATACGTCAATCTGCGGCCGGCCTATCTCTACGAGGGAGTGCAATCCCCCTTGCGGGACAAGGCCCCCGGCTCGATTGACATGGTAGTCTACCGGGAAAACACCGAGGGCGAGTACGCCCCGATCGGCGGCCGGCTTTACGAGGGGCTGCCGGGCGAGATGGCGGTCCAGGTCTCGGTCTTTACCCGCCGGGGATGCGAGCGGATCATGCGCGCCGCCTTCGAGGGGGCGCGCCGCCGGCGCAAAAAGGTCACGTCGATCACCAAATCCAACGCTCAAGCCCACAGCATGGTGCTATGGGACGAGGTGTTTCGTGACGTGGCTCGCGAGTACCCGGACGTCGAGGCCCGGTCCCTGCTGATCGATGCGGCGGCCATGGATTTCGTCCGCCGGCCGGAAACCTTCGACGTGGTGGTGGCCAGCAATCTGTTTGGCGACATCCTGACCGATCTGAGCGCGATTGTGACCGGCAGCATGGGACTGGCGGCCAGTGGCAACATCAACCCCGAGCGCACGGCGCCAAGCATGTTCGAGCCGGTACACGGCTCGGCACCCGACATTGCCGGCAAGGGGATTGCCAACCCGCTGGCGGCGATGCTCTCGGCGGCGATGATGTTCGAACATCTGGGGCTGGAACGAAGTGCCGCCCGTCTGCGGCAGGCGGTGGCGGCGGTGCTCAAGGCCGGCCAGCCCCGCACCCCGGACCTCGGCGGTCACGCCCGTACCACCGACGTGACCGCCGCCATCCTCGCCGCCATCGACCGCGGTTGACGCTGCCGTGGACCACGCCGGCGTGGCCGACTTTAGAATGATCCTCCCTTGGAAACCCGCTCGGCCAACTCCTTCAGTTCCGACCGCATGCCGATGACCCACACGGCAATCAGCACCAAGATGGCCACTTGAAACAGCGGCAGGATTGCGTTGCCCCAGTCCGCGATTTTGCCCAGCATCGTCTTTTCGACCACAGTTTCCTCGGCGGACGCGTCTTTTTTGTCCTTGTCCGGCTTAGTTGCCGCGGCTTCGTTGGGCTTGGTCGGCGTCTCATCGGCGGCGAAGCCTACCGCCGGCACCGCCAGCACCAAAGCAGTCAAAAACAGCAGACCCCACACGGAACACAGGTTGCGCATGATCTTCCCCTCAGGGCTGTGGCACCACCTACCCGGAACGCCCGGGCCTTGGCGTGGCAACTGTCGTGGATCGGACAGGATCAGTCAACCAGAAACGCCGGGCAACCCAGCGAAGTTTACGTTAACATAGGACAGCGACACCAGGGAGTCAAACTCGAAGCCGGTCCCGACGTGATCTACCTCGACCACAACAGCACCACCCCCGTGCTGCCGGAAGTCGAAGAGGCGATGCGGCCGTTTGCCGCCGAAATCTTCGGCAACCCCGCCAGCGCCCATGCCATGGGGCGGAAGGCCCGCCAGGCCCTGGAAAGCGCCCGGGAGCAAGTCGCCGACTTACTCCAAGCCCATGCCGACGAAGTGGTCTTCACCAGCGGTGCCACCGAGGCCAACAACTTGGCCATTTTCGGTCTGGCCGGCCCTGCCCCCGGCCGCATCCTCGCCGCGCCGATCGAACATCCCTCGGTCGTCGAGCCGATCCGGCAGCTGGAAGTCCGCGGCTGGTCGGTGAGTTGGGGAGCGGTTGATGGTGACGGCGTCTTTGTCCCCCACCAGCTGGAGCCGACCGCCGACTTGCGCCTGGCCTGCTTGCAGCTGGCGAATCACGAAACCGGGGCCATCCAGCCGGTGCGCGCGTTGGCCGAGCGGCTCGCCGGTCGGGTACCGCTGCATTGCGACGCCGCTCAAGCCGCGGGCAAGATGCCGGTCCGGTTTCACGACCTGGGCGTGGCCACGCTGGCGATCAGTGCTCACAAGTTTTACGGGCCGAAAGGGATCGGGGCCCTTGTGGTGCGTCGTGGCGTGCGGCTGGCACCACAGCTGTTCGGCGGCCATCAACAGCGCGGCCGCCGCCCCGGCACCGAACCGGTCGGCTTGGCCGTCGGCTTGGCCAAGGCCCTGGCCTTAGCCAGCGCCCACCTCGATGCCCGCCAACAGCGCCTGACGCTTCTCCGCCAGCGTTTCCTCCGGGTCCTCCGCATTCAGGCAGCTCCAGTAGTCTTGAACGGACCTGAGACCGGCGGCCTGCTCCACACCCTCAACCTCTCTTTTCCTGGTTGCCGCGCCGACGTGCTGCTGATGAACCTCGACCTCGCCGGGATCGCTTGCTCGACCGGCTCGGCCTGCTCCAGCGGCTCGCTCCTCCCCTCGCCGGTCCTCCAGGCGATGGGCGTCGGGCCCGATCGGCTCCACTCCGCCATGCGCTTCAGCCTCGGCTTCCAGCAAACCGAGGCGGAGATCGAGGAAGCCGCCCGCCGCATTGCGGCGGTCGTTCGACGCCTCCGGCAAGTGCCGGTTCAAGACGAGCCTTGATAGGCGCGGTGCTGCCGGCGCCGGTCGCTGGTGATCTCCTCGGACGTGTCGCGCGTCACGACCTCGTACAACACCGCCTGCTTGTCACCGTGTTTGCGTAACAGTCGGCCGAGGCGCTGGACGTGCTCGCGGACGCTGCCCGTCCCGGAGAGGATGATGCCGACGTTGGCCGCGGGCACGTCCACGCCCTCGTTCAGGACCTGACTCGTCACGAGGATGGGCCAATCGCCGGCGTGGAAGCGCTCGAGGATGCGACGGCGTTCTCGGGGGCGCGTCTGGTGCGTGATGGCGGGCACCAGGAACCGACGGGCAATGCGGTAGACCGTCGCATTGTCGTAGGTGAAAATCAGTACCCGATCCTGCCGATGGCGCTCCAGAAGGTGGGCCAGGGCATTCAGCTTGGCGGGTGCGGCCAAGGCCAACTGCCGTTGTTCACGATACGCCTCGAAAGCGGCCCGCCCCTCGGCCGATCGGTAGGTTTCGCGCAAGAATCGCTGCCATCCCTCGGGACTGCCGACGGCGATGCCTCGTTCCTCCACAAACCGGCGGTACTGCTCCCGGGCCTGCTGGTAGCGCTGCTTCTCCTCCTCGGACAGCTCGACGAACAGCCGTTCAATGCGGTACTCCGCCAAGTAACTGCCGGTCAGCTGATGGATCTCCCGGCGATACACGATGGGACCGATCAGTTCCGGGAGCAGCGCGTCCTGGCCATCGGCGCGTTCCGGCGTGGCCGTCAGGCCCAGCCGGAACGGGGCGATGCTCCCCAACGCCGCCACCAGGTATGAGGGACCGGGGAGATGATGGCACTCATCAAAAACGAGCAAGCCGTACCGGTTGCCCCAGCGCTCCACGTAGAGGTAGGCGGAGTCGTAGGTGGAAACCGTCAGGGGCTGAAGGTCGTACGCGCCGCCGCCGAGCAGGCCGACCGGTTCCCCGAAGGCGGAGGTCAACTCGGCATGCCATTGATGCAGCAGGTCGATGGTCGGGGTGACGACGAGCGTCGGCCGACCGGTCTTCGCGATGGCCAGGACGGCGACATAGGTCTTGCCGGTGCCGGTGGGCAGGACGACGATGCCGCGGCCGCCGTGCTGCCACCAACAGTACAGGGCTTCCGTCTGATGGGGAAAGGGAGGGCGTCGTTGCCGCAGCGTCCAGGCAACTGGCTGGTAGGCCCGGGCGTCGTCGCGATCCGCCAGGCGCCGCCGCCGCAGCTCCT
>JANWYO010000063.1 GCA_025055215.1 Gemmataceae bacterium
CCGCCCCTACCGCCATTGCGTGCCGCCGGGCCATTCAGCCGACAATCACTCTGCGAACTCTCACACCCCGATGCGTCACCACGGTTTTCAAGGAAGAACCAGGCATGCGCGGCAGGCTCGGGCTGGCGGCGATTGGAGTGGTGTTGATGATCGTTCCGTCGGCCCACGGATTTTACCCCGGCCTACGCCGCCAGCTCGATCGGGTCAACAGCCGCCTGGCCGGCCACCTCGTCGATTACACCGCCAACCACGGCTGCGACCGACGCCTCTGGTCGGCAGCCCTGTGTCAGAAACGCGACCTCTACGTCTACCTTCCGCCGCAATTCGACCCCTGCCAGCGGTATCCAGCCATGATCTGGATGCACGCCATGCACCAGGACGAGAAATCGTTTCTCGAAGTGGTCGAACTCTTTGATCACGCCATGGTCACCGGCCGGCTGCCACCGTTTCTCATCGCCGTGCCCGACGGGAGCATCAACGGCAGCCCCTGCCTGTCGAACGCCGGGAGCTTTTTCATCAACTCCAAGGCCGGCCGGTTTGAGGACTATGTGATCCAGGACGTCTGGGGTTTTCTGGTGGCGCACTACCCCGTTCGCCCGGAGCCGGAAGCGCACATCCTCTCGGGCGTCTCGATGGGTGGCTTTGGGGCCTTCAATCTGGGAATCAAGCATCGCCATTGTTTCCGGATCGTCATGGCCGCCTTTCCGCCGTTGAACCTGCGCTGGGTCGATTGTCATGGTCGCTACCGTGCCAACTTCGACCCCTGTTGCTGGGGCTGGCGGGTAGCGTTACGGCCTCATGAGGTCGTTGGCCGGCTTTACGGCGGATTGGTGCCGATCCGCATCAAAAGGCTCCTCGATCCGCTCGTGGGTCGGGGACCGGACGCCATTGCCATCATCAGCCGGGAGAATCCCATCGAAATGCTGGCGACCTACGGCGTGCAACCGGGCGATTTGGCCATGTATATCGGCTACGGCGGCAAGGATGAGTTTAACGTCGATGCTCAGGTCGAAAGTTTCGTCTGTTGTGCTCGCCGCCGGGGCTTGGAAGTCGCCGTCGACTACGAGCCGAAAGGGGAGCACGATTGGCGGACGGGGGCGAAGCTGTTCCCCTCGGCGGCGGCATGGTTGGCGCCGCAGGTCGCCCCGTATGCTCCCGGGGGCGTGGGTCGGCCGGCGTCCGAGCGGCCGACGGCCTGTCGGCCGTCGGCCGAGCCATCGCCGCCGCCGTAAGCCTTCCCCCTTGGCTGACCGCCGCGCCAGCTGGCAGAATGCTCAAGGAGGCGCTTTCCCCCACCATCGCGAAGGAACACCACCATGCGTGCCATCCGCTCGGGGCTGATCCTGGGGCTGCTGCTGGGCTGCTCGCCGCGACTGTGGGCCGATCCCCCGCCGCCGGCCGAATACCGCGTCCAACTCCGCTACCGCATCCTCGCCGGTCGCAACGACCGCCTGCGGCAATACTTCGACCTGATCCGCTATCTCGAATCCATCGGCTTCCGCAAGGACCCGGGTGCCGTTACCGAGCCGGAGGACCCGCTGCACGACCGCATGACCGGCACGATCGCCGGCCCCAATGCCCGCCTGCTGCTCCGGGAGCCGCACATCAAGTCGCTGCTCCTCGTCCCGGTGGGTCATGCGCTCCCCGAGCAAGCTGGCGCCACGGTAAAGGTCCAGATGGAACTGGTCGGCGGTTTGCCGCTCGACCGCCAACGAGTCCTGGCCGACCAGGTCCGCGAGCGGCTGAGGCTGCTCGGCTTTCAGGAGCGGGTCGGGTACGACCACCGCGGCTTTACCCGGTTGGTGGGGACGATTCCCGTCAAGGTCCTGGATCTGTTGGTGCGTGACTTGCGTTATCAGCCGGGCGGCTGGTTTCTGCTGCGGCAGCCGGTGGCGCAGCTGCCGTTGCCGTTGCGGAACCTGTCGCCGGTGCTGGTGACGGAGGTACTGCCGGAGCCGGAGGGGGTGCCGGCGGTGCGGGAGGCACCGCCGGCACCGGCGGCCGACAACGCCAAGCTTTCCGCCGACCTGCGGACGTGGTTGTCGCGGGAAGGCGTCGCGGAAGCCCCGGTGCGCGTGGAGGTACTCCTGGTGCGGCCCCCCGGCGACGACGACTCCAGCTGGCAGCAGGAGCTGACCGCAGCGGCGCCTGGGTTGAGGCTCGAAGGCCGACTTGGGTCGATCGTGACGGCGTCACTGCCGGGCAAAGAAGTCTCCGCCCTGCTGACGGTGCCGTGGGTAGACAGCGTCCGCTTGCCGCGCTCGGGGGCACTCCCCGCCGCGCGGGCACCCGTCCTGGATGCGACTGCCTTGGGCAAGCTGCGCTCGGCAGCGCTGCGCGGCCGGGGCGTCGTTGTCGCGGTCATCGATGCCGATTTTCGCGGGGCGCCAAGCCAGATCGGCCGGCAATTGCCGGC
The DNA here is from genome assembly GCA_025055215.1 of Gemmataceae bacterium. Lineage (GTDB taxonomy): Bacteria > Planctomycetota > Planctomycetia > Gemmatales > Gemmataceae > JANWYO01. The sequence goes on from JANWYO010000063.1 coordinate 2,417, forward strand.
CGATACCCGCCTCATCGACCTCACCGGTGAGCGCAACCCTGGCTTGGAGCCGGACCCTTACCCCGACGACGCCACGGAAGAAGGCACCGGCACCCGGCTAGCGCGGGCCGTGGTCCAGGCGGCCGCCGGTGCCCGCCTGGTGCTGGTGCGGGTCGATCCCGCCTCGCCTTATCAAGTCCTGAGCGTGGCCCGGGCGATTGCCGGGGAGCCGGTCGGCGGCGTCGGGCTGCGCCAGCGCCAGGAAGAGCTGATCGCCGAAGGGCAAAGCCTGAAGCAACGGCAGACCGAACTCCGCCTCCAGCGGAACGTGATCCTCAACACCTTCGGTCAGGACGAAGCGGCGCAGCAGAAGCGCGAGGCCTATCGCCAAGAGCAGGAGCGCTTCGACCGGGACGAAAGGGCCTATCGCGAGCGGCTGCATCGCTACCTTTCGCTCCGCCACGACCTGGAAGGGCTCCGCGGCGCCGCGGCCGTCGTCTGCGGCCTGGTTTGGAACGATGGCTACCCCGTGGGCGGCAGTGGCCCGCTCAGCCGTTACCTCGACGATCAGCTGGGTCTCCTCACCACCTGGATCCAGGCGAGCGGCCCCGACCCAGGACAGGTCTGGCTCGGCTACTTCCGCGATGACGACGGCAACGGCGTAATGGAATTCGCCCCCGCCACCACACCGCTACCCCCCGGCCGTTGGACCCGCGAGCTGAACTTCCTCGCCTGGAAGCCGAACGATGGCCCGGTGTCGTCGTTGGTTCCGGGTGGAACAACCCTGCGCGTCGCTGTCCAATGGCGCGAGGCCCACGACTCGAGCCTCTGGAACCCGCCGACGGATCCGTATCCCAAGCCATTGGCCGACCTTCGCCTGATGGTGCTCCGCCAGCGGGACCCGAAGGGGGAGTCGCTGCCGCGGGATGATTTAGAGGTGGTTGCTGTCTCCTCGACCCGCCCGCAGCGGATCTTGAACGCCCCGAACGCGGCGACCTATGCGCAAAGCCTCGAGTTCACCGTGGACCAGCCGGGCGTCTACATGGTCCGCCTCGAAGGGCGGCCACCAACGAGCACCCGGCCAGAGAGCGTATCGCCGGTCGGCAACGTGTCGGCCCCGGTGGGCGAGCTTTGGCCGAGGCTGGTCGTCGAGGCGGTCGATGCCGCATCGCGGGCAGTCGGTCGGCCGATCTTTCTTGATTTTGCCACCACCGGGACCGGCTGGGGCATGCCTGCCGACGCCCGCGGCGTCGTCCGGTTCGGCGACGGCGCGGTCGGCCCCGCCGCCGCGCCCGCCGGCGACCGTTGACCGCTGCTGCCCCCGGTGACGCGGGTTGACCGCCGCCGCTGCGGCCGGCGAGGGTTGACAGCATTCCCCGACCAACACCACCGTCGCCGGCACGAAAGGTTGTCGCCGATTCACCGTCAGTCTTCGCTCGGTTCCGGCAGGGCGGCGATCTCCACCGGCAGCGGCGCCCCGGGGGCTTCGGGCTCCACGACGACGCTCCCAATCTCGACGCTCTGTCCCGTGCGAGACACCGACCGACGGTAATAGAGCAGATGGCCGTCATGAGGGTCGAAAATCGCCCGGTTGTAGGCCCGGGGGCTTCCCGGTTGCCGATCCAGCTTCAGAAATTGATCGATGGAGTCGAACAGGGCCGGCATGTCGTAGTAGGAATAAAGCCGGGGTGGCAGGCGACGCTTCGGTCGGCCTTCTTCCGGCCGCCCCGGCTGAGCGACGACGGCTTGGACCCGGCCGCCGCGCACCCAGCTTGTGTACGTCTCCGTACTGCCGCTCCGCTGGGTGAATTGCAGGCGATAATTCGCCGGTCCTTTCTCCTTCCATAGCTGCCAGGCGGCGTCGAGGTCGGCTTGCCGCAGCTGCTGCGCCCGGCTGAAGACCACCTGCACCGAGATGGCGATCGCCGCCAGCAGCACCAGCGTGACAAAAAACCAGACCCAGCGCCGATTGGATGCGGGGACAGCCATCGCGGTGGTTCCGATCAGCAGGCGAGACGATACTCTTAGCGTAGCGGTCCGGGCGTCTGTGGGCGAAGGAGCAACATGCGGGGGTCAGCGCGGATCGCCGCCGGTGAAAGCCTCCGGCGGTTCTGCCTTCGGAATCACGACCACCCCTTGCTCCGTCACCGTAAAGCCCCGACGGCGGTCGTGTTCCAGGTCGTAACCGATGGTCGTGTGCGGCGGAATGTGCACGTCCTTGTCGATGATGGTGCGGCGGATGCGGCAATGTCGGCCGACATTGACCCCGTCGAAGAGGATCGAGTTCTCCACCACGGCGTAGCTGTTGACGCGAACGTTCGGCGACAGGATGCTCTTGCGGACATGCCCCCCGCTGATGATGCATCCCTGGCAGACCATGCTGTCCAGGGCTTCGCCCCGGCGCGCGTGGCCGCGCGGCCCCTCGTCGCTGAAGACAAACTTCGGCGGCGGCAGCTGCGGCTGGAAGGTGCGGATCGGCCAGTCCCGGTCGTACAGGTTCAGCACCGGGTCGATCTCCACCAGGTCCATGTTAGCCTGGTAGTACGCATCCAACGTCCCCACGTCCCGCCAGTAGGGCACCTCCTTGCGGTTCTTGTCCCGAAAGCGAAAAGCGTAAACCCGCCGTGCCTCGATCATCGCCGGGATGATGTTCTTGCCGAAATCGTGGTCGCTGTCCACCCGAGTGGCGTCCTGACACAGCCGCTCGTACAGCGGCCGGGCCGTGAAAACGTAAATCCCCATCGACACCAGACAATGATGCGGATCGCCCGGCATCGGCTCCGGCTCTTTCGGCTTCTCGGTGAAACGGACGACACGCCCCTCGCTGTCCACCTCCAGGTTGCCAAAATGGCACCCCTCCCGCAACGGCACCGGAATGCAGGCAATCGTCAAGTCGCCACCATGCTCCCGATGGGCCTGGATCATGTCGGCGTAGTCCATCTTGTAAATGTGGTCACCGGCCAGGATCAGTAAATAGCGCGGGTCCTCCTTCTCGATGCTGTAGATGTTCTGGTAGATGGCGTCGGCCGTCCCCCGGTACCACTGCTCGCCGAGGCGCTGCTGCGGCGGCAGCACGTCGATGTACTCACGCAGCTCGCGGCTGAGGAAACTCCAGCCAGAACTGATATGCCGGTCGAGGCTGCGGGCCTTGTATTGGGTCAGGACCAGCACACGGCGGAGGTTGCTGTTGATGCAATTCGACAGGGTGAAGTCGATGATGCGGTACAAACCGCCGAACGGCACCGCCGGCTTGGCCCGGTCGCGCGTCAACGGCTCCAGCCGTGTCCCTTTACCCCCTGCCAGAATGAGTGTCAGAACGTCGTCGTTCACGGGCATGACTGGCCGCGAGCGCCGGCTGTGTGCAGACCGTTCCCGAGATCCCGCCGCGGGTCGGAAGAGGCGGCAGGGCCGCTTCGTAGCGGTTGGTCTTGGCAGTGTAGCCATTCGGTTACTGGAAGTAAACCGGGGAGGCAATGGCCCGTTGCACAGGCGAGGTGATCGTCTCAACGGCTCGCTGGCTCCATTTTCAGCAGGACGCGAGTCAGGTCGGTCCCCCGGATCGGCGGTGAGCGATGCACCAAGCCGCGGCCGGGTTGGCCCGGCCAGCGGGCCCCTTTCATCAGGCCGACAGCGTAGCGCTCCATGTGGTGGATGACCGCCCCTGACCGTAACAAGCCGGAAAGCTCATCCGGCAGCCCACCCGAACCTGGGCCGAGGCGGCTCCGATCGACGTCGGCGTCGTCGAGCCACTCGGTGCCTGGACCGGCGTAGGTACACACCATCCGCCAAGGCACTTGGTCAACATGGAAGCGCTCGCAGAGGTTGCTGCGAACCGTCTCGAGTTTGATCGTCAATTGATCCGTTTGGCTGATGGCTTGGCAAACGGTCGCCAACCGCTCCACGTCGCGCAAAAACTCGAGATGTTCGCCGGTTCGTAGCGCATCGGGGAGGAGGCTAGAAACGTCGTCGCCGGGCCTCCACACAATCTGCTGCTTCACGGCGTGGAGGCTCAGTTTTGCGGTGACGAAAGACTCTAATGCCGGGGAGACGGCGCGATTCCAGACCCCAAGGTTGTAAGCGGGATCCCTGACGAGAAACAATTCGTCGACCCATCGCGTGAAAAACCACGATGTGCGGTGAGAGGTAAGGTGCTCAGGCCGGGTGTCAATGTATGATGTCGTCATACCTTAATAGTATCACTAGGTATGACTGATTGCAATGCAAGAAATCGAGAAAAATCGGATTCTAGGCTTGACAATGGTGTAAGAGTTAATTATTTTTTGAATTGATGGAATTATAAATCATCGATGAGCGATATGGAGCCTGCGCCGCGGTGTAGCATTGGCGATCATGACCAAGAGCGGCCACTGCCGCCGGCCGCCCTAGAGCGAGCAGCGCAAATCTTCCGTGCAATGGGGGATGCGTCGAGGCTGAGGATTCTCGACCTCTTAAAGCACCGGGAGATGTGCGTGACGGAAATCGTCGCCGCGCTAGGTGAGAAATTCACCACCGTATCCCAGCGGCTCAAATTGTTGCGAAACGAGCGGTTGATCGCCCGACGCCGCGAGGGACACCACGTTTTTTATGCATTAGCGGATCGGCATGTCGTCGATCTGATCCACAACGCCTTGGCCCACGCCGAAGAGCACGGCACGGCGGCCTCGGCCCAACCCGAAGGAGACGACTGACATGGCAACCAGCCACCCCGGTCACACCCATCAGCATGGACCCAGCTGCGGCCACACCGGCATCCTCCACGACGGCCACGTCGATTACCTGCACGACGGCCATCTGCACTACCCCAACGGTGCCGGGGCTGTGGAAGAGCACGTTCTGGCAGTCAGCGCCGCTAATCCGGCGGTCTGCACTCCGCAGCACGATTGCGGCGCCCACGAAAAAGGACACCGCCACGGCCCCGACTGCGGCCATGCCGCCGTGCCGCACGGCGACCATATCGACTATCTCGTGGATGGCCACCTGCACCATCCCCACGGCGACCACTGCGACCACCACGGCAAGGTGCAGGTCGTCTGACCTGCCGACCGCTCTCGGCCCAGCAGCCCGCGATGCTTTGCCGGCACGTCCCGGAATTGTCCGGGACGTGCCAGGCAGGGCCGCGGAGGCTGCCGATCAGTTTTCCGAGAGGAGTCCTCGGCATCCGCCCCGCTCACATCCAGACGCCTCTGTCGCCGATCAAGGCGGGGCACCCTTGCCTTTGTCCGCCCACAGCGGCTTCGCCAGCTGAGCGTTCCACTGGTCCCAGAGGGCTTGCAGCTCCTTGACTTTTTCGGGCCGGGCCGACGCCAAGTCGTTCGCCTCGCCGATGTCTTCCGCCAGATTGTACAGCCGGGCGGGGCTGATCCCCTTGCCGACAGGCTGGTCGGCCGCTTGGTCGTAGCGCACCAGCTTCCAATCCCCTTGACGGATGGCCATCTGACCGCCGAAGCGCCAATAGAGCGTCTCGTGGGGAGCCTCCGAGTGGTCGCCGCGGAGGTACGGCAGGAGGTTGACGCCGTCGAGCTTCCACGCCGGGTCGATGGCGACCCCGGCAGCGGCTAGACACGTCGGCAGGATGTCCAACTGGATGACCGGCTTGTGGTAGACCTTGCCGGCAGGCAACTGCCGTTTCCACGCCACCACGAACGGCACCCGGATGCCCCCTTCGAGCGTCGTCCGTTTCGAGCCACGCAGCGGCGCGTTGCTCGAACCGTTCACACTGGTGTAGGGCATTGTCGGCCCACCGTTGTCGCTGAAAAAGAACAACAGCGTGTCTTCGTCGAGCTTCTCGGCGCGGAGCTTATCGAGAACACGGCCCACGGCCTCGTCCATCGCCAGGGTCATGGCCGCGTAGGTACGGCGCCTGGTATCGCTGATGGCAGAGAACTTCTTCAAGCGGTCTTCGGTCGCGTCCATCGGCGTGTGGACGGCATTGAAAGCCAGGTAAAGGAAAAAGGGGCGGGCCTTGTTCCGGTCGATGAACGCGACGGCCTCTCGGGCAAAGGCGTCGGTCAGGTATTCCTTCTCTTCGACTGGCTGCGTTCCTCGGAAGATCGGCCCTCCCTTGCCGGGGAAGTAAGAGTGGGCCCCGCCCATGAAGCCGAACGTCTCGTCAAAGCCCCGCTTCAGAGGGTGGAACTGGGCACCGCTGCCGAGGTGCCATTTGCCGATCCAGCCGGTGGCATACCCGGCTGCCTTGAGGCGGTCGGCCAGGGTGGTTTCGCTCACGGGAAGGCCGATCGTGTCGTCCTGGGCGCCGGGGTTGAATTCGTGACCGAAGCGGTTCTGGTAGCGGCCTGTCAGGAGGCCGGCGCGGGTGGGGCTGCAATACGGCCCGGAGACGTAGCCGTTGGTGCAGCGGACGCCGCTGGCGGCAAGGGCGTCGAGGTTGGGGGTGGGGATGTCTTTGCAGCCGTGGAAGCCGACGTCTGCGTAGCCGAGGTCATCGGCAAGGATGACGATGATGTTCGGCTTGCGCGGCGCGTCGGCGGCGTCGGCCCGATGGGGGCCAAGCCCGACGGTCAGCACGGCCAGGGCCGCGATGACGGCCCAGGGGCGGAGTAAGGGGTGGTGTCGAAGCGTCATGGCAGCCTGCCTCCGAACTGGGGTGCGTGGCCGACGACGGGTAACACCCCCGGGCGTCGCCACGCCCCGATGCCGGCTAGTATCCGCGAGCGCGCCCCGGGCGTCAATGACGTCGGGGCGCGAACAGATGATTTGGGGGCGAGAATGAATCTGCGGCGGCGACGCAGCGCGTCTACGTCACCATACATCCTAATGTTGGTGGTCCCACCTCCCTCGCGTGCCTCAGCCCGCTGCTGCCCTTGACAATCCGTCGAACCTCTACCGACAATCAAATCGCCTTGGTCGGCAGACGAACTACCTTGCAGATAGGTCACCACCGCGTTGGGAGAGTGGTATGGCGTTGACTTCGACACAACGGCCGACTCGCGAAGGGCCGCTGCTGGTCTTGGCGTTGGCCCTGGTGGGGGCTGTCTGCATCCCGCTGTGGCAGTGGTCGCTGGAGTTGGACGCCGGCGGGGGCCAGTGGTCGAACTGGACGCCGGAACGCCTTCGTCGCCTGTTGCTGGGGCCGGAGCAAATTGCCTCCTATTTCTGCTTCACCTGGGCCAGTTTCATCATCGGCGGCCGCTATCTGGAGCTGCGGCGGCAGCGGCGGGCCTTCAGCCTCGACTTACTGCCAACCGAAGAGGGAAGGCGCATCCTGCCGGAGGATGCCCGGCCCTTGCTCCGCAAAGTGGAGCACATAACAGCTCAGGGAGGGCCTTACGTTCTGGCGAACATGATTCGGCTGGCATTGAACAAGTATGCGACCAGCCGTTCCAGCCTGGACGTCAGCGAGACAGTGCGGACGCAGGCGGAGGTCGATCTGGGCCGACTGGTGACGAGCATGGCCACGGTGCACTACCTGGCGTGGGCGATCCCGGCGTTGGGGTTCCTTGGGACGGTGCGGGGCCTCGCCGGGAGTTTGTCGGTGGCCGGGCACACCGACGCCGAGTTACACCAGTTCATTCAGGACGCCACGCGCCATCTCAACGTGGCATTCGATTGCACGCTGATTGCCCTGGTGCTGAGCCTGGTTTTGATGTTTCTGGTGCATTCGGTACAACGCGACGAGGAAGCGTTGGTCATCGACGCCCAGCAGTATTGTCTGGAGCACCTGGTGAACCGGCTGTACGATCCGGAGACCTTGGCGGCCGAGGCGGAGACGGACGGGGCGGGCGTGGCAGCGGCGAGGGTGTCGTAAGATGCGAGCCGGTCTGGACCTGAATGCGACGCGCGTCGTAGGCGTGCTGGGTGCGGCGGTCGGCGGGATGTCGCCGAAGCCGGTGACCTTGGCCGAAGGCGACACCGAGTTGCCGCTGATCATCAGCCTTGCCGGCCGCCGACCGGAGGTCGGCCGGGCCGGCCTGGAACGCTGCCGCCTCGCCCCCCATGAGGTGTGCGCCCTTTTTCTTCCGGAGGTGAACGATCCCCCAGGCCAGCGCATCTGGGCCCATGGCCGACATCGCCTGAATGCTTCGCAGGCGATGCTCCTGGTGCTGGAGCGGCTCCGGGAAGAGTTGGGCGGCATCGAGGCGCTGACTGTGGCGCTGCCGCCGTATCTTCAGCCCAAGCAAGCGGTCGCCCTGGCCCGGCTCGCCGAGCAGGCACGCCTGCCGTGGCTCGGCTCGGTGAGCAGCCCCCTCGCCTTGGCCTTGGCAGCGCACGCCTCGGACCCGTGGGCCGGTCCCGCGGTGATCGTCGATGTCGATGAACATGCCTTGAGTTGGTCGCTGGTCTCGGCCAACGAGGAGCGGCAGTTGCTCCTTCTGGTGCATTCGGTTTCCTGTTCCCAAGCCGGTTTGCGGCGGTGGCGGGAACGGATGATCGATGCCATCGCGGAGCGGTGCATCCAGTTGAGCCGACGCGATCCGCGGGTCATTGGCGAGGCGGAACAACAGCTCTGGCTGCAACTCGACGCTGCCCTGGGGTCGGCAGCGGGGGAGGGTGAGCGTCACCTGACGATCCAGGTGGACGGCTGGTATCAAGTCGTGCCGTTTGAGGCCAAGTATTTCACTCCCTGGCGGGACGCCCTGATTAAAGCCAGCCTGAAGGGGTTGAACACGCTCCTCGGCGACGCCGCCACGCACGATCCGCCTCGGGTGGTGGTGCTGACATCCAGCGTCGCCCGACTTCCGGGGCTGAGGGAGGCCCTTCGCGATCACATGGCCGAAGGGACGACGTTCCTTGAACTCTCACCTCGTGCGGCCGCCCAGGCGGCGCATCAATTCGCCGACCGCTTCCGGAGCGGCAAGTTACCTTTCGGCCACATCGATAGCTTCACGGATTGGCCTGTCCCGCAGCCGCACGTCGAATCGCGCTTCCAAGCTGCCACGGGCCGGCTGCGGATCCTGGGCTTGAGCCCCTGAGCGGCGCGCGTCTTGGGGTCCGCGACCCGAGGTTCTCTTTCAGGGAATTTCATCATGCGCTTGCGCCATCGCATCCCGACGATCTTCAACCTCTCGATGGTGGACGTCCTCTGTTGCGCCCTGGGATGCGTCATCCTCTTGTGGCTGCTGAACCTCCGCGAGGCCAAGCAGCGCCTGAAGGCGGTCGGTGAAACGACCCAACTTCTGGCCAGCACCCGGGGCGAGTTGGAGGAGTCGCAAAAGGCAGCCGCCCGGCTCCGCCAGGATCTGGCGGCCTCGGCCGCTCAGGTCCGGGAGTTGCAAGAGCAGCGGCAGCGGCTGCTGGCTCAAGCCCAGGCGGCTGAGCAGGAGCGCCAGCAGCTGGCCAAGGACCTGGCGGCGGCCCGGTCTCAGGTGGCGGAATTGATCAAGGACAAGCTGGCCTTGCAGGGGCAAGCGGCGCAAGTCGCCGAGCTTCTACGCAAGAAGACGGGCGAACTCCAGGAGCTGACCCGCGACAAAACCACGCTGGAAAGCCGCCTCGCCGACCTTCAGGCCTTGCTGCGCGAGCGCGACACCCAGATCGCGGCGGCCGCCCGGTCGGTCGACGACCTCGCCGCCCGGCTTCGGGATGCCGAGGCCCGCGCCAAGCAGATGGGCACGCAGCTGGAGGCCATCCCCGGCTTGCGGGCCGAGGCCCGAACCGCCCAAGAGAAACTCAGCCTGGCGGAGCGCCGCATCGCCTTGTTGGAAAAGGAACTGGCCAGCCAGCGCCGCGAACTGGCCGACGCCAGCCGACAGATCGGCGACCTCCAGAACGAAAAAAAGTCGCTCCTCGACCTCTCCAACCGCCTGCGGGCAGCTGCCGACAACCGCTTCGCCGGCATCTCCTTGACCGGGCGGAAGGTCGTGTTCCTCGTGGACATGTCGGGGAGTATGGAGCTGGTGGAGGAGAAAGTCACCGCGCCCCAGAAATGGACGGAGGTTCGGCAGACCTTGATCAAAATCATGCGCAGCCTGCCGGACCTGGAGCAATTCCAAGTGATCCTATTCTCCGACAAGGCGACCTTCCTCCTGGGCCAGGAGTATCGCTGGATCGACTTCGCCGGCAAAAGCAGCATCGATCAAGTGGAAGCGGCCTTGGCGGCCATCCGGCCCAAGGGAAACACGAACATGTACGCGGCGTTCGAGACCGCTTTTCGCTTTCGTTCCCTGGGGCTGGACACGATTTATCTTTTCTCCGACGGCATTCCGAACATCGGCGAGGGATTGCCGGTCAATGCCTTTCAGTTGAAGGAGACCGAGCGGGCCGAAATCCTGGCCAAGCACGTCCGCAAGACGTTGCGGGCCGAGTGGAACCGGCCGATAGCCGGTCGGCCCGTGGTCCGCATCCACAGTATCGGCTTTTTCTACGAAAGCCCGGATGTGGGCGCCTTCCTCTGGGCGTTGTCGCGGGAGAATGAGGGGAGCTTCGTCGGCATGAGTAAGCCGTGAACGAGCCGGAACCATCGCGGCCACCACCCCGGGTTTATGTCGGTGCGGCGGCCGCGACGTCGGACGGCGAGGGCGTCAACCCACCTTCTGGGCTGCTTCGTCGAGGGGTGGCCACTCCTTCTCCAGCCCCTCTTCCTCGATCTGCCGCAGTTGAGCGTCGGAAATATCGAACTGCTTGCTGACATGCTGGCGCGACTGGGAGACGGTCATGATGCCGAGGTCCTGAGTTGCGACCAAGGCCCGGAAAATGTCGCGCCGCTGTTGCAAGGTCAAGCGCTTGGCAGCCATATTGGCACTCCTTCCCACCGATCAGTGACAGTCGGGCCAGCCCATCCCGCGGGACAAGACTCGCCCTTTGCCCCGATGGTCGGGGCAGTCCGAAACCAGATGACATCCCGAAACGCCGCTTGGTCTTCCGCGCTGGAATGACCTCGGGGAGAGGTCCAAAGCGCATCGGCCGGAAAGGAACAAGCGGATAGCTTTCTGGGGGACGGCGGCCCGGTGTAGGGGGACAGGGCCGACGCATCTACATTCAGTATACGCGCTGGGAGGGCCGGCGCACGCAAAAATCCGGGAATTTTTCGTGCCGGCTGCGCCGACTGAGCGCAGGGTTCGGAAAACGCGGCCGGGCCCCGCCGCGGCCAACAGGCCGCGGCAGCCTCAGCCCCGCAGCCCCACCGCCCGCATCAGCCGGTCGGTCGCCTCGTACGCCTCTCGCACCCACTCGACGATCCGCTCCGGCTCCGGCGAGTATTCCAACTCAATACTCACCGCCCCGTCGATCTCCAGAGCTTTGATCTCCCGCAGGTACGGCTCAAACGGCACCACGCCACGCCCCGGCGGGAGGTCGCCGTGGACCTTGCCGTCGCAGTCGCTCAAATGCACATGGATTGCCTTCCCCTTCAACTGCCGCAGCTCCTCCGGCGCCGTCTGGGACAACACCAAATGGGAAATGTCGATGTTCGCCTTGACGGCCGGGTGGTTCACCTCCTCCAGAAACCGGACCATGCTGGGGACGGTGTTCAGCAGCGACAGCCGGAATGGCTCCAACTCCAACGCCAGTTGCAGGCCCAGCTCGGCGGCGCGCTCCCCCAGCGCCCGCACCTGGCGGACGGCGGTCTGCCATTGCTCCGCGGGAGAGATGACCTGCTTTTCCCAGATGTACTCCCCCAGCACCAGCAGGACGTTGCGGGCCTCAAACTCATACGCCAAGTCAAGATACCGCCGACAGCGCTCGAGATGGAACCGCTGCACGCTCGGATTGAAGTCGATCAGCCCAACCGCCACACACGCCAGGCTGACGATTGGCAGGCCGAGTCGGTCGCACTCCCGCTTGATGCCGCAGCGCTGGCGGACGTCCAGGTCGAGCGGATCGGCAAAGATGTCGATGCTGTCAAAGCCGATCTCTTTGGTGAGGCGGATCCCGTGGAGGGTGTCCTGGCCGGTCTGCGCCCAGGCGGAATTGATGAGGCCGAGTTTCATGGTGCGGTCCTGGCCAGCGGCCGAAGAAGGGTCAGAGCCTCAGCCGGCATGTTCGCGGATTTCGCTCTCCGGGTACCGGATGCGCGAATGATACAAGGCGATGAGGCTTTTGCACAGGCTCTCTTCGATGCGGTGCAGTTCGGTGAGGGTCAGGCCGCTTTCGTCGAATTGACCGTCGAGCAGCCGCTTCATCGTCAAGTCGTGGACCAGCTTGCGCAGGCTGGCCGGCGACGGATCGATCAAGGCCCGGCTGGAGCTTTCCGCGGCGTCCGCCAGCATGACGATGCCGACCTCCCGGCTGCGCGGCTTGGGACCGGGATAGCGAAACGCCGGCTCCAGGTCGGAGCGCAAATAGCCCTGCTCGCTTTGAAGCCGCAGTGCTTCCCGGTAGAAGTATTCCACCAGCGTCGTGCCGTGGTGCTGCTCGATGGCATCGAGGATGGGTCGCGGCAGGTGGTAACGGCGGGCCAGGGCCAGACCATCCTTGACGTGGCCGATGATCACCAGCGTGCTCAAGGCGGGCTCGAGGTCGTCGTGGCGGTTTTCCCCGGTCTGGTTTTCGATGAAGTAGTGCGGCTTCAGCATCTTGCCGATGTCATGGAAGTAGCTGCCGACGCGGACGATGAGGGGATTGGCGCCGATGGCCTCGGCCGCCGCTTCCGCCAACGTGGCCACGGTCATGCTGTGGGTGTACGTCCCCGGGGCGCGGCGAACCAGTTCCTGGAGGAGGGGATGGCTCCCGTCCGCCAGCTCCATCAGGCGGATGTCGGTCACGACGCCGAAGGAGCGCTCGACCAGCGGCAAGCCGCCGCTGAGGATGCAGCCCGCCAAGAGGGCCAGAACCAGGTGCCGGCCGGCGTCCCAGCCAATGAAGGCCCAGGTTTGCTGGGCGAGGAGTTCCGTGGCCACGGTCATGACGACATAGGCGATCCCGCTGCCGGCCGCTACTTCGACCAGCCGGGTGCGGGTGCAGACGTTGCGGAGGAGCAAGACGGCGGTGGCCAGGCCGGCCATCATCACCAGCAGCGGCCCGATGCCGCCGCCCAAAGCGAGGCTCATCACCAGGGCCAGGCTGAAGGACATCAACAAGGCAAACGGTGGGTTGCAGACGATGGTGAGGATCATCGCCGCCAGGGTCAGGGGGAGCGTGGTGGCGTGCCAGGGGGGCTGGCTGAGCGCCAGCCCCAAAGCCACGGTCGCCAGCACCAGCAGGCAGATCCCCACCAGCCGCGGCAGCGATTGCGCCAAGGTCGGCTGAAGGCGGACGACATAGAGCACGATCAGGCCAGCCAGCAAGTTGACAATCAAGATCAGGGCCACCCCCCGACGGAGGTGGTCAGCGGATGTCAGGCTGCGGCAATAGGCGCGGTGTTCTTCCAGCAACAGGTCGAGTTGCCGCTCGGTCAGCCGATCACCGCGTTGTGCCAAGGGGACGCCTGTGGGGTAGACGTCGAACGCCGGGGCGACGGCTTGGGCGGCGGCGGCCCGGGCCGCCGCGTCGGCGCCTGCCCTTTCGGCCGCCTCTTCCCGCAGCCGCTCCGTGCGGGGCACGTTGAGCACCGCGAAGCCGACGCGCACCCGCACGTCGGCCGCCAATACCTCCCCCAGCCGGTATGGCATCGCCGGTCCCCACAGGAAGATGACCAACGCCACCGCCCCGGCCGTTGCCAGCACCAGCCCCAACCGCAGCAAGGTCGGCGGTCGGCGCAGCCACGCCCACCCCGACCCATCTCCCGGCAGGCATCGCCGCCGGTCGGTCCAGTGCTCCAGCCGTGGGTCTTTCTTCCGGTAGCCGAACATACACGCCCCGCGACACGGGCCATCGGCCACGCCTCGATCGGCCCCGGGCCGTCAGGAGCCAGCCTCTTCCTCGTACAGCGCTTCGCCGCCTCGGCCCCCGTGCGTGCTCATGTCCTGCTCTCCTTCTTGCGGTGCGGCTTGTCGGTCTCGTAGGCCTTGACAATCTGCTGCACCAACGGGTGCCGCACAATATCGTGCTCGTCCAAATAGACAATGGCGATTCGCTCCAGGTCGCGGAGCCGTTGGATGGCGTCCGTCAGGCCGTTGCGAGTCTGGCGGGGCAGGTCAATCTGGGTAATGTCTCCCGTGACGATGATCTTCGACCCATTCCCCATGCGGGTCAGAAACATCTTCATCTGCGCCACCGTCGCATTTTGCCCCTCATCCAGGATGATCACCGCCTGGTTGAGCGTCCGCCCCCGCATGAAGGCCAAAGGAACGATCTCGATAATGTCGTTGTCCATGTAGCGCTTGACCTGTTCCGGCTCCATCATGTCGTGCAGGGCATCGAACAGCGGCCGCAGGTACGGGTTCACCTTGGCGACAATGTCGCCGGGGAGAAAACCCAGTCGTTCTCCCGCCTCGACAGCGGGGCGCACGAGGACCAGCTTCTTGACGAGGCGCTGCCGCAAGAGGCTGACGGCCATGCCGACGGCCAAGTAGGTCTTGCCGGTGCCGGCCGGGCCGACGCAGAAAATCAAGTCGTTGTCCTGCATGGCCTGGACATAGCGCGCCTGGCCATCGGTTCGGGGTCGGACGGAGCGGCCGCCATCGAGCAGGGCCAGGGCGTGTGGCCCGGTTCGCTCCTCCCCGCGACAAACAACCTCCAGGACGGTGCGCACATCTTCCGGGCTGAGGCGGGCTTGATGCCGCAGCATCTGGCGCAGCTGGTAGAAGACACGTTCCGCTTGGTCGACTTTGACTTCATCACCATCGATCTGAATCGAGTCACCCCGGGCGATGATTCGGACGCCGAGGGCATCGCGGATCTGGCGGAGGTATTGGTCCCGCTGGCCAAACAGCAGGCAAGCCTCGTCACGATTGTCCAGAGTGAAGGAGCGGGAAGCGTCGGTCATGGTCCAAGGTCCGGGACGTCAGTGCAACCACGCATAAGCCACGGGGCCGGCAAACAGGATTGCGTCGATGACATCGAGGATGCCGCCGAAGCCAGGGACGGTGTGGGAGGAGTCTTTGATTTGGCAGTCGCGCTTGAGGAGGGACTCGGCCAGGTCGCCGAAAATGCCCGCCAGGCCCAGGGCCAGGCCGAAGCCGATCATCGACCAAATGCCGTGGTCGAACAGCTGCGGGCGGGCCTGACCCAGGCCGACGGCGACGACGACGGCGCCGGCCAGTCCGCCGATGGCCCCTTCCCAGGTCTTCTTCGGGCTGAGGACCGGGGTCATGAGGTGCCGGCCGAGGAAACGGCCGGTCAAGTAGGCGCCGATGTCGCCGGCCTTGGGGACGAAGACGGCCAAGGCCAAGGCCCAGGCAC
Source organism: Gemmataceae bacterium (assembly GCA_025055215.1). Classification (GTDB taxonomy): domain Bacteria; phylum Planctomycetota; class Planctomycetia; order Gemmatales; family Gemmataceae; genus JANWYO01. The sequence goes on from JANWYO010000063.1 coordinate 17,573, forward strand.
CGGCCGAGCGCGCCGACCCGGAGCCATCATCAAGCCAGCGGAGCTGAACGAGGAAGCCTGGGAGCCAGCCGAGGTAGCTGGCCACCAGCAGGAGGAGGCCGATTCGCTCGGTGGCTCGCCCCGGAGAGCGGAAGGAGGCCATTTCGGCGAGGAAGGCAGCGACGATGACCAGGGTAAAAGCGGCGAACTGCCAGTGGGCCGGCGTCCAGCCGCGGACGTCATGCGGCCAAGTGTTGGAGGGGAATATGGCAACGGCCCGGCCGGCGCCGTGCGGACTGGCGAGGAGGTGGGGGGGCCAGTTGGCGAGGAGCAGCAGCGCCACCGAGGCATAGGCCAGCGCCGGCCAAGGACGGCGCTCGGGGCCGAGCATCTGGAGGAGTTCGCGGGTGGCCGCCAGCCCCAGTCCCAGGACCAGCAGCAAGAGACCGGGATACCATGGGGCGGGGCCGATCACCAGGGCGGCGGCGGCCAAGGCGATCATCAATGCTCCCATCACCAGGCGTGTCTGCAACATGGGGCTTTAGTCTTCCACAGCCGCCGCGCTCGGGCGGGGCGGACAAGCGGGCTGCTGGAGCATCATTTCAACCCGCCGAAGCGCCGCTCCCGTCGGGCGAAATCGCGCAGCGCCTGATGAAGGGTGGCGGCATCGAAATCGGGCCAGCATTGGTTCGTGACCCACAGCTCGGCATACGAGATTTGCCAGAGGAGGAAATTGCTGATCCGCATCTCCCCGGCGGTGCGGATCAGCAAGTCGGGCTCGGGCATCCCCGCCGTGTACAGGGCGTCGTCGATGGTCGCTTCGTCAATGTCGGCCGGGTCGAGTCGGCCGGCCTTGACCTCGGCCGCAAGCTGGCGCACGGCGTCCACCAGTTCGGCCCGGCCGCCATAATTGATCGCCAGGCAGAGGGTCATGCCGCTGTTGCCGCGGCTGAGGCGGATGTTTTCGTCGATTTCCCGCAGCACCTTGGCCGGCAGCCCGGTCCGCCGGCCAATGGTGGTGAAGCGGATGTTCTGCTCCAGGATTTCGCTCCGCTCGGCGAGGAGGTACTGGTGGAGGAGGGTCATCAGGAAGTCCAGTTCGGCCCGCGGGCGTTTCCAGTTGTCAACGCTCAGGCAGTAGAGCGTCAGTTGGCCGATGCCCAGTCGGCAGCATTCCTCGACGGTGGTGCGGACGCTCTGCACGCCGCGGCGGTGGCCCTCGATGCGTGGCAGGCCACGCTGCTGCGCCCAGCGGCCGTTACCATCCATGATGACCGCCACGTGCCGCGGCAGCCGCCGCGGGTCGAGGCCCGCGGCGGCCAAGCGCTCGAGGGTGTCGGCATCGAAACTCTCAACCGGTGACATGGTCCGGGCCTGGGGGAAAGGCCGCCGCCTTTTCCAGTCCGGCGGGTGCCGGCGTCGCAGACCCGCCAGCTAACACAGGATCGTTTGCTGCCGATCGGGACCGACCGAGATTACCCGCACCGGCAGATTCAGCAACTCGGCGATGCGATCCACATACCGCCGTGCCGGGGTCGGCAGGTCGGCCAGCCGCCGTGCCCCGGAGATGTCTTCCTGCCAGCCCGGCCAAGTCTCGTAGACCGGCCGGCACCGCTCCACCAGATATGCATCTCCCGGGAACTCGTCGAGCCGCTGACCGTCCAACTCGTAAGCGGTGCAGATCGCCACCTCGGAAAGCCCGGTGAGGACGTCCAGGAGCATGACGGCCAGTTCGTCAGCGCCGGCCACCGCGGCGGCATAGCGCGTGGCCACGGCATCGAGCCAGCCGCAGCGTCGCGGCCGGCCGGTCACGGTGCCATATTCGCGGCCAACGCGACGGATTCGCTCCCCCACGCCCTCGGGACCGTCATTCAGCTCGGTGGGGAAGGGCCCGCGGCCGACCCGGCTGGTGTATGCTTTGACCACGCCGATGACCCGGCCGACGTTTCGCGCCGGCACGCCGGAGCCACTCCATATCCCCGCCGGCGAGCTGTTGGAACTCGTCACGTAGGGAAACGTCCCGTGATCGACGTCCAGCAGGCTCCCTTGGGCCGCCTCGAACAGAATCCGCCGGCCCTCGCGCAGCGCCCGGTGCAAGAGCCGCGTGGTGTCGGTGATGTGCGGCCTCATCCGCTCTCCGTAACCGAGGTACTCTTCCGCCAACGCGTCGGCATCGAAGGTACGGGCGTCGGGCGACAGGGCCCGCAGGATGCGGTTTTTCCGCTCTACGATCGGTCGCAGCCGTTCCTTGAGGTGCTGAGCGTGGAGCAGTTCGCCCAGGCGGATGCCGCAGATGCGGCCAACCTTGTCGGCGTAGCACGGGCCGATCCCTCGGCCCGTGGTGCCGATGGCCTGCTCGCTTCCTTGTTCGCTGAGGCGTTCTTCCTCCAGATGGTAGGGGAAAATGACGTGGGCGTGGTCGCTGACGGCCAGGTTGTCTCCCACGGGAATGCCGCCGCTGCGGAGTTGGCTCACTTCCTCCAGAAACCGGGGCGGATAGATCACGACGCCGTTGCCGATGACCGACCGGAGCCTGGGCCGCAACACGCCCGTCGGCAGCAGCGACAGTCGGTAGGTTTGACCGTTGGTGACCACGGTGTGGCCGGCATTGGCACCGCCATTGTAGCGCACGACCACATCGTGCTCTTCGGTCAACAGATCGACGATTTTCCCCTTGGCCTCATCCCCCCATTGCAGGCCGACTACGCAAGTGCACGCGGATCGGGAGTCGGACGGTGTCTCAGGCATGGACCCAGCTGAAATGGCGGCAAAAAAAAGACCCGCGACCGCCACAGGCCCCGGGCTGCCAAGGTGTTGCGCCCCATTGTCATCCTTGAATGGAATCTAACGCCCAGGCCAACCCCCGTCAAGGGGAGGGCCTCGGTGGATTTCGGCGAGGCGAGGATGCATCAGCGGCGAAAGATGGGTCGATCCGCGCTCGCTGCGTGTCGCGCGGCGGCCGAAGGTTATCAAGCTCGGTTAGCTGGGAAGCGTTCACCATTCATCTATTGGCGGTTGCCGCACGCCGCACGAACGCGAACCGACCCATCAGGGACGCGACACGAGAAAGCGACGGTGGTGGGAAAGAACCGCTCTCCGACGCCCTCAAGCCGCGTCCGAACGACACGTGCCCCTTCGAGAGGACCGTCCCCACCCGTCCGCCAACGACCGGGATGCTGATGCCCGCGGCCGCCTTCGCCCAACCATGCGGGGTTCTCGACCTAAAGCGGCGATCGTTACCAGCTCCCACCACGCCCGTTAGCCGGTGCCGGGGTTTCCGGCTTTGAATTGGCCCCGACGATGTCCGACGCCCCGTCGTCGTGGGGGGGGGGGGGGGCGGGGCGGGGCCGCCCGCCCCAACCCGACACAGACCCCCAAACCC
>JANWYO010000148.1 GCA_025055215.1 Gemmataceae bacterium
ACGGTATTCGGAGTTTGGTTTCGAAGGGTAGCCTGGTGGGCCCCCTGTCGAATTCAGTCGCTCTACCCCCGCTGCCAACAATCGAGACGCTAACCCTAAAGTTATTTCGGAGAGAACGAGCTATCTCCACGTTTGATGATACTTTCAATCCTCCACACAGCTCATCCCCTAGTTTTTCAACACTAGTGGGTTCGGTCCTCCAGAGGGTGTTACCCCTCCTTCAACCTGGCCATGCGTAGTTCACGTGGTTTCGCGTCTGCCGCCGCCAACTTCAACGCCTTTTCAGACTCGCTTTCGCTTCGGCTCCACCGCAGAACGGCTTAACCTCGCTGACGACGGCAAGTCGCCGGATCATTATGCAAAAGGCACGCCGTCAGGCATTCCGCTTACGCGGCATAGCCCTCCGACCGCTTGTAGGCATGTGGTTTCAGGTTCAGTATCCTCCCCTTATCGGGGTTCTTCCCATCTTTCGCTCGCGCTACTTGGTTCACTATCGGTCGCCAGGGAGTATTTAGCCTTACGGGATGGACCCCGCAGATTCAGACTCGCTTCCACGTGTCGAGTCTTACTCAGGTGCCGGATCGGCCGCTTTCCCCTGCCGCGTACGGGACTATCACCCTCTTTGGTCGCCCTTTCCAGGGTCGTTCTGCTAGAGTACTCGCCGCCTAAACACCGGTCCTACAACCCCACCAGGACGAGTCCCGATGGTTTGGGCTCTTCCGCGTTCGCTCGCCGCTACTGACGGAGTCGAGGTTTCTTTCTCTTCCTCCAGGTACTGAGATGTTTCAGTTCCCCTCGTTCGCCGCGGCCGCCTATGGATTCAGCGGACGCTCATTCGGGGATCCCGGGATCAAAACCTGTTTGACGGCTCCCCCGGGCTTATCGCAGTCTTCCACGCCCTTCATCGCCTCCTGGCGCCAAGACATCCCCCACACGCCCTTAGTAGCTTGGCCGCATTGATCCTGTCTTCCGCCCAACTCCTCACTCGCGCTTGGAACCAGACCGAAATCCAGGTCGCAACCAGCTACCAACCCGCGGACAGCGTCCACGGGCTCGTAACGATCCTCTCTCCTAAGGGCTCATGCAGAGACTCGCAAGAAACTGTAGCGCGAAACCAGCCCCGAGGGCTCCCGCCCTCGGTACTGGTCCACGCTAAGATCTTGTGAGGCAACTCTTGCCGCTGCCGAATTGTCAAAGACCCCAACACCCAGCCCAGGTACCAACTATCGGGCACCCGGACCAGCACGCCCGCCACCCAGGACACGGGCACGATAGATCCCGCAGCCTGGATCCCTGGGCAGGAGCAGGGGCATCGCTCCACCGTGCCGCTGCTCGCACCCAGAAATGCCAGCAACATCCTCAACGTGTTGCCCGTATTAGTCTTACGATCCTGATTTTATCGTCAGCTTCCGTAAACGTCAACTCTCTTTCACAAAATTTTCCCGGATTCGACCCGCCGCCTGGCTTGGTGGAGATGACGGGGCTCGAACCCGTGACCTCCGGCTTGCAAAACCGGCGCTCTCCCAGCTGAGCTACATCCCCGAGCAATCGAAACTGGGCGTACTTGGATTCGAACCAAGGACCTCAGCTTTATCAGAGCTGCGCTCTAGCCAACTGAGCTATACGCCCTTCCCTTGCGAGTGCTCCCCGTGTCGGGTTCGCTGGAGGGAACAAAAAAGCCAAACCGATTCAGGTTTGGCCCTATCCGCTGCTGCACGTAGGATAGAGCGTCACCCCTCCTGATCGATCCGAAGTACCAGACGTACCATGCCGATTCCTCCGGACCATCTTCTCGGGAAGGGCTGGCCCTCAGTCGCAGAGTAATTATAGAACGCCCCCGCAGCCTGTCAACCAGCCTCCTGGAAAAATTTTACCCGATCCCTCCTCGCGGCCCCGTTCCAAGGTTGACGCGCCGGCCCAGCCGCAGTAGAGTCTCGGCCCCGCGGCCCTCCAGCCGCGGTCGGTCCTTCACCGAGGGAGGCAAACGCATGAGACGGCGGCAGTTGCTGGCGCTCTGCTTGTTGTTAGTCGGCGGCCGGATTTCGGCCCAAAGCTTCGCCCTGGTCGAGACGCCCCAGGTCGGCGATTGCTACCAGGTCGAACTGACCATGAAGCTGGCCGGTGAGATGCGCGTGTTCAAGGATGGCAAGCCAGTGCCGATGAAGTTGAACGCCGCCGCCCAGCATCATTTCCCCGAGCGCATCCTGGCGGTCGATCGCGGCCTGCCGACCAAGACCGCGCGAGCGTATGAAAAGGCCCAAGCCACGATCACCGTCGATGGCGTCGGCTCCGAACGAACGCTCCGCCCGGAACGTCGCCTTCTCGTGGCCCAGCGTCACCACGACCAGCCGTTGGTCTACAGCCCCGCCGGTCCGCTGACCCGCGACGAACTGGACCTGACCAGCGAGCATTTTGACACCCTGGCACTCGTTGGCCTGCTCCCCGGCAAGAGCGTGGCCGTCGGCGACAGCTGGAAGATCCCTGATCCGGTGGTGCAAGCCCTGTGTCACTTCGAGGGATTGTCCTCCCATGATCTCACAGGAAGCCTCGTAAAGGTGGAGGACGGCTTGGCCCATGTCCGCATCGCCGGCTCGGCGACGGGGATCGACCTTGGGGCGCTGGCCAAGCTGAAAATCGAAGCCCAGGTGACGTATCAATTGGCCTCCAAGACCCTCACGAGCCTGGAGTGGCGGCAAACCGACGAGCGCGACCAAGGTCCCGCCAGCCCCGCCCTCGCCGTCGAAGCCACCACACGTCTGACGCGCCGGCTGGTGGAGACCCCGCCCGCGTTGTCCGACGAGGCCTTGGTTGAGATCCCCGACGGCTTCGAGGTGCCGCCCCCCCTGACGCAGATCGAGTGCCGCGACCCCAAGGGGCGGTTCGAACTCCTGCACGCCCGCGAATGGCATGTCGTCGGGCAGACCAATGAACATCTCGTGATGCGTCTCTTGGAGCGGGGCGATTTCGTCGCCCAAGTCACCATCACTCCCTGGGCCAAGGCCAAACCGGGAGAGCACATGTCGGCCGAGGACTTCCAACAGGAGATGGCCAACATCCCGGGCTGGGAGCCGGAACAGGTGCTGCAATCCGGTGAAGTGCCGTTGGACAGCGACCGTTGGTGCTATCGGCTGTCGGTCCTGGGGATGCTCGAGGACCTGAAGGTCTTGCAAAATTTTTACCTGGTCGCCGGGCCGGGCGGCGACCAGGTGGTGGTGGCCTTCACGATGAAGCAATCGGTGGCCGACAAGCTGGGCACCCGCGACCTATCGTTGGTGGGGAGCCTGGAACTGCCGCGCGGCCCTTCCGCCAAGCCCCGTTGAGGGATGACAAACGGGCGGCCTCCGGCCGATATCACGCCAGGAATTCGGCACGCCGGCAGTCTGAGCGTCAGAACTGGTCGAGCCAGAAGTGAAAGCCGCGGTGATACGGCATCGGCTCGAAAGCCTCGTAGCGCCAGTGCGGCTCCCGAAATGGCGGATAGGCCATGTAGGCGGGCGGCCGTTGGTACGGTTCGCCCGGACGCTCCGGCCAGCGGGGGCTGGTCTGCGGCCAGTAGCTGTGGGGGAAGTAGTAGTACGGGTAGTACCAAAACGGGTTGCAGGTGTAATGCTGGGGAATCGGGTAGCGGTAGTAGGCGTAGTTCTGGGCTTCCGCGGACGGCGCACTTCCCAGGACGCCAGCCAGGACCAAAGCCCCGGCGACGAGCGAGTGGCGTGGTGCCATGATCGGTCTCCTCCGTGAGGGACGGCCCCGCAGTTGGGGTCTTCCCAACTCTAGCCCAGGATTGTCGCCAAGGCGGCGTCTTGAAGCCGGCTCGGGGCAAAAAAACTACAACAACGGTGCGCTGGTAGCACCTGCGGAAGACGGGGCGACTTTGCCGTGCCATCCCAGCCATCCGATCCGCTGGCGACTTATGAAAACCCGCTGGTGACACGCTACGCCGGCGCTGAGATGGCCCAGCTGTGGGGGCCACGCCGCCGCGTCGGCACCTGGCGGCGGCTTTGGCTGGCCCTGGCCGAGGCCCAATCCGAACTCGGGCTGCTGGCGGATGACGGCGTCACACCCCGCATCCGCCCCGAACAGCTGGCCGAACTTCGCGCCCACCTGGATGACATCGACTTCGAGCGGGCGGCAAAGCATGAGCGGCGGCTGCGACACGACGTCATGGCCCACGTCATCACCTATGGCGACGCCTGCCCCTTGGCCCGAGACATCATCCACCTCGGCGCCACCAGCTGCTTCGTCACCGACAACACCGACCTGATCCTGATACGCGACGGCCTGCGCCTTCTCCGCGACCGTCTCGTTGGCGTCATCGACCGCTTGGCCCGCTTCGCCGAGCAGTGGCGCGACTTGCCCACGCTCGGCTTCACCCACTTCCAACCAGCGCAGCCGACCACCGTCGGCAAACGCGCCTGCTTGTGGTGCTACGATTTCGTCCTCGACCTCCGCGAGGTGGAGCGTCGCCTGGAGACGTTGCCGTTCCGTGGTGTCAAGGGAACGACCGGCACGCAGGCAAGTTTCCTTACCCTCTTCCGCGGAGACCATGCCAAAGTCCGCCGGCTCGATCAGCTAGTGGCCCACAAGATGGGGTTCGAGCAGGTGGCACCCGTTACCGGGCAGACCTATTCCCGCAAGATCGATGCCCAGGTCCTTGACACGCTGGCTGGGATCGCCCAGTCGGCCCACAAATTCGGCACCGACTTACGGCTGCTGGCCCATCGCCAGGAGTTGGAGGAGCCTTTTGAGGCGGAGCAAGTGGGCTCGTCCGCGATGGCGTACAAGCGCAATCCAATGCGGGCGGAACGGATGTGCGGCCTGGCGCGGTTTGTGATGTCGTTGGCCTCCAATGCCGCCCAAACCGCTGCCGTGCAATGGCTGGAGCGCACCCTCGACGACAGCGTCAATCGCCGGCTGACGTTGCCCCAGGCCTTCCTGGCCACCGACGGGGTCTTGCGGCTGGCGCTGAACATCGTCGCCGGCCTGGTCGTCAACCCGGCGGTGATCGCACGCCACCTCAACGAAGCGCTGCCGTTCCTCGCCACGGAGAGCATCCTGATGGCGGCGGTCGCCCGCGGTGGCGACCGCCAGGAGTTGCACGAACGCCTCCGCCAGCACAGCCTGGCGGTCAGCGAGCGGCTCAAGGCCGGTGGTACTGTCAACGATTTGATCGATCGGCTGCGGGCCGACCCGGCATTCGTGGGCGTCGATGTCGCCGCCGCTTTGGCCCCCCAGCACCTCGTGGGTCGGGCACCCCAACAGGTGGATGAGTTCCTGGCCGAGGAAGTCACGCCGATCCGCCGCCGCTATCCCCATCTCCTGTCGCAGAGCGCGGAGATTTCCGTTTGATTTCCCCGCCGGATGGTCGTCGAAAGCTAGGCACACGAACCCGGGTCGCTCAAATGGTCACGTTGCCGGCAGCGATGCCGGCGTCGGCCTGGAGGACGAGTTCTCCTTCTTTCCCTTTCCCCAGGAAGTTGTTCACGACCATCACTCGGGACGACCCGGGGCCGATGCGGACGGCCAAGAGGTAGTTAGGGTCATTTTCCGGCCCGCGGATGGTGCAGTCGGCAATGCGGACGAGGCTGCTGGCCTCGACATCGATTCCCCGGGTGCGGGCCCGCACCAGCTGGCAGCCGGTGATGTTGATGTCTTCACAAGCGTGGACTTCGATGCTCGAGGGCACGTCGGTTGCCGCGGGCTTGGTGTGTTGCAACACTAGGCCGGTCAGCGACACGTGCCGACAGCGGCGGAAAACGATGCGGTCGGTCGAGGGACCGCGATAATCGGGGTTGTGGTCGATGCTGTTGCCGGCGATGACGAGGTGTTCGGAGTCTTCCGCCACGAGCGCCTGACGGTAGCCGCTGTAAAGGCAATTGCCGCTGATGACGACGCCGCGGCAGCCTCGGAGGTCGATGGCGGTTTCCTGGCTGCCGATGAGGTTGCCGGTGATGGTGAGCATGCCTACGGCGTTGGGTTGGTTTTTGCCGACACACAGAAAGCGAACATTGGCCCCGCGGGGACTTTCCTTCGCCTGGATGGTGTTGCCGACGATTGTTCCCTCGCGGATTGATCCTTCGGTGCCGTCGAAAAAGACATCAGCGCAGCGGTCGGTCGCTTCCTCGAAGTTGTATTCGATGTCGTTGCCACAAATCTGGATATTGCGGATTTCACTCCCGACGACGACGATGCCGCCACGCCGGCAATAGCTGATGTGGTTGCCGCTGATGTTGACCTGGTGGAGGTTGACGCGGTCCAGATATACTCCAATCCCGCTGAGGTCGTAGATGTGGCAGTCCGAGATCAGGACGTTGCGAGCGCGGTTGGTCAGGTGGATGCCCTGCCGACAGCGGCGGATCAGCACGGCGTGAAAACTCGGCTGCATCGCTCCCTCGACGCGAATCCCGTCTGCTTCGGGATGTCGGCCGAGGATCTCCAGGCCAAAGACCGTCGGCATCCGTTCCTTGACCCAGACCTCTTCGGTGAAGTCGCTGGGGAAAGCAGTCTTAAGGTGGGTGCCGACCAAGTGGAGGGCCGGGCCGGGGCCCGCCATGATCAGCCGGGCCGCGCCACCGGAACCGCGGACGTGCAAACGCCCGTGCGCCGCCAGGGACAAATGAATCGGCCGTGAGATGAGGTAATCGCCGCGGGGAAACACCAACTCGCCATCACCCTGTTGCACGGCATGGCTGATGGCGGCAGTGTCATCGGTGCGGCCGTCCCCCTTGGCCCCGAAATCACGCACATTGGACATGGCTGCCGGCTCCTGGGACTGGTCGGGCGAACCCGACCACTGTGAGCCGGTATTGTAGGGCTACCCGGCAGAGGCGACGACCGCTCCGCCATCGAACTCCCCTCACCCGCCGCGCGAGGGGGGCCGACCCCGCTCCATCGTTTGCAGGAACTCGTCGGCCCAAGCGTCGAGGTCATCCGGTTCTTCGTTGAAATCATGCCGTCCCCGCAGCGAGGCGATGGTCGCCAAAACGTCTTTCAGCTTGTTGGTGGTTTCGTTAATGGTGCAATGCACGACGCGAAGCTGCGGCGGCTGGTAATCCTCGTCCCGTATACGCTGCAACAAATCGCGCCCGAAGAGGATAAACCGGTTGCCGAAATCTTCGTCCACGCCCACCACGATGTCGGCCTCGCGGATCATTTTCGCCTGCGCGGCGTGTGGATTCATGATCGGACCTACCTATTCCTGGCCGTTGAACCATTCCCAGCCGACGCGGCCGATCGGTACCCGGGGTGACGGCCGTGCGTGGGAAGTGGGAAGAACGGCCTCACTGGAGGAGGAGTGTCCCGACGTGGGGCCGGACAAGACCCTTCTCCAAAGGGTGGCCCAACAGTCGGTTAACTTGACTATATCGCAGCCGCCTCGGTTTGCAAAGGCCGCACTCAGGAGGGCATCGATCGTTTGGGGCGGGGTTGTGCGTTCTATCCAGGGGGAGGTTTCTCCCCCCTCCGCCGAGTCCTCGTTTCCCGCTTCCAGTTGGTTCGTTCCGTCGCTGCCGGTTTATCAGTTCGCGCTCCCGATTGATCGGTTCGACCTCGCGGCGTGTGCCGGGCGAGCATTTCGGATTCCTCGCGCCAGCGCGAAACAATAAATCCCTCTGCGCCGCTGCTCGCTGTCCCCCCGGAATCCAGAAGCGACCACCGCGCCCGGGGGCCCGCAGCCGTCCGAGGGCCGGGCGGCCTCGCCGCCCGGCCCTCACTCCCGGGACATCTTGGAACTGGGAGATCGGCTCAAGCGACAAATCAACCCCACCCCATCCGGTATAATGTGACCAGCGGGCCAACCTGCGCCGTGGTTCCACACCACCTAAGTACTCGCGGCGCCCACGGAGTACCGGCCGCTTCGGCCAACGTGCCAGGCGACAATCAGCGGGGAGGGTAAAAAGTCATGGGCAACAAGCCCAATAAGCCCAGCGATAGCCGTCAAGGCGCCATCGCCGTCGTGGTGCTGGCGACGGCACTGTCGGCCTTGGGGCTGGTGGGCAGTGATGCCGTGCCCGCCGATGCCATCCGCGACATTGGTCGCTATTGCAGCGTGTGCTGGCGGAACGCCCGGCTTCGGCCAGAATGCTGGGCCGATTGCACACAGGAAGTCTTTGTCCGGCTGTTGGAGAGGGTCGGTCTGCGTGGCTGGGACCGGGTCTTGAACACGGACGGCGAGGTGCACCGGGAGTTTCTGCGGGCTATCGACGCCGTCAAGAAGCGGTCGCAACGGGCACGCCCATGGGCCTCGCTGCCGACCGACGCCGTCGCGGATCGGCAGTCCGCCGCTGAGCAACGACTTGCCGAGGATCGGGAAGCCTTCTGGCGCTTGGCGGATCGATGCCTGACGCCGCGGCAGCATCGCATCATCCGTCTGCTGGCCGACGGCTGGCGGGTGCAGGAAATCGCCGCCCAGTTGCGCCTGCCGGTCGAACGGGTCAGCGACGAAAAGTACAAGGCCATCCAAAAGCTGCGGGCCTCGGCCACCGTTTGAGCAAGGCCGCGTTCCCGAAGTTCACCGGCGACCACCACCTAGGCGCGTCCATCCTCACCCGCGGTCGCCTGGCATGACGCCGACCCACTTACCCACCATGCTGACAGCATCGTAAAGTGCGAGGCTGCCCAGCAAAAGGACGGCCACCGCAATCCCTGCCTGCGCCAGCCCGGATCGCCCCGGAGCGGGGCGTCGCCACCGTCGCACCAAGTAACCGACCAACGCGCCGACATAGACCAGGCGCACCAGGTGCACCAATGGCGGAATGCGCGCGATGGTCACGTCGATGGGCACGCGGCGCTCGGGGCGCTCGCGGTCATAGGCCCGGCGAACCTCGACGGTGACGAAAGCAAACGTCAGGCTGAGGGTCGCCATGCCGCCCATCACCGCCAACACCGCGGCGGCGACGGCGGCATTCGACCAGCGCCGAGGCATCGCCGGGGCCGCGGCACCAGCCGCCGCAGCCCCTTCGGCAGGGATGCTGGCCTCGCCCTGGCCCTCGGCCAAATATGCCCTACAGCGTGGACACTCCCGCAAGCCGGGGGCGGTTTCCGTCGGCGGGATCAAAGCGCTACAATAGGGACAGGTCTGGCTCATCGGGTTTATTTTATACCGCCACGCCGCGCCCGCCGGTGCGGCACCCCGACCGACGGTTGGGCGGCCCTAGCCAGCATGCGAAGGGTGTCAGACCCGGCCGGCCCCTCCCAGGCCTGTCCGGAGCGAGATACCCGCCGGAAGCGTCCAGTTAACGAGAGACAGCTCCGGCCTCGGCCCTCTGGCACCGGGGCGGCGGTCCGTATTGACCCCCTTTGCCAGCAACCTTAAACTTGCAACCTGCCGAATGTTGTGCGGATAGCCTTTCCGCCCCTGGCCAGCCCGTGGAGGCGACGTCATTATGGCGACGGACAAAATGGAGGTCAGCTTTCTCGAAAAGCTGGGCGACCGCCTCAGCGCCTTCTCCGAGGCGATCGCCCGGCTGCTGACCAGGCTTCTCGGCTCCAGCAACGAACGCTACATCCGCAAGCTCGGTTACATTCGGTCCAACAACCCCAACGAGCCGCATCGGGTCGTCCCTGGTTCCCTGTTGGCCCGGATCAACGATCTCGAGCCCCAGATGCGCGCCCTCAGCGACGAGGAGCTGAAGCAATCGACGGCCAGGTTCCGCGCTCGTCTGGCCAAGGGCGAGACACTGGACGACCTGCTGCCGGAAGCGTTCGCCGCCTGCCGCGAAGCGGCGCGGCGGACGAAGAACATGCGGCACTTCGACGTACAGATTCTCGGCGGTATCGTCCTGCATCGGGGCGCCATCGCCGAGATGGTCACGGGAGAAGGCAAGACGCTGGTGGCAACCCTGCCGGCGTTCCTGAACGGCCTGGAGGGGAAGGGCGTTCACATCGTGACGGTGAACGACTACCTGGCGCGGCGCGACTGCGAGTGGATGCTGCCGATTTATCGGGCCTTGGGGATGTCGGCGGGCTACATCCAATCCGACATGGATCCGCGTGCCCGCCGGCAGGCCTATGATTGCGACATCACCTATGGCACCAACAGCGAGTTCGGATTCGACTACCTGCGCGACAACATGAAGCCGGCGCGGTGGGGCGACAACCGCTACGATCCGTACTACCAGCAATGCCAAAAGGCCCTCAATTACGCCATCATCGACGAGGTCGATAACATCCTGATCGACGAGGCCCGCACCCCGCTGATCATCTCCGGGCCGGCGTTTGGCGACCTGAGGCGGTACGCCAAGGCGAATGAGATCGCCATCAAGTTGACGGAACTCCAGAAAGAACACCCGGGCCGCTACTTCGAGGTCAAGGAAAAGGAACACACCTGCCACCTGACCGACGAGGGCATCCGCAAGGCCGAGGAACTGGCCGGCGTCGAGAGCTTTTACACCGCCGGCAACATGGAATGGCCGCACCTCATCGACAATGCCCTCAAGGCCCACCACCTCTACCACCGCGACAAGCGCTACGCCGTCATGCCCCATCCGGAAACCGGCGAGATGAGTGTCATCATCATCGACGAGTTTACCGGCCGGCTGATGATCGGCCGGCAATGGAGCGACGGCCTGCACCAGGCGATCGAAGCCAAGCACGCACGCGACGGCGTCAAGATCAAGGAAGAAACGCAAACCCTGGCCACCATCACGCTCCAGAACTTCTTCAAGCTCTACAAGAAGCTCGCCGGCATGACCGGCACGGCGATGACCGAAGCCGATGAATTCTGGAAAATCTACAAGCTCGACGTCATTGCCATTCCGACCAACAAGCCGCTGATCCGCATCAACTATCCCGACGTTATTTTCCGCACCGAAAAGGAAAAGTGGGAAGCGGTGGTCGAGGAAGTCGTCGAAATCCACAAGCAAGGTCGGCCGGTCTTGATCGGCACGACCGACGTGGACAAGTCGATCAAGCTCAGCGCCATGCTCAAGCGCCGCGGCATCAAGCACGAGCTGCTCAACGCCCTGCCGGAACACGCCGCCCGCGAGGCGGAGATCGTCGCCCAGGCAGGCCGCATCGGCGCCGTCACCATCGCCACCAACATGGCCGGCCGCGGCACCGACATCATCCTCGGCGGCAACCCAGAAACCCTGGCCTGGGCCCGGCTGAAAGACAAGTACCCCACCCGGCTCGACGTGCCCGAGGACGTCTGGAAGAAGACGGTCGAGGAAATCGAAGCCACCGAAAAAATGAAGGAGGAGGGGCGCAAGGTCGCCGCCATGGGGGGCTTGCACATCATCGGCACCGAGCGGCACGAGGCGCGGCGGATCGACAACCAGCTGCGGGGGCGCGCCGGTCGCCAAGGCGACCCCGGCTCCAGCCGCTTTTACCTCTCGCTGCAAGACGACCTGATGCGCATCTTCGCCGGCGAGTGGGTGGCCAACGTCCTCACCCGCCTCGGCATGGAGGAAGGCCAGGCCATCGAGAGCAAAATGGTCTCGCGCCGGATCGAGGCGGCCCAGAAAAAGGTCGAAGAGCGCAACTTCGACATCCGCAAAAACCTCCTCGAATATGACGAGGTCATGGACCACCAGCGGAAGCGGGTCTACGGCTACCGCCAGGAGATCCTCGACGGCACCAACTGCAAGATCCGCATCCTCCAGATGATCGATGACCAGATCGACCTGGCCGTTGATCGCTTCTTGGACGACGACTATGGCCCGGCCTGCTTCGCCGAGTTCGCCGCCAAGCGCCTGGGAGTGGAATTCGACGCCTCCGACTTCGCCCGCAGCGACTTCGAGGAGGCGGAGAAGACGGCCCGGGACAAGGCCCTTCGCATGGTCCCGACGCAGATCCAGGAAGCGTTGGATGAAAACCTGAGTACTGACGTCGAACCGCGGGAATGGAACTGGCAGGCGATGGCCCAGACGGTCAACAGCCGTTGGGGCCTCAAGACCAGCGACCGGGAACTGAAGAAGATCGGCCGAGACAACTTGGCCCAGTACCTCATCGACAAGGCCGAGCAGGCCATTGCCCAGATCGACCTCAAGGAGGGGCGAGACTTCCTAAAGGCGGATTGGGGCCGACGCTCGCTCTGCGATTGGGCCCGACTGAAGTTCCAGCTCAAGCTCGATCCGGCCGAATTGAGCAACCGGGAGTCGGAGGAAGTCAAGGCCATCCTCCGCGACCACGTTCGGCGGATTTACCGCCAGAAGGAAATCGAGTTCCCTGCCAAAGTCGGCATCGGTCGTTTCATGGCGGAACGGCCCCAGGCATTTGGCTCGGGCCAGCGCTACGATCGAGAGGGACTGTACCGCTGGGCCAAGCAGCGCTTCGCGGGCGTGGCCCAGCCGCTGACCGAGGAGGAGTGCCGCACCCAATCGCGGGCTTACCTTCAGGAACGCCTCCTGGACATCAGCCGCTCTTACTTCCCCAAGCGTGATCAGTTCGACATCGACGAGCGGCTGGAGGAGGCGTACCGCGGGACGAAGCTGTCTGAGCCGGAGGACGCCGCGGAACTGGTGGAATGGGCCAAGCAGGAATTGAAGCTGGAGGTCCCGGTTGAGTCGCTCACCGGCGTGACCCAGGAAAACGCCCGGCAAGTCCTGTGGAACGCCTTCGACGCGGTGTACCGTCCTGAAATGTACAGCATGGAGCGCAGCTTGATCCTGAACCGGCTGGACGCCGCCTGGAAAAACCACCTGTACATCATGGATCACCTCCGCTCCACGGTCGGCCTGCGCAGCTATGCCCAGGAAGACCCCAAGACGGTCTACAAGCGCGAAGGGATGAAGGAATTCGACGCCATGTGGGAAGGCGTGCAGGACAAGGTAACTGATGCCGTCTTCCGCATGGAGGATGAGGAAGCTTTCCAGGAATCGCTCTGGGCGATCGGAACGGCCATTCATGAGGCGGCACCGCGGGCCATGGCTGCCGGCAGCGACCTGGATGCCGCCTTGCAGAACCAGCAAAGCGGCAAGAAACCGGAGCCGATTCGCAATCGCGGCGAGCGCGTCGGGCGGAACGATCCCTGCCCGTGCGGGAGCGGCAAGAAGTACAAGAACTGCTGCATGAAGCAGGCGGTTTGAGCGGCGCCGTCGTCGGGCCGCTCTCGCGGCCCGCCGACGCCCCGGGGCCGGTCCCCCGATCGGCCGCGGATCCTCGTAACTGACGTGGCCCGGAAAGGATGCCCATGCCCTACGTCCTTAACCTCGCTTACGCCCTCGCCTTGGTCGTCCTTTCTCCCTGGCTGCTCTACCGAATCCTGACGACCAGCAAGTATCGCCGCGGCCTGCTTACCAAGCTGACCGGCGCCGTCTGCCGCCGGGCCGGCACCGCCCGCTGCGTCTGGTTCCACGGCGTCAGCCTTGGCGAAATCCACCTCCTTCGTCCCCTGGTGGCCGGCTTTCGCCTCCGCCATCCCGATTGGCAGTGCGTCGTTTCCACCACCACGGAGACCGGCTACACCGAAGCGCGAAAACTCTTCAGCGACCTCCCCGTCTTCTGGTGGCCGCTCGACTTCTCCTGGGCCGTCCGCCGTGCCTTGCGGCGTGTCCGCCCCGACCTGGTGGTCCTGGCCGAAAGCGAACTCTGGCCGAACTTTCTCTGGGCGGCCCACGCGGCCGGCGTGGCCGTCGCCGTCGTCAACGGTCGCCTAAGCCCCCGCAGCTGGCACCGCTATCAGCGCTTCCAGCCGTTGGTACGCTGGCTTTTCTCGCGCGTCGGGCTTTGGGCCGTGCAGACCACCGACTATGCCGCCGCCCTGCAAAGCCTGGGTGTTCCCGGGCACCGCATCGCCGTCACCGGCTCGGTCAAGTACGACGGCGCAACGTTTGACCGATACAACCCCCGAACCCTCGCCTTGGGGCGGCTGTTCGGTATCAGTCCCGACGATCTGGTCTGGATCGCTGGCAGCACCCAGGCCCCAGAAGAGGAGATGATTGTCCACATCTACCGCAGCCTGAAACCTGCGTTTCCCAGGCTGCGGTTGTTCCTGGTGCCGCGGCAAAAGGAGCGCTTTGATGAGGTCGCGGCGCTGCTCGAGCGCCTCGGGCAGCGCTTTTGCCGGCGCAGCCAGCTGCTCGGCCCCACTGATGCCCCCGTCGCGGACCTGGTCCTGGTGGATAGCATCGGCGAATTGGGGGCGCTGTGGGGCTTGGCTGACGTGGCCTTCGTCGGCGGTAGCCTCGACGGCCAGCGCGGCGGCCAGAACATGATCGAGCCCGCCGCCTACGGCGCGGCAGTTGTTTTCGGCCCCCACGTCTGGAACTTCCGCGAAACCGCCGCGCGCCTCCTCAACGCGGAAGCCGCCATCCAAGTCGCCGATGCCGACGAGCTGGCGCGGGTGGTCCGCGAGCTGCTCGCCGACCCGTTGCGCCGCGGCCGATTGGGGCACGCGGCCCGCTCCCTGGTCCAACGCCACCAAGGGGCTACCGCGCGAACCCTCGACCTCCTCGACGAGCATTTTGTTCGGGCCGCATCGCGGGCAGCGTGACCACCGACCGCTCAAAGCAACCGCTAATAGTGCGTGATCTGGCCCGGCGCCCGGGCCGAAATAAGGCCTTCAAACAGTCGCTGACGGCGCCGCTCGAGGAGCCTCGGCCAAACCTGAAGCCAGCGACTGGGCAAGCACTTCCATCGGATGCCACGCCCGCCGCTGTGCCAGATCGTGAATCTGGTGCCGACACGACGTCCCAGGCGCCACGACCACGGCCTCGGCTTGCTCGGCCAAAGCCGGCAATAACGCCAAGTTTGCCACCTGGACGCTCAGGTCGTAGTGCTCGGTCTCGAAGCCGAAGGAGCCAGCCATGCCGCAGCAGCCGGCGTCCAACACGCTGACCTTGGCCTCGGGGATGAGCCTCAGCGCCGCCGCCGTGCCCCCGACACCGACCAAGGCTTTCTGATGACAATGGCCGTGAAGCACGAAACTCCGCGGCTGGGGCCGAAGGTCCAGTTGGCATTGCCCTGCGGCCACCTGGCGCGCCAGCCAACCATCCGCCAACTGGGCGGCCGCCGCGATGCGTCGGGTCTCCTCCCCTGGCACCAGTTCCGGCCATTCATCCACCAGGGTCAACAGGCAGCTAGGCTCCATCCCGAGGATCGGAACATCATCCGGCAGTCGCCGGTCCAGCCGGGTCGCTTGCCGGGCGATCAGCTCCCGCGCGTCGGCGAGAAATCCCTTGCTGATCATGGGCCGGCAACAGCAGGTCAACCCCGTCAGGTCGACGGCGTAG
Source organism: Gemmataceae bacterium (assembly GCA_025055215.1). Classification (GTDB taxonomy): domain Bacteria; phylum Planctomycetota; class Planctomycetia; order Gemmatales; family Gemmataceae; genus JANWYO01. The sequence continues at coordinate 15,171 of JANWYO010000148.1, forward strand.
CCGGCGTGTTCCAGGACAGTGACGGTGGCTTGCCCGATGTGAGGTTCGTGGAAGGTGGTGAAGCAGTCGTCGAGGAGGAAGACCCGCCCGCGGCGGCCGGCGGCCGCCGCGGGAGCGTGCCGGAGGAACCAGCGGCGGAAGTGGTCGGCATGCAGCCGCGGCAGGCTCCGCCGCCGGTCGATCCCCGCCAGTTTCTCCAAGAGCCACCGCACCAGGCGACTCTCTTGCAGGCCGTTGACGATCGGCGCCAAGGCCGCTCCCCAGGTGTTGAACCGATGAAGACCCGCTACGAGCCGATGGCTCAGCGGCCGCGGACGATCCTGATAATAGAAGTGGAGGAACTCGGCCTTCAGCTTGGCCAGATCGACGTTGCTGGGACATTCGGCCTTACAGGCTTTGCACATCAGGCACAGATCCAGGACATCATACACCCAGCGGCTGCGGAGCTGGCGGAGCGGCTGCGGGTCAACCAACGCCAGCCGCAAAGCATTGGCCCGGCCTCGGGTGCTGTCCTGTTCGTCCCGTGTGGCCCGAAACGACGGACACATGGTACCGCCGTGCAATTTGCGGCAGACGCCGCTGCCATTGCACAATTCGATGGAGCGGACGAATCCCTCCTGCCGACGGTAATCAAAGATGGTGGCCGGTTCCATCGGCCGATAGCCCGGCCCGTAGCGCAGGTTTTCGGTCATGGGCGGGGCATCGACGACTCGACCGGGATTGAGCAAGCCGTGCGGATCGAAAGCCCGTTTAACCGCGCGGAAGGCGTCGTAGACGACCGGGCCGAACATTTTGCGGTTCCATTCGCTGCGGGCCAGGCCGTCGCCATGCTCCCCGCTAAGGGCGCCGCCGAACTCGAGGACCAGGTCGGTGATGTCCTCGGTGATACGGCGCATGCGCCCAATGTCATTGGAGTCTTTGAGATTCAGGATGGGGCGGATGTGCAAGCAGCCGACGCTCGCGTGCCCGTAGAAAGCCCCGTCGGTGTCATGGCGGTGCAGGATGTCGCGAAAGCGAGCAACGAACTCGGGCAGGCGAGCGGGCGGCACCGCCGTGTCTTCCACGAAAGTCACGGGTTTTCGGTCGCCGTGCATCCCCAGCAGCAACGGCACGGCCGCCCGCCGCAGGTTCCAGAGGGGCTCGCGCTGGGCCGGGTCGGTGGCGACCACCAGGGCGGTCACGCCCGGTGCTTCACCCAGCCGCCGCTGTAACTTCGCAAGGCGGTCGGCCACCTCGGCCGCATCGTCGCCGCTGAATTCCACCATGAGCAACGCCGCCGGCCGGCCCCGTAACGCCGCCATCGTGTCGCGCAACCCCAGGTTCTGCTGCGCCAGCTCGATCAACAAGCGGTCGAGGAGCTCGACGGCTGACGGCTGCATCTCGAGGCAAGCGTCGAGGGAGGCCATCGCCGCGGCGAGGGAATCGAAATGGGGGATGAGCAAGCCGCGATGGCGCGGTTTCGGGACCAGGGCCAGCTCCGCCTCCGTGACGATCGCCAGCGTTCCCTCGCCGCCGACCACTAGCTGATGCAGGCCCACCGGCGTCCCCCCGGTCAAGCCGTCGCACACCGCGTCCAGGTTGTAACCGCTGACTCGCCGCAGGATGCGAGGAAATCGCCGACGGATTTCGTCCGCCTGTCGCGTGACCACCTCCCGAACCTGACGATAGATCGCTCCCTCGAGCGAATTGAGCCGGCCGCGACGGTCCCATTCGGCTGGCCGAATGGGACCGAACACTGTCTGACTCCCATCGGCCAGGACGACGCCGAGTTGGCGGACGTGGTCGCCCGTCTTGCCGTAGACGATCGACCGCGCCCCTGCCGAGTTGTTGCCGATCATGCCGCCGAGGTTGGCCCGGCTGGCGGTGGCGACTTCGGGTCCGAACTGAAGGTTGTGAGGGGCCAAGGCGCGGTTCAGCTGGTCGAGCACCACCCCCGGGCGGACGCGAGCGATCCGCGCCGCAGGGTCGATGTCCAGGATGTCATTGAGATACTTGCTGCAATCGAGGATGATCCCCGGGCCGATCGATTGGCCGGACAGGCTCGTGCCGCCGCCGCGGGCCGTGATCGGCACATGCTGTTCGGCGGCGATCTGTACCGTCGTCACCACGTCTTCCACGTCGCGGGGAATGACGACGCCCAATGGCTCGATCTGGTAAATGCTGGCGTCGGTGCTGTAGAGCTTCCGGGAGGCGAGATCGAAGCGGACCTCGCCGCGGACGTTCTTCCGAAGCAGGCGGGAAAGGACATCGCGCTTCAGGGCAGTGAAGTCAGCCATGTTGGCATTGTCCCCCGCGGTCTGGGCGGAGGCAAGGTTAGGCGAGCGGGAGCCGCGCCGGTGACTCGTCGTCGCGACGGCCCCACCGACCCCGCCGCCACCGCGGGTCGCGGCGCGGCGGCGGCGCCTTCCTTCCCTCCTTCAGCGGGGGCAAGGAAAAAAGCTGTTACTGGCTCTGGTCTTTCCGTAACCTGGGTCTACATGGATAGGTAAAAGTTCGACGCGCAGCGCAGGCGCCCTAAGCAGCCAACCTCCAGGAATCTCAAGATGACGCGGACCCGGTTCAGCATTCTCTTGGGTTTGATGGTCTGGGCATGGGATGCCTCCGCATCCGCGGCGGAGCGCGTGGTGCGATGGGGTTTCGGCACCGAAGAAACGACCCGCCTGAGGCCCCACGGGGGCGTGCACCGCGATCAGCCCGGGCCGCGGCCCCCCGAGTTTCCGGATTTTGACCCCGACAATACCGCCGTCAAGCTCGACGGCAGCGGCGCTCATTTCTCCCTGGCCGATCCGGGTCGCGACAGCCCGTTCGATTTCACCAACGGTGACGCCATCACGTTGGAGGCCTGGGTCAAGCTGGCCGACCTGCGCCCGCGGGAAAACCTGTACGTGATCGGCAAGGGTCGTACCGCGGCCCCGGGGCAGGCCCAGGACAACCAGAATTGGGCCTTGCGCATCCGCGAGGTGGACGGCGAGGCCCGCGTCAGCTTTCTCTTCGCCACCCCGCGCCGGCCTGGTGCCCCCAAGGATGCCCACTGGCATCGCTGGACCTCCTCGCGCGGATTCGACCCCGGGAGTGGCTGGCACCACGTCGCCGTCACCTACACGTTCGGCGACCCCAAGAGCATCCGCGGCTGGCTCGACGGCAAGCCCCTCCCAGGCAGCTGGGACATGGGCGGGGCCACCACCGAAGCCCCGGTCGTCGATGACGACGCCATTTGGATCGGCTCGTCCTCGGGAGGCAGTCCAGGGAACAGCTTCCGTGGTCTGCTGGATGAAATCGCCATTTACCGAGGCATCGTGCCGGACGAGGAGTTGAGGACGCGCTATCGCCGGGAGGGGCCGCCGCCCATGTCCGAAGTCAAGGAGGTGATGCCCGAGGTGGCCGGTGTCCCCCCGGGCCAAGTCCTGGTGACGTTTCACGAGGGACTGCCGACGCACGACCGCTGGCCGGCGCAGGCGGTCCCGCCGGAGACGGCTCGTTGGTTGACCGGTGCCTTTGTCTTTCCGCGATTGCCCCATCGCTTCGATGACTGGGGCATTCGTCAAGCGTGGAAGGCACCGGTGCTGCTGCGGGCGACGGCGGACGTGCGCTTGCCCCCGGGCAACCACGAATTCCTCGTCCGGTCCCGCGGCCTGTCGCGGCTATGGGTCAATGGCCAACTCATTGTCCGCACCCCGCCGCACGCCGGGGCCACCGACGGGCACGATCCCGTGCCGCCGGTGCCGGAGCCGCCGGTGCCGGGAATGAGACCGGTCGGCTACGGCGACCGCGAAGCCCGCGGCGAGGGTGTCGTGCCGGCCGACGGTCGATGCCGCGTTGTTCTGGAAGTCATGGTGGGCGGCAAGAAATTTCGACCCGAACCCGGGGAGATGTGCGTCGCCGTGCAGCTGGCCCCTGGCCAACCGCACGTCCTCCTCCAGGCCAGCGCCGCGCCGTCGCTTCCGCTGACGGATACGGGCTGGGAGATGTTGGCCCAGGAAGCCGAAAAGTCGCTGTCGGCATTGGACGATAGCCAAAGGCGACAGCGCGCGGCGACACAGGATGCCTACTGGCAGAGGCGGCATGAGTTTGCTCGCCGGTGGGCGGCCGAGAATCCTGCGCCGCCGGTGCCGCAACTTCCCGACACCCCTCATCCCATCGACGCCTTCCTCAAGGCGCGGATCAACCAGGCATTGGCGTCGGCTGGCAGCGCCGAAGCCGCCGCGGCCCGGCGCTTCCACGAAAGCGTGTTGCCCATCCTCGCCCAGAACTGTTTTCGGTGCCACGGGGAGAAGGAGAAAGGCGGCCTGCGGCTGAACAGCCGCCAAGCCGCCCTGCAAGCGGGGGATTCGGGAAAAGCGGCGGTTGTTCCGGGAAAGCCGGCCGAGAGTCTGCTGCTGGCCCGCGTCAAGGCAACGGATGAAGCGGAGCGCATGCCGCCCAACGGGGCGGGGCTGAAACCGGAGCAGATCGCGGTGCTGGAGCAGTGGATTGCCGACGGGGCGCCGTGGCCCGCGCCGCCGGTGACGGCCGAGGAGGTCGCCCAGCCCTCGGTCCTTGTCGACACCGCCTTCCTCCGCCGCGTAACCTTCGACACGATCGGCCTGCCGCCGACCGATGCCGAGGTTCGCGAGTTCCTCGCCGACTTCCGCCCCGACAAGCGGCAACGGGTCATCGACCGTCTCTTGGCCGACGAGCGCGGCGCCGACCACTGGATCAGCTATTGGCAGGATGTGTTGGCTGAGAACCCCAACATGCTCAAGCCGAGCCTGAACAACACCGGGCCGTTCCGCTGGTTCTTGTACGACGCCTTCCGCGACGACAAGCCGGTGGATCGTTGGGTGACGGAGCTGATCCTGATGCGGGGCGCCGTTCACGAAGGGGGGAGTGCCGGTTTCGGCATGGCCGCCGACAATGACGCGCCCTTCGCGGCCAAAGGGCACATCCTCGGCACCGCCTTTCTGGGAATTGAACTCCAATGCGCCCGCTGCCACGATTCCCCCTACCACAGCACCAAGCAGCGCGACCTGTATGCCCTGGCGGCGATGTTGCAGCGCAAGCCAGCCACCGTCCCCAAGACGAGCAGCGTCCCACCGGCCTTCTTCGAGAAAAAGGCGCGGGAGTCGCTGATCAAGGTGACGCTCCGGCCCGGAGAGCCGGTCGAGGCCCGGTGGCCTTTCGCCGAAGTCTGCGGCAGTACCGACGACGCCCGCCTCGATCCGTGGTTGAACGACCCAAAAGACACCCGCGAACGGCTGGCGGCCCTCATCACCATGCCCCAGAACCGCCGGTTTGCGGCGGTGATGGTGAATCGGGTCTGGAAGCGGCTCATGGGGGCCGGGCTGGTGGAACCGGCCCACGACTGGGAGGGACGCACGCCAAGCCATCCCGAGTTGCTCGCTTGGCTGGCCCATGAGCTGGTGTCCCATGATTATCAGATCAAGCACGTCATCCGCCTGATCCTGACCTCCCAGGCATACCAGCGGGAAGCTCGCGGCTCGAACCTGGCGGCGCCTCCCGAGCGGCGCTTCTTCGCGGCCCCTGATCGGCGCCGCCTGACGGCCGAGCAGGTCGTCGATGCGCTGTTCGCCGCCGGCGGCAAGGCAATGAACGTCGAGGAGATCACCTTCGATCCGGACTCGCGACGGCCAGCCAGCTCCATGATCAATCTCGGTGCCCCACGACGTGCCTGGATGTTCGCTACGCTCTCGAACGAGCGGGATCGGCCCAGCCTGTCGCTGCCACGCGCCCAGGCGGTGGTGGATGTCCTGGAAGCCTTCGGCTGGACCGGGTCGCGCCAGAACCCGCGCACCGACCGGGAAACCGATCCCAACGTCCTCCAGCCGGGCGTGCTGGCCAACAGCGTGATGGTCAGCTGGATCACGCGCGTCTCCGCCGACAGCGAGCTGGCCCGGCTCGCCCGGGAAGCGGCGTCGCCCGAAGAGTTGGTTGAAACATTGTTCCTTCGCTTCCTCACGCGGTCGCCCTCGGCCGAGGAACGGCGACAACTCGCTGACTTCTTGCGACCTGGATTCAGCGACCGCCGGCTGCCCCCCGACCGCGTGCGGCAGCCGGCCCCGCTGCCTCGGCTACCCAAGGTCTCCTGGGCCACCCACCTCCGACCGGAGGCGAATGAAATCAAGCTGGAAATGCAACGCCGTTGTCGGGCCGGCGATCCGCCCGATCCGCGGCTGGACGCCGCATGGCGCGAGCGCCTGGAAGACGTGATCTGGAGTCTCCTCAACAGTCCGGAGTTTGTATGGCTACCCTGAGTCACCCTGCCGCTCTGCGTTTGAACCGCCGCGAATTCCTGGCGGCTGCCAGCGCCGCCGTGGTCCCTTGGGCGGCGGCGACGCCGCCGCCCAAGGGCAAGGCCGAGCAGTGCATCTTCATCTGGCTCGGCGGCGGCATGGCCCACATGGACACCTTCGACCCCAAACGCCTCGGCGACCCGGCAAAAAAGCTGCCCGGCTCCTACTACCCCAGCATCGAAACCGCCGTGCTGGGCGTGCGCGTTTGCGAACACCTCAAACGGCTGGCCCCGCTCATGGATCGGATGACGGCCATCCGCACCCTGCATCACGACGTCATCGACGAACACGCTGCCGCCGTCAACCGGATGCACACCGGCCGACCCGTCAGCGGCACCGTCGTCTACCCCTCCATCGGCTCCGTCATCGCCCACGAGCGTGGCCCCGCCGCCGACGGGGCGCCCGCTTACGTGCTCATCGGCTACCCGAATGTCACACGGGGGCCCGGTTTCCTCGGCGCCCGTGCCGGCTACCTCTACCTTACCGACACGACTCAAGGCCCGGCCGGCCTCTCTCGCCCCGAGGGCATCAACGCGGAACGCCAGGCCCGCCGCGAAAAGCTGCTTGGCCTCTTGCGGGAACAGGCCCGCGGCAACTCTCACGACGACCCCCGTCTCCGCGACTATGATGCCGCCTTGCAACAGAGCTTGCGGCTTTCCGGCCCTGAATTCATGAGCGCCTTCAACCTCGCCGAGGAAAACGCCGAGCGGCGCCGGACTTACGGCGGTGAGTTCGGCCAGCGCTGCCTGCTGGCCCGCCGGTTGATCGAGCGCGGCGTCCGCTTCGTTGAAGTCTCTCACAACCTCAATTTCATCAACGGCACCGGCTGGGACGTCCACAATGCCGGCATCCTCAAACAGCACGAACTGATTCAGGAACTCGATCACGCGGTGGCCGCGCTGATCACCGACCTCGAAGCCCGGAAGCGCTTGGATCACACCTTGATCGTCATGGCCACGGAGTTTGGTCGGCCGCCCGAATTCGACAGCGGCGGCGGCCGAGGACATCACTGTCAGGCGTTCACCTGCGTACTGGCCGGCGGCGGCCTGCGGCATCGGGGAGCCTATGGTGAAACCGACGAATTGGGTCGCAAGATCGTCCGCGACCCCGTGAGCGTCCCCGATTTCTTCGCCACCATCCACGCGGCCTTGGGCATCGACCCGGGCAAGAATCTCTACGACGGCGACCGCCCCGTGCCGATCACCGACCAGGGCACGCCAATCCGCGCGTTGTTCGGCTGACAACGGGCGTGGGGCGGCCGGCCCCCCCGCCCGCCCCCC
>JANWYO010000151.1 GCA_025055215.1 Gemmataceae bacterium
GGCCCACGGGAGTACCTCGGCCGTTTCCGCCTCTTGGGCAAGGTCGGCCACAATGACCTCGGCAGCGTCTATCAGGCCGAGGACATGACCGACGGCAGCACCGTCGTCCTCAACGTCCTTCGCCCCGAACTGACGCGACAACCGGAGCGCTGCCGCCCCATCCTTCGCCAGGCACGGTTGTTGGCAGAGTGTGAGTGCCCTTACCTCATCCGAATCCTGGAGGTCAACGAAGACGACGGCAATTACTACCTGGCCACCGAGTTCGTCACCGGGCCGACGTTGCGCAAGCTCCTGGCGGATCGCGGCCAACTGCCGGAAACGGACGCTCTCGACGTCATGCTTCAAGTGACCCAAGCGGTGGCGGAGATGCATCGCCGCGGGACGGTCCACGGAGGCATCACGCCGGACAACATCGTGGCGGTCTCCACCCGGGATGGCCGGTGGCGCGTGAAACTTGTCGAGATCAACCTCGGGGGCTGGGCGACGCGCTTCGCACCGGCGTCGGCAACGGGTGATCCCACGGCGGCGGCGCGATATCGCGCCCCCGAGCAAGGCCCGGGGCCGGCGGACGCCGATCCGCGAGCCGACGTCTACGCCCTGGGGGCGGTCCTCTATCGCCTGCTAACGGGCCAGCCGCCGGCAGCGGGCGACGACCCAGGTCGCATCATGCCGGGCGGGTCGCCCGGGCCGCTGCCGCCGGGGCAGCGGCAGCGGCCAGAGCTGAAGGATGGCGTCTTGCGCGTGCTGGCGAAGGCCCTGGCTCCAGCGTCGGCGGACCGCCATGCGGACGCCGACGCTTTGCTTGCCGAATTGTCACGCCTGCGCTGGGGCGAGCCGCGCACGATCGCCGACCACCCGCGATTGCCCGACGCGAGTCCAGGCCAGCTGCGGACGTATGAATGGGCTTGCGACCTCGACGCGTCACCGGCGCGGCTTTGGCCTTTGGTGGGCAACGTCGCTTGGCTCGAGCGAGCCGGCGGCTGGAGCCCTTTCCGCCCCGGCCAAACGGGCGAGCCGCTGCGTCAAAAGCATGGCCACTCGCGCGACGCCTCAGCAACCCTGGGGCTAGGGTATACCCTGGAGTGGGTGGAAGGCCAGCGCCTCGGGATGCTCTGGGAGTTCTCGAGCGGGCCAGTGCGCTGGCTCCTCAGCAGTGTGGAGTTGCAGCCCCGGGCCGACGGTGGAACCCGCTTGGTCCAGCGCGTCGAGCTGGCATCCCAGGGACTGCGGGGTCGGTGGGCGGCCAGGAGGATCGGTGCGGACGGACGCCGGGCCGCTGCCCGGCTTTCGCGCCGCCTCGACAGGGCCGCAGCGGGCCAGCCGCCAGCTGCCCCGCCGCTGGCAGGGCTATCAGACTCGGCGGCCGCGATGTCCGCGGCCCAACGACGGCGGCTCGATGAGCTATTGGCCCAGGTGACGCGGCATGGGCTCGACGCGCTCGCGTTGCAACGCCTGGGCGAGTTTCTTGCCCAGGCGCCTGCCGAGGAAGTCAGCCGCATTCGCCCCTTGGAGTTGGCCCCACGCCTGGGCCTGCCGAGTGAAGCGGTCGTGGCGGCCTGCCTGCATGGCGCCCGGGAGGGCCTCTTCATTCTGTCCTGGGAAATCCTGTGTCCGCAGTGCCATCTTGCTGCCGACGTGCGGGATTCCCTGCGGGCACTGCCGGAACACGCCGTGTGCGAAGCCTGCGACCTTCAATTCGACATCGACTTCAACCGCGGGGTCGAGTTAGTCTTCGGCATTCATCCGGAGGTTCGCCCGGACGCCGTGCAAGCCAACCGCTGGGGCGGACCGGCCGTCGCGCCCGGCGTCGTCGCCCAACTTCGCCTGGCTCCCGGGGAGCACCTTGATCTGGCGTTGCAGCTGGCGGAAGGTTCCTACCGTCTGCAAGCAACGCCGCCGCCCGCTGTGATCGACTTCCGCGTCCATCCACTGGCCCGGACCGATGGCTGGTTCGTGAACCTGGCCCTCGGATCGGCGGCCGATCCACCGGCTGTCCTCCGGGCCGGCGAGCAACGGTTGCGCCTGGTGAACGACAATGACCAGACCGTCGTTGTTCGGGTCGAGCGCCGGGGGGCGTCGGGCGATGCCCTGACGGCGGCGCGGGCCATCACCTGGCCGCTGTTCCGCGACCTCTTTCCCGGCGAGGTCTTGTTGCCGGGGCGTTCCGTCGGCCTGGATGCCGTGACCATTCTGGTCGCGGAGTTGGAGGACATCGCACCGCTGTACCGCGACCTGGGGGATGGCTCGGCCTTCGCGGTGGTTCAGCAGCATCTACGCTCCTTGGCGGACCATGTCCGCCAGGCGGGCGGGGTCGTTGCGACGATGACCGCGGGGGGAGTGCGGGCCGTGTTTGCCGATGCGGTGGCCGCCGTGCGCGCGGCCTGCCAGCTGCCGCGGCCACCGGCCGACCTTGCCCTGGGCCAGCAACTGCGGTGGCAGGTCGGCATCCATCACGGGCCGGCCCTGTTGGCCACCGTCCAAGATCGCCTCGAGTTTTTCGGCACCACCGTCCACGCGGCCCTGCGGTTGGCGGCGTTGGCTCAGGGGGGCCACATCATCCTCAGCGATGCCGTCGCCTGTCAACCAGGCGTGGCCGCTTGGCTCCGCCGGCAGCCGCGGACGATCACGATCAGCTCGGTCGAGTTACCCGGCCTTTCGCCGCTGCTGATCCACCGCCTGACCGGGCGCGACGAATCCGACGGCGACAAGGCCCGGGGGACGACCCGCCCGGCGGCCGTCGAGGCGCAGCCGGTCGCGGCCCGCTTGGAAAACCTGGAGGAGATCGTGCGGCGGGTCGGCGCCGGCTTGGAGCGGTGCTATCAGCATCTGAACCGTCCCGACTTGCGGAAAAGGCCGGAGCTAAAGCCGCTAATCTTCGAGCTGTTGCAGACGGCCCTGGAGTTGTATCAACGGCTGATGCGCCTTCCCGGCGGCGACGGTGAGGCCGAGGTGCAGCTGGGGAAGACTTATCGCCGACTGGCGAGCAACGCGGCAGATACCGACGTCGCCCGAGCCATCGCCTGGTATCAGGACGCGGCCGCCATTTTCGACAAGCTGGCCCAGACCCATCCCGACGTGCCGAGCTACGAACTCGATCTGGGGCTCTGCTACAACAACTTGGCCAGCCTTTGTGCCGCCACGGGCCAGACTCGGCTGGCGGAGCGCAGCTTCCAGCGGGCCATCGACGCGGTGGAACGCGTGGTCCGCTCGCACCCGGAGGTACCCGCCTACCAGCGCGACTTGGCCCGCTGTTACAGCAATGCCGGCACCTGGTATGCCCGCATGGGCCGAGCCACGCAAGCCGTGGCGGCCCATAAGCAAGCCTACGAACTGTTCCGCCGACTCGCCCGCAGCCAGTCCGATGCCGAGGAATTTCTCCTGGGCGCCGGGGCCAGCTGCCTCGCCCTCGGCGATGGCTGGCAACAGCGAGGCGACCACCAGGAATCGCTCAACTGGTATGACCAGGCCATCGACCTCTTGGAGACGGTGGTTCGTCGCTCGCCGCAATCGACCCAGGCCCAGCAATTGTTGCACATGGCCCGTCAGCGTCAGGCTGCGACGCTCGAGCAGCAGGAGTTGGCTGCAGCGGATGAGTCGAAGGAGGCGTGAGGTAGGGGGGCCTGCGATCAGTCCCGGGACCGGGCGGCCCCCAGGCCTCGGGGGAGCCGACCGGGGACCGCCACGGCTCGCCGGGTTTGGGAGGGTGAGCGGCGCCAGCTCCTTGACGCCGCCTCTTGTATCCTACGCTCCATCGGCCGGCTTGGTTCGTTGCCTCAGCGCGAGGCTCATCCAGTACAGCAGCGTCTTGACCTCGAACGGCTTCAAGCCCGGGCGCAATGACAACAGGCGGGCCGCCACGCCGCTCAGGTGCGGGGCGGCCCAGCTGGTGGCCGGCTCGTGGGCGAACGGACCCCAGTAGCCGCGGGCGTGGGCCTGAAACTCGACATGTTCCAACAACCGGTAGGCGAAATGCCACGGTTCGGAAAAAAGGCCCTTGTCCACGGAGATGAGCGGGGGCGCGAACGCCGCCGGCAAACTCCGGGTGAGCGGATGGTCGTTGTGGGCAGCGGCGAAAATCAGCACGTCCCGATAATAAGCCTCTTCGACGGCCCGCAGGAGTTGGTAGCGGCGCTGGACCTGGGGCAGTTGCGCCTCGGGAATTCCTAAAGAGAGGTTGATGATGCGGCAATTCCAGACGTCGATCGCCCAGCGCAGCGCCTGCTGCACCACCTCGACCCGGCAGCTTCCTTGTGGCCCGAAGACGTCGGCGGAGTACAGCTTCACGCGCGGGGCCACAGTGAGGATGATGTCGGCCACCGTGGTGCCATGCGGCGCACTCTGGTGGCCGTCGTAGGGGAGGGGTTCGGACCGCTCAGGCGTAAAGATGCCGCCCTCGATCGGCTCCAGCACGTGGCCACGCTCCCGATGCCGGGCCTCCACGACGGTCCGCTCAATCCCGCTGTCGATGACGCAGACGCCGACCCCCTGACCGGTGGCCATCGGGTCGCGAAGCAAGCGCTCGGGGGTGCACAGGGCCAGGAGCTGCTCGAAGACGTCGCTCATGCGTGGGATCGGGGAACGGCCTGGCCCCGACTTCGGCGGCGCCCGACCGGGGCCGGAGGGCCCTAGTCGCCGTCGCTTTGCGTCAGCGCGTCGGCCAGGCGCCGGGTTTCCTCGACGAGCCGGATGCAATGGCGGATGGCCGGACCACCGTGTCGCAGCGCCAGGACGCGGATGGCCTCCACCAGGCGGAGCGTTTCGTCGGCGGCGGCGGGACCGGTGGTTTCCGCCAAACCGCTCCGCAGCTGGTCGAGGATCCCGGGCGGCGGCGGCGCGTGCCCCCCCCCCGCCCCCCGGCCCCCCCCCGGGTCCGGCCCCCCGGCGCGCCAGCGGGGGAGCGGCGCCCCCCCCGCCCCCCACACCCCGGGGGGGCGCCCGCCCGCCCCCG
>JANWYO010000190.1 GCA_025055215.1 Gemmataceae bacterium
ATGACGGCGCTTTCAAAGCCGAAATGGGGAGAGTCGTCGGCGAGGTCCTCCGACATGACCAGGTGGACCGCGCCGTTTTTCGATTCGATGATGGCATCGGTGGTGGCCTGCACGAGCAGTTCACCGGCGTAGACCGGCCCATTCGCCGGCACGATTTGCCACGGTTTGCCCGGCCCTTCCCGCCGCAGAAGTTCCCCAGCCTGGCCGATGAATTTGCCCACGACGACCCGGCCGGCAGGTTCCCCCGCCGGCTCCAGGGCGTGGAGGAGGCGCAACGCCCCGAGCGCCGCCAACCCGATGCCTACAACCCGAATGCAAGACGTCATGCTCATGATGGTCACCGGCAACACGATGCTTACACCCCCAGACCCGGGCCGCAGTTAGCCCGAGGCCATTTTATGATCCCCGCGACCTCCGGCGGAAGAGGCTTTGCCACTCCTTCTTCTGCGGACAGACTGCGGCCGGCCGCTTATACCATTCAGCAAGCGTCCGTGCGACAGGTGCAGCGCGTACGGTCCTGGCAAAGGCCCTAATCATGGCTCGGTGCGAGACCGGTTACTTGTGTGACGTGTGCGGCCAAGAGGTCGAGAAAATCACCGACTCCGACCTTTACCTTCGCTACGTCGTCGGCGACCTTGCACCGCAGGAGTTGCTGACAACGCCTGAGCGGCACATTCGCTGCAACCCGACCGTGGCCCAATTCATCGTCGATCCCGAGTTTCCCCCGGTGGTCTGCTCCGGCCCCTTCGCCAAGAGCCACCTGGACCCCGGGTTCGTGGCCGAGGAAGAAGTCCGGATAACCCGGGGCTGGCGGCGGCTTCAGGAGGTGACATCGCTGGGCTTGGCGATCACGGACTATCCGTTGCCCGAAGTCCGCGCTCGCTGGGCGCCGGGCCGGTAGGAGACTTGGCCGAAGCCGGCGACACCTTGGAATAAGGAGATTGCGGTTGTCAGGTGCCGACGCGAAGCGGGCGGCGTGGCGTGCGTCAGGCACGCCGGGCCGCCCCCCGGGTGGAGCCTCGGGGCGGGGTGCTACGCGGTCCTCGCCGTGCCGCCAGGAGGGGCCCCCGAGACGGGCCGAAACGGCTCGCCGTCGAGGGTGTAGCCGACCAGCCACTTTTCCACCTCGACGACCAGATAAATCGCCAGGCTGTAGCCGCCAATCAGGAGCCAGACGTCCGCGCCGATCGGGGCGGTGTGAAACAGGCGGTTCATGACACCCGTGTAAGAGAACAGCAGTTGCAGCAGCACCATCCCTGCCGCCCCGGCGATCGCCGCCTTGTTGGAAAAGACGCCAATCCAAAACATGGAATGGGTCAATGAGCGGCAGTTGAAGAGGTAGACCAGCTCGGCCATGACAATGACGTTGACGGCCGCTGTCCGCGCCTCTTCGACGCTCACCCCCCAGGAATCGACCATCCATTCAAACAACCCGTAGGTCCCCAGCAGGATCAACAGGCTGACGAAGCCGATCCGTTTCACCAGCGGCATCCGCAAGAGCGGCGCCTGGGGGTCGCGGGGCGGTCGGTCCATGATGCCCGGCTCCTTAGGCTCGAAGGCGAGCATCAGGCCCAGCATGATGGCGGTGCTCATGTTGACCCACAGGATCTGGACCGGGGTGATCGGCAGCTCGGTGCCCAAGAGGACGGCGAGCATGATGACCAGCCCTTCGCCCACATTGGTCGGCAGCGTCCAGACGATGAACTTGGTGAGGTTGTCGAAGACGCCGCGGCCTTCCTCGACGGCGGCCTCGATGGAGGCGAAGTTGTCGTCGGTCAGCACCATGTCGGCTGCTTCCCGGGCCACGTCGGTGCCGCTCTTACCCATGGCCACGCCGATGTCGGCCTGTTTGAGCGCCGGCGCGTCGTTGACGCCATCCCCGGTCATGGCGACGATGTGGCCCCGAGCCTGGAGGGCCTTGACCAGGCGCAGCTTCTGCTCCGGGGCCACGCGGGCGAAGACCGTGGTTCGCTGCGCGACATCGACCAGGTCGCTGTCGGAGATCTCGCTCAGCGCCTGCCCGGTCACGGTCTCGGGCAACTCGGTGGCGCTGCCGCCCAAGCCGAGTTGCCGGGCGATGGCCGCGGCCGTCAAGGCGTGATCGCCGGTGATCATCTTGACATCGATGCCGGCCGTCCGACAGGTGGCGATGGCGGCTTGGGCCTCGGGCCGGGGCGGGTCGATCATCCCTTGCAGGCCGAGGAAGGTCATGCCATCGGCGATGTCGGCGGGGCTGAGGCTGGCGACGTCCGGGGGGAGTTCCTTGCGGGCGAAGGCCAACACGCGGAGGCCGTCCGCCGCCAAGTCCGCTGTGTGAGTGTGGATGGCGTCGACGTCCAACGGCTGCGGGTGCCCGGCCCGGTCCAGGGCCGCGGCACAGCGCTGCAAGATGGCTTCGACGGCCCCCTTGGCGTAGACCCCACGCGGTCGGTCGATCCCCTGATCGTGCAGCGTGGCCATGTACTGCCGCTCCGATTCAAACGGGATCGAATCGAGGCGCGGGAACTCCTCGCGCAGCACCGGGGCCTCGAGGCCGGCTTTGGCAGCGACCACGAGCAACGCCCCCTCGGTGGGGTCGCCCTGGATTGTCCAGCCATTTTCATCTTTGACCAGCTGCGAATCGTTGCACAGCAGGCCGGCGCGGAGGCACTCCAACAAGGCGACCCGCCCATGCAGGTCGGCGACCGACAGCGGCGCCTCGCCGCTGTCGGCTTCGCCGTTGCCCCCAGCGGGGGTTGCGAGGTGGATGGCGCCGCTGGGGGTGTAGCCCGCTCCCGAGACTGCGAACTTTTCGCCGCCGGCGACCAGGGCGGTGACGGTCATCTGGTTTTCGGTTAACGTGCCGGTCTTGTCGGAGCAAATGACGGTCGTGCTGCCGAGGGTCTCGACGGCGGGGAGTTTGCGGATGATGGCCCGGCGTTGGGCCATGCGGGCGACGCCGATGGCCAAGGTGATGGTGACCGCCGCGGGCAACCCCTCGGGGATGGCCGCCACCGCCAGGGCCACGGACGCCAGGAACATGTCCACCGCCGCTTGGCCGCGGAGCAGGCCAACGGCGAAGTTGACCGCCGCCAACCCCAAAATGACCACCAGCAGCACCTTGCTGAAGTGGGCGATGCGCCGCGTCAGTGGCGTTTGGATATCCTCGGCAGTGGCAATCAGCTGAGATATGCGACCCACCTCGGTGCGGTCGCCGGTGGCCACCACGACGCCCGCGCCCTGGCCCGACGTAACCAACGTCGAGCCGTAGGCCATGTTCGTGCGATCCGCCAACGGCACGCTTTCCGCGAGCACTTCGGGCCTTTTGCCAACCGGGACCGATTCCCCAGTCAGGGCCGCTTCGGCGATGTGCAACTCCCGACAGCGCAACAGCCGCAGGTCGGCGGGGACTTTGTCGCCTGAGTGAAGCAGAACGATGTCGCCCGGCACGATGTCGGTGGAGTTGATACGGAGCTTGTGGCCGTCGCGGATGACCGTCGTCTCGGTGACGAGGCTGTGGGCCAGGGCCTCGATCGCTTTCAGGGCACGGGATTCCTGGACGAAACCGACGATGGCGTTGACCAGGACCACCCCGAAGATGACCGCCGCATCGACCCACTCGTTCAGCAGCAGGGTGACGACGGTGGCGGCCAACAGGATGAGGATCAGGGGTTGATAGAACTGAAGGAGAAAGCGGACCAATGGCCCGTGGCCCCGGCGCATGGTCACGACGTTGGGCCCGAACTGCTGCCGCCGCCGGTTTGCCTCCGCCACACTCAGGCCGGCGCTCGGGTGGCTGCCGAGTCGCTCCAGCACCGTCTCCATGTCCAAGGCATGCCAAGGTGCTGTGTCCGCCCCGTTCATCTTGGCGTTTCCTTCCTTGCTGGTGCGAGGGCGTCAGTCGTCTTCCCAGCCGTAGAACTGCAACAGCGCGTGCAGGAAGTTCACAATCTCTCCCTTCCGCTTGACGCACAACACCGGTCGCGATGACTCCGCGCAGATGACATCGACGACGTGGCCCAGCAACACGCCCGCTGACTGGGTGCGTCCGTGGGAACCGAGGACCAGCAGGTCGGCGTTGATGTCCTCTGCGACGCGGAGGATCGTTTGCGGCACGTCGTCGCCTTGGTCGAAGCGGACCTTCCAGGCGGGATCGCGGCAAGCGAGGGTCTGGGCGAACTTCTCCCAGTGTCGTTGGGCGTTCCGCCGCATGATGGCGGCAAATTCCTCGAACGAATGGCCGCTCTTGTGCCAGCCGACCGGGATTTCGTAGGTGTGCTGCACGGTGATCGTGGCCTGGGGCTGCGTCCGGGCCAAGGCACAGGCGACCTCGAGCGCCTCGCGGGAGTGATCGGAGAAATCGACCGGAACCAGGATGTGCTGGCAGCGGGGCTCGGCTTCAGGAGGCACGACGAAGACGGAGCAGGGCGACTTGCGGACCAGATGGAGGCCGGCATCGCTGAGCCGGCGGCCGGCTTCGGCTGGCCGCCGGCCCAGGCAGAAGAGGTCGGCCGACTTTTGCGAAGCCAAGCGGATCAATTCGGCGGTCGTCGGTCCTTGCCGGGCTACGGCGTGAAAGCGGACCTGGGGCGGAAACTCCGTCCGATGCCGGGCGACAAGTGCCTCCAGCTGCTGCTCGATCTCTTCGTCGCGCGGCAGGATCGCGTGGGCTTCGGGGCCGGTCAACTCTGGCGGGAGGTCAAACGTTGGGACCACGTGGGCCACGTAGACGGTTTTTGAGTCCGCTGCCTTGGCGAAAAGCGCTGCGAAGCGCATGGTGGTCGTGTCGCGCTCGTCCAACGACGCGCCCACCAGGATGGTCTGATACGTTTTCATGAGGGCCGGTCTCCGCGGAGTGTGCCGAGGGCACAAGGTTGATCTTGCCCCAAGGCGCGATTTTTCTCAAGGAGACCTGAAGAACTTCACCGCTCCAAGCCGCAGGGGGACGACACGCGCCAGGTGGCCGCGGGTTTCCGAGCGAGTTGCCGGCCAAGCCGCCGTTCAGGCCGACTCTGACGCGGCGCGCGGAAACGAGAGGATGACCGGTTCGTGGTCCGAAGGCTGCCGCGGCCCTTGGCCGACCCAGCCCAAGACGCGCTTCAGCTGCCGGAGTTGCTCCGGGGCCAGGTCCAGACGCTTCTGATCGTACCAGCCGATCCCTTCCGCCCAGCTCTGCTGAATAAGGGCGATGCCCGATCGGCCATCAGCCCCGCGCGCGAGAACCACCAGGAGCCGATCACCGTCGCCGGAACCGGGAAGCGTCGCCAGCAGGCATTCGTGAGACGTCATGGCGGGAGGTAAACTCGTTCGGGGATGGTTACTGAGACTCTATCTCAGCGAGCGATAGTGTAATCCCCTGGAACAACCTCGTCAATTCCTGTTTGGAGAGTTTTTTCCCCTAGCGGCTTTGCGCTCGCCCGGAATCATCTGCCGCCATCCTCGTTGCGCCCGCCTTGGCGCCCGCTCCGCGAGCGTATACCCTGGAAAAAGGTTTATCCGTTGATCGCGTTGACTGATGCCCGTGGTACGGAGCCTGGAGGGGACCCACGCAAAGGGTAGTTGTGAACCTGGTCAGGCCGGAAGGTGCAGCCATAAGCAGCGAGCCCTTGTGCAGTGGATGAGCCTCTTTGGGCCACCGGCCGCGGGCTCCTTTCCTTAACTCCCCTAGCGAGTCTTGCCGAACGCGCTATGGCCCAACCAAACCGCGGTGACGACTCGTCGCACTACACGGTGCTGGCGCGGCGCTATCGGCCGCAGCAGTTTGCCGACTTGGTGGGCCAGGAGCCGGTGGCCCGGGCGTTGATGCGGGCGATCGAGACGGGACGGGTGGCTCACGCCTACCTGTTCACCGGGGCCCGCGGCGTGGGAAAGACCTCGGCCGCGCGGATCCTGGCCAAGGCGCTCAACTGTGAGAACGGACCGACCCCTCACCCGTGCGACCGCTGCCCGATCTGCCAGAGCATCGCGTCGGGGGAAGACATCGACGTACTGGAGTTCGACGCCGCCAGCAACCGCGGCATCGACGAAGTGCGGGAAATCCGCCAGAACGTGCAGTACCGTCCAAACCGCGCTCGCTACAAGATTTATATCATCGATGAAGTTCACATGTTGACCGTGCCGGCCTTCAACGCCCTGTTGAAGACGCTCGAGGAGCCACCGCCGCACGTCAAGTTCATCTTCGCCACCACCGAAGTCCAAAAAATTCCCATCACGATCTTGTCGCGCTGCCAACGCTTCGATTTCGCAGGCATCAGCACCCCGCGCATCGTCGAGCGACTCCAACAGATCGTCTCCGCCGAGGGCATGGAGGCCGACCCCGAAGCGCTGGAGCTGGTCGCCCGTCGGGCGGGCGGTTCGATGCGCGACGCCCAATCCCTTCTCGACCAGCTGCTGGCCTTCGCCGGCGGTCGGCTCACGGGAGAGCAGGTGCATCGGTTGCTGGGAACGGCCCATGTGGAGCGCGTCGTGGCTTTAGCCAGCGCCATGGTGGACCAGGATGCGAAAACCGCGCTGCACCTTCTGGGACAGGCGGCGGACGAAGGATTGCAGTTGGGCGAATTGCTCGACCAACTCATCGACTATTGGCGGGACCTGATGGTCGTGGCCGCCGCCGGCGACGACGCCCCCCCTCTGACCTGCCCGCCGCGCTTTCGCGACACCCTAAGGCACCACGCCCGCCGCCTGCCGATCGACTCCATCCTGGCCGGGTTGGACATCCTTGGCGCCACCAAGGCCCGGATGCGCGGCAGCAGCCACGGGCGGGTCTTGGCGGAGATGGCCGTGGTCCGGTTGAGCCGGCTGGAACACCTCGTCTCCCTGGCCGAGTTGGCCCGCGGGCTGGCGGAAGGGAGCGAGGTTTCGCCCGCGCCTTCCCGGTCTCGACCCTCCGCGCCGCCTTTGGGCCTCCTGGCGGCCGCCCCGGCCGATGCCGGGGCGTCCGCCGAGCAAAAAAAAAAGCCCGAGCCGGTGAGGGCGGTGCCCCCGGCACCGCCGGTCCCCCTGGAGCTTACCGCTGAGCGGGTGTCGCAGTTATGGCCCGTTGTTCTCGACGAGATCGGTCCAGCTTCCGCCACCGACCTGAAAAAAGCTGGATTACCAGCAATTTCCGGGCCAAACGCTCTGGTACTCCGCTTCCCGCCGGAGTATAATGCGGCACGTGAGCACTGCCAGCGGCCGCAGGTCGTGTCTCGCATCGAGGAGGTGCTGCGGAAGATCACCGGCCAAGCCTGCGCGGTTCGCATCGAGTCAGCCAGCGCGGAGGGGCCGGACGATGTTTCCGCGGCGCCGCCGTTGGACGCGGAACGCTCACAATTCCGTTCCCGACGTTGGCGTGACGAGGCGGAACGAGACCCCCTCGTGAGGCGGGCCTTGGACTTGCTCGGGGCCCAGATCGTCCGTGTGGACGATGGTTTCGGCACGGTGCCGAAAGCGCTTCCCGAGCGCGCCGAGGAGACGGAGACGCTCCAGGAGTAACGCATGTTTCGTGAACTCGGGCAGATGGCCAATCTCCTCAAGCAGTTGCCCAAGCTCCGGGAGCGCATGGAAGACTTAAGGCAACGCCTGGGCCAGCTGACCGCCGAGGGCGACGCCGGCGCCGGCATGGTGAAAGTGCGCGTCAATGGCCGCATGGAACTCCTGGCCTGCACGCTCAGTGACGAGGCGCTTCGGTTGCAGGATCGCGAACTGCTGGAGGACCTGATCGTGGCCGCCGCGAACCAAGCCCTCGGCCGTGTCCGCGAACGGGTGTTGGAGGAAACGAGCAAGTTTGCCGGCGACCTTGGGTTGCCCCCTGGGTTCCAGTTGCCGGACGTGATTTGAGAGGGGCCGGCCGCCAGCTGAGGAATCACGTTATGGAGCGGCTGGGAGCCATTGAACGCGCCATCCACGAGCTGGGGAAACTCCCCGGTATCGGGCCGAAAACCGCCGAACGCCTGACCCATTATCTTCTGACCGCCGACCGGAGCCAGGTCGTGGCGCTGACCGACGCCCTGCGGGCCCTCAAGGAGGCGGTCCGTCCCTGCCGGCAATGCTTCAACCCCACCGAAGAGGAGCTGTGCCGCATCTGCCGCGATCCCCACCGCGATTCCTCGGTGGTGTGCGTCGTCGAACAACCGCGGGACCTGATGGCCTTGGAGCGGACGGGCACTTACCGGGGGCTGTATCACGTCCTTCAAGGTCGGTTGGCCCCGCTGGAAAACATCGGGCCGGAGCAACTGACGATCGATGCCCTGCTGGAACGGGTCCGCCGCGGAGGGATCCAGGAGGTCATCATGGCCACCAATCCGACCCTGGAAGGTGACGGCACGGCCCTGTATATCTCGAACCTGCTGGCGAACAGCGGCGTTCGCATCACCCGACTGGCACGGGGCATTCCGTCGGGCGGAGTGCTGGAATTCGCCAACACGCAGATGCTCGCCGATGCCTTGGAAGGGCGGCGAGCCTTTTAGGAGGCCCGGCTTGGCTCGGGGCCACCGCGGCCCCGCAGCATCCGTGACGAGGTACCGCCATGCGACTGGAAACCACGATGAGTCAGCGGTTGGAGCAGAAGATGATTCTTGCTCCACGCATGATTCAATCG
This sequence comes from Gemmataceae bacterium, assembly GCA_025055215.1. Classification (GTDB taxonomy): domain Bacteria; phylum Planctomycetota; class Planctomycetia; order Gemmatales; family Gemmataceae; genus JANWYO01. The sequence continues at coordinate 8,558 of JANWYO010000190.1, forward strand.
ATGGAAATCCTGCAATTGCCCATCATGGCGTTGCAAGAACGGATTGAGCAGGAATTGCAGGAAAACCCCGTCCTCGAATTACAGGAAGATGCCGACGAACCCGCCGACGCCGAGTCTGCTGCCGACGCAGACTTACGCCGCGACACCGAGCCGGAACCGAACAGCGACGAATCCGGGGACAGCGAATGGGACTTCGACCGGCTGGACGCCCTGAGCAAGGACTGGGAAGACCATTTCAACGAAGAGCACCGCCCTTCGCGCAACGGCCTGGAGGAAGAGGCCGACAAAAAACACGATGCCATGCAGAACATGCCGTCGCGGCCCCAGTCGCTGCACGACTACCTCAACGATCAATTGAGCTTCCTCGACCTGACCCCGGAACAGGCGCGCCTGGCGCGCTTTATCATCGCCCATATCAGCGACAATGGCCGGCTGGAGGTTCCGCTTGCCGACATCGCCAAGGCCTACGACCAGCCCGTGACCGTGGAGGAAGTCGAGGACGCCCTGCATTATGTGCAGAAACTCGACCCCCCGGGTGTCGGTGGGCGGACGCTCGAGGAGTGTCTTCTCCTCCAGCTGACGCCGGAAATCCCCCACGCAGACGTGGTGCGCGTCTTGATCCAGCACCACCTCGAGGACATCCAGCACAATCGCCTCCCCGCCATCCAGAAAAAAACCGGCTTCGAGCTGACCGTCATCAAGAAGGCCCTCGAGGCGTTGAGGCGGCTCAACCCGTGGCCCGGCTCCGGGTTTGCCACCTCGAACATCCCCTATGTCGTCCCCGACATCATCGTCGAACGCACCGACGATGGGGACTACACCGTTCGGCTCACCGACGATTGGGTGCCGCACGTCCACATCAGTCGCCGGTATCTGGAGATGTACCGGGACAAATCGGCCAGTCCCCAGGATCGGGAGTATCTCAAGCGGAAAATTCAGGCGGCCCAATGGCTCCTCGATTCGATCGAGCAGCGGCGGCACACCCTGGAGAAGGTGACGCGGGCCATCATCCAGCATCAGCGGGCCTTCCTCGACCACGGCCCGGAACACATCGAGCCACTGAAGATGCAGCAGATCGCCGACCAGGTCGGCGTGCACGTCACCACCGTCAGCCGAGCGGTGGATGACAAATGGGTACAGACGCCGCGGGGCATCTTCCCGCTGAAGCGTTTCTTCGGCGGCGGCACGCAGACCGCCAGCGGCGAGGAAGTCGCCTGGGAAACCATCAAGCAGAAGCTGCTGGAAATTATTGACAAAGAAGACAAGTCCAACCCCCTGTCCGACGAAGACCTGGTGCGGAAACTCAGCGAGGCCGGCTACCCAGTGGCCCGGCGGACGGTGACCAAGTATCGGAAGATGCTCAAGATTCCCTCGTCGCGGCAGCGCAAGGATTGGACACTAACCAGCCGCTGAGATCCGCCGCGGCCAGAGCATCCTGTCAGCCGCAGCACGAGGCGGAGCGATGTCTGACCTTCTCGGCTCCCTGCGCGAACAAGAGGCCATCATCCGCCAGGGGGGTGGACCCAAAGCCATCGCCCGACAGCACGAGAAGGGCCGGTTGACGGCCCGGGAGCGAATCGCGCAATTGGTCGACCCGGGGTGCCCATTTTTCGAGTTGGGGCTGTGGGCGGCGTGGAACATGTATCAGGAGTGGGGCGGCGCCCCCTCCGCCGGCGTCGTCACCGGCATCGGCACCGTGGCCGGCCGACGCGTCATGCTCATCGCCAACGACGCCACCGTCAAGGCCGGCGCCTTCTTCCCCATGACCTGCAAAAAAGTCCTCCGGGCCCAGCGCATTGCCCTGGAAAACCGCCTCCCGCTGGTCTACTTGGTGGACAGCGCCGGCGTCTTCCTCCCCCTGCAAGACGAAGTCTTCCCCGACGAAGACGATTTCGGCCGCATCTTCCGCAACAATGCGGTCATCTCCGCGGCCGGCATCCCGCAGCTGGCGGCCATCATGGGCAATTGCGTTGCCGGCGGCGGCTATCTCCCCGTGATGTGCGACAAGCTCCTCATGACGGAAGGGAGCGGCCTCTATTTGGCCGGGCCGGCCTTGGTGAAGGCGGCCATCGGCCAAACCGTCAGCCATGAAGAACTCGGCGGCGCCCACATGCACGCCGCCATCAGCGGCACCATCGACTTCCGCGAACCGAACGATCCAGCGTGCCTGGAGCGATTGCGCCGCCTGGTCGCCATGCTCCCCGCCGATCGCCCAACGGTGGCCTACGATCGCGCCCCGGCCCGCTCCCCTTCCGACCTCGATGCCTTTCTGCCCAACGACGTCGGGCCACGAAAATCGATCGAATATGACGTCCGCGACGTCCTTGCCTGCCTCCTCGATGCCGGACCCTTCGACGAATACAAGGCGGAGTATGGCCAGACGCTGGTGTGCGGCTATGGCCGGCTCGGCGGCGTGGCGGTGGGGGTCATCGCCAATCAGCGCCGCCGCTGCAAGCCGGCGGTCGGCCCTTTGCAATATGGCGGGGTCATTTACGTCGACAGTGCCGACAAAGCTGCCCGCTTCATCATGGACTGCAACCAGAGCCGCCTGCCTCTCATTTTCCTCCAGGACGTCAACGGCTTCATGGTCGGCCGCGATTCCGAGCAGGCCGGCATCATCCGGGCAGGCGCCAAGCTGGTCAACGTCATCGCCAACAGCGTGGTGCCGAAGCTGACCGTCATCCTGGGCGGCTCGTTCGGGGCCGGCAATTACGCCCTGTGCGGCAAGGCGTTCGACCCGCGCTTTATCTTTGCCTGGCCGACGGCGCGCTACGCCGTCATGGGCGGCGACCAGGCCGCCGGCACCCTCTTGGAAATTTCGGTGCAAGCCCTGCGGCGGGCCGGCCACGAGCCGGACGCCGCCGAATTGGAAGAGCTGAAGCGGAAGGTCCAGACAGCCTACGAGGAGCAGACCGACGTCCGCTACGCCGCCGCCCGCTTGTGGGTCGATCGGATCATCGCTCCGTCGGAGACGCGCGAGGCCCTGCTTTTTGCCCTGGAAATCGCCACCCGCCATGACGACGGCCGGCCCTTCCGCACCGGCGTCCTCCAGACGTGAGTTCGAGGTGCGGGATGGGGTGGTAGCAAGCCGGGCAGACGGTGGCCTTCGCCAGTTGGCCCTTACATTCTCCGCGGCCGGCAGACCTTCCCACTCATGAAGCCTCCTCCACGGCCGCGCACCCGTCTTGCGGTTTTCTTCCGCCGACAAAAAGCGGACAATGGAACGGCATCGCGAGGCTTGGTGCCAATCCGGCGGAGAGACCTGGATGCTTCGACCAACCCGTCGCCTGCTTTGGCTCGCCGTGGTGTCCGTCTCGCTGGCCGCCAGGCCGCTCCAGGCGGCTAACGACTCGCCGGTCGATGACTTGCGGCTGAACGATTGCCTGACCACCCTGCGTGCCCGCGACGTGTTGGCCCGGGATCCAGTGCTGGGGCCGTTGAACCTGGGCGTCAGCGTTCAGTCCGGCGTGGCCACGCTCTGGGGTGCGGTCCCCAGCGCCGCTCCGGCGTGGCGCGCCGGCGAATTGCTCAGCCAAGTCGCGGGCGTCCTGGAGGTGCGGAACGCCCTGGAAGTGATCTCGCCGGACGACCCATGGGCGGAAATCATGGCGGAGCAATGGGCGGGCATGTCGCATGGAGCTGAGCCGAAGACGCCGACGGTCACACCGTTGCGCTTCGCCGCCCTGACGGGGCGGGCGGAGCACGGCTCGCCGTCGGCCGAGGGGCGGCCGCCGCACGTGGTCCTGCTCCAGCCGGTGCCCGTGACGCTCTTACCTCCGGTGGCCTGCGCGGCGGAGCCGCCGAGGCTGATCGAGCGGGTGGAGGCGCTCCGCCGCGGCGAAGGCCCATTGGCTGACCTGCGCACCGAGGTGCAGGGCGGCGTCGTCCGCTTCCGCGGCGTGACGACCAATTGGGAGGCGCTGATCCGTTTTGTGCAAACGGTGGCCCGGCTGCCGGGCGTGGAACGGGTGGTGCTGGAGGACGTCCGCCGCTCCGCCCCCTGACGGCGGCGGGCCCCGATGGGGCCCGCCGCCGTCACCGCTAGGCCAGCGTCATCTCGCCCGGGGGTGTCCCTCGGGATTTCGACGACGCGAGGGCGCAGCAGCGGAGAGGGATTGATCGGT
>JANWYO010000292.1 GCA_025055215.1 Gemmataceae bacterium
CCGCCGCCGAAATGGGGGGGCGACGCCCCCTGACGGTCGCGCTGTGGCTACGGCGCCGGCCGACGATGCTACCTGCCGCAGCCGCTCCGACAGTACCGATTATTCCACCGGCGATTGGCTCAACGAGGCCACCAATGCGGCCGCCTCCTCCACCCGACCGCCCCGCAAAGCGGCGGCTGCTTCCTCGCACCGCGCTGCCAAACCCGGCGTGAACGGCACGGCGGCGCCCGCCTCCGGCGCCGTCGGCACCAGGGCGGCCGCCAACGCGCGGCTCAAGTCCGCCAAGCCCGCTCCGGTCTCCGCCGACACCCGCACCGCGTTTCCCGCCCGCTCCAGGTCCCAGGCCGGCGGCAAGTCAATCTTGTTGACCACCAACAGCACAGGACCAGCCAGCTCCTCCGGCCAGACTGGAGCCGCGGCAGCATCCACCACCCACAGCACCAGGTCGGCCTCGCCCATCGTCCCCCGCGCCCGCTCCATGCCCGCGGCTTCCAACCCCTCCGCTCCTGGCCGCAGACCCGCCGTGTCCGCCAATTCAACCGGCCAACCGTCGAAGGCCGTCAGGGCCGTCACCACATCCCGCGTCGTTCCCGGGATGGGCGCCACGATGCTGCGGGCATATCCCATCAAGGCATTCATCAGGCTGCTCTTGCCGACATTCGGCGCGCCGGCGAGGACCACGCGCCAGGGCTCGGTCAAATGCCGACCCACCGCCGCATGACGCACCAGGCGGTCGAGCTTGTCGGCGGCCGCGGTCACGTCCGCTGCTGGCCCTTGGAGATCGGCACGGATAGCTTCCAGGGCCTTCTCGAAGGCACCGTGATACTGATCCAGCAGGATGGCCGCCGTGCGCACCGTCGGGGCCCGGGCCAGGGCCACCGCCGCGGCGACCCGCAGCGGCTGAGGGGCCTCCGCCCCCAGCCACTCCTGCCACGAGCACGTCTCGATGCCACGCTCCGCCAACAGTCCCAGCATCCAGCGAACCACCTCGAAGCCCCCGTGGCAGTGAATTTCGACCGAGGCAGACGACCCTGTTTCCTTCACAGCCACGACGACCTCATCGCCCGGCTCGGGGCCGAAGGCCCCGAGGCCGAACCAGCGCGGTGGGGGCAGGTCGGGGAGAGGACGGCCAGTCCGCGGCCGGAACAGTTCGCGGACCGTCGGCCAGGCTCGTGGGCCGCGCACCCCCACCACGGCGATGGCACTGGTGCCCGGGGGGCTTAGACAGGCGGCGCGGGTAAAGGTCATGAAGGGCCCCCGACCAATCGCTGAGCGGTCAAACGCAACCCCTCCAGCGTCAATAATGGCATCAAGATGGCGGGTCGTTCCAAGGCTTGGTGCAGGCGCGGGCCGTCGCCTCCAGCAAGGACCACCGCCGGCGGGCGGACACAACCGGCCGCCAAGCGGGCGATCAGTCGATCGACCGCGCCGGCCAAACCGTGATACAGGCCGGCCTGGAGGGCAGCCGGTGTCGATTTGCCCGGCAGGGGCGGGACTTCAGGCGGCAGTTCGACCAGCGGCAAGAGGGCGGTGTGCTCGTGCAGGGCCCGGGCGGCCAGGCGCAGCCCGGGCAAAATGGAACCTCCCTGGAATGCTCCCGTTTCATCCACCAGGTCCACCGTGATGGCCGTGCCGGCATCGACGATGATCGCCGGTGGCCGCGGCCCCGGCTGCCGGGCCAGCCAGTCGTTCACCGCCACCGCCTTCAGCAGCCGGTCGATGCCGACATGATCAGGCCGCTCCAACTCCACCCGCAACGGCAGCTGCGCCGCGCGCTCGATCCGCACGACCCGGTCGCCGCGCTCTTCCAGCCAAGCGACCAGCCGGTTCACCACTCGCGGGGCCACTCCGCTCACCGCCCAGGTCAACGGTTGGGCCGCGCGCCAGTCGTCAATTTCGAGTTGGCGACCCCAGGCGGTCGGCTCATCGTGCGGCAGCGCCGCGACCGCCGCGATGCGGTCGTCGCGGCAGCGGCCCCATTTGATGCGGCTGTTGCCGACGTCGGCCACCACGTCCGGGATCATGAAGCCACCTCCAACGGCACGGCGGCCAGCTCCCGCGCCACGGCGCCGATCAGCCGCGCTAACCCCTGGCCTGTCACCGCCGACACCGCTAAGACCTCTCTCCCCAGCGCTTCTTCCAATCGGCGGCGCGCCGTGTCGCTGCCGGTCAGTTCCGCCTTGCTCACCGCGACGATTTCCGGCTTGTCCGGCAGGCCGTGGCCATGCAGTTCCAGCTCCCGTCGGAGCACGTGGTAGTTGTGGACTGGGTCGCTGCCGTCGAGGGGCAATGGCTCGACGAGGTGGATGAGGACGCGCGTCCGCTCCGTGTGTCGGAGGAACTCGTGCCCTAGGCCGACCCCCGCGTGGGCCCCTTCGATCAGGCCCGGGAGGTCGGCCAGGACAAAGACCCGCTCGCCGCCGAGGGACACGACGCCGAGGTTGGGATACTTGGTGGTGAAAGGATAGTCGGCGATCTCGGGCTGGGCGTGCGAGAGCCGGCTCAACAGGGTGGACTTGCCGGCGTTGGGCAGGCCGATGAGTCCGACGTCGGCGATGAGTTTGAGTTCGAGGACGATCCAGCGTTCTTCGCCGGGTTGGCCGCGCTCGAACTGGCGGGGGGCCTGATTGGTGGCGGAGGCGAAGAAGCGATTGCCGCGGCCGCCGCGGCCGCCGCGGGCGACGGTCACTTCCTGGCCGGCTTCCTTGAGGTCGCGGAGGAGGTGGCCGCGGTCCCGGTCGAAGACGAGCGTGCCAGGGGGAACGGGGATGATGAGGTCGTCGGCGTTGCGGCCGTGGCGGTTGGCCCCTTGGCCGGGGCCCCCGCGGCGCGCCCGCCAGTGCTTGCGGTGGACGACGTCAGCAAGGCTGTTGGTGCCGGCCACGGCCCGGACGATTACACTGCCGCCGTGGCCACCATCGCCGCCATCCGGCCCGCCGCGGGGGACGTACTTTTCGCGCCGGAAGCTACAGCAGCCGTGGCCGCCGTCGCCGCCGCGGACGTAAAGGGTCACGCGGTCCACGAACATGGCTAACGTTTTCCCGCCGGGGAAAGTCGTTCGGAATTCGGAATCTTGTGCCGGCGCCGGCGGGCCCAGGCCCCCCGGCGCCGGCGTGAGTTTACGGTCCCCCCCCGCCCCCCGGCACCAGCGCGCCCGTCTCAGC
>JANWYO010000309.1 GCA_025055215.1 Gemmataceae bacterium
AAACCGCCGCGGGTGGGCGGTGGGCGGCCGGCCCGGGCCGGCCGCCCACCCCGGCCATCCCCCCTTCCCCCCGTCCGCTTCCAGTACAAAGGCCTTTTCCCCGCCATCGACGAGGCCACGCGCGTCAGCCCCGCCTACCGCCACCGCCTCGACCACCTCGTGAGCGAAGTCCCTTGCACCACCTGCGGCGGCTCCCGGCTGCGCGAGGATGCCGCCGCCGTCCGCTTCCAGGGCCGCACCCTCGGCGAACTCTGCGATCTCCCCCTGGAGCAAACCCTGCGCTTCTTCCGCCATCTGGAGTTGACCGCCGCCCAACGCCAGATCGCCGGCGAAGTCCTCCGCGAAATCCAAAACCGCCTCCAGTTCCTCGTGGACGTGGGCCTGGGCTACCTCACCCTCAGCCGACCCACCCCGACGCTCTCCGGTGGCGAGTCCCAGCGCATCCGCCTCGCCAGCCAGATCGGCAGCGGCTTGACCGGCGTCCTCTACGTCCTTGACGAACCGACCATCGGCCTGCACCCGCGCGACAATCGACGACTCCTTCAAGCCCTCACCCGCCTCCGTGACCTGGGAAACACCCTGATCGTCGTCGAACACGACCGGGAAATCATCCAGGCGGCCGATCACGTGCTCGACTTCGGCCCCGGCGCTGGCGACCAAGGCGGCCGCATCACCGCCCAGGGCACTCCCAGGCAACTGCTGCGTTCGAAGGAGTCGCTGACCGGGATGTACCTCTCCGGTCGACGGGCCATCCCGATTCCGACCAACCGGCGCCTGACCGCCCCGTTGCCGCCCGAGCATCCCTGCCTGATCGTCAACGGGGCGCGGCAGCATAACCTCAAAAACATCGATGTTCGCTTTCCGCTGAGGGCACTGATTGCCGTCACGGGCGTGAGCGGCTCGGGCAAGTCGTCGCTGGTTCATGAAGTGCTGTACCACACACTGGCGCGGAGGCTGCACCGCGCCCGCACCCCGGGGGCGGCCGTCGACGACATCCTCGGCCTGGAACACATCGACAAGGTCATCAACGTCGATCAAGAGCCGATCGGCAACTCGCCCAGCTCCAACCCCGCGACATACACCGGCGTCTTCGACCTGATCCGCCAGCTTTTCGCCCAGCTGCCGGAGGCTCGGGTCCGCGGCTACCATCCGCGCCGCTTCAGCTTCAATCTCCCGGGAGGACGCTGCGAAGCCTGCGCCGGCAACGGGCAGAAACGGATCGAGATGCACTTCCTGCCGGATGTCTGGGTCGAGTGCGATGTCTGCGGCGGCAGCCGCTACAATCCCGAGACGCTCGCCGTTCGTTACCGGGGGCGGTCGATCGCCGACGTGCTGCGCCTGCGTGTGAGCGAGGCGCTGGAGCTGTTTGCCGATCTGCCCAAAATCCGCCGCATCCTTCAAACCCTGGCCGACGTCGGGCTGGGGTACCTGGCCCTCGGCCAGGCGGCGCCAACACTTTCTGGTGGCGAGGCGCAGCGGTTGAAGCTGGCGGCGGAACTGGCACGGCCCAACACCGGCCGAACGCTCTATCTCCTCGATGAGCCAACCACCGGCCTGCACTTCGACGACATCCGCAAGCTGCTCGAGGTACTGCAACGGCTCGTCGATCTGGGCAACACCGTCATCGTGGTGGAACACAATCTCGACGTCATCAAGTCCGCCGACTGGGTCCTCGACCTGGGTCCGGAAGCGGGGGCCGCCGGCGGCCGGGTCGTCGCCGAGGGGACGCCGGAGGCGATCGTCCGCGGGCCGACCGCCGACGTGTCGCACACGGCGGCGGTCCTGAAAGACGTGCTGGCAGCCGGGCCGTATGCCGAGCGGCCGCGCTACGATGCCGTCGCTGCCGACGACGCCGGCGATCTTTCCCTCGAAGCGGTTGGCCAGGACGTGCCCATGCCGTGGGAAGTCGATGGCCGTCGCTGGCACACCCTCGACCGGCTGGCCCTCAATGGCAAGCCGTGCCGCTGGGATGGCCGTATCCTCGACTGGGTGGTGGACCAGATCCACGCCGCGGGCTCGTTCAGCGAGACGAACTGGAACCACCGCACGCTGGTGGAGATCGCCGCGCCGGTGCGCAGCCACGGTTGGTTTTTCCACGCCCACACAGGGCTGGACCGTTACGTCCGCCTCGTCTTTCACGTCGGCCGCCAGGCGTTTAAAGCCGAAAGCCTGCGGGAGCGGCTTGGGATCATGCCGTTGCATGAGCGCGATGGCATGGAGGTCTACGGCGACGAGGAGCGCGTCCAGGTCCACAATCGCAAAGGCCCGTGGCAGGAAGTCGTCATCCTCGCGCACCATCTCGACGAGGTAGACACCCCCGCCTTCCGCACTTTTTTGCGGGAAGCGGCCGCGTCGTTCCACGCCAACCTTCGCAAACTGCGCACCCGTCCCGAAGATCTGATGCCCTGGAAACTCCAAGGCGAACGCTGGCACCTCGGCCCCAAGGGATTTCCCGCCGGCGAAGCGGTCCGATGGGACCGCGGCCTGCTGCCCCGGCTCCTGGCCCTGGTCCGTGACATCGAACCCAACCTCCAGGTCGATTGGAGCAGCCGCGACGCCATCACCTTGCGGCTCCCCGGTATCCGGCGACCATGGGCGTCGTGGCGCACCAAAGAGGCCCACGGCCTCGTCTGCCGCTTCCTGGGTAAGAGAGGGGCCTTGAACCTGAGCCAGATCGAAATGTTCGGCACGGACCCGACGCTCGACGAAAACCGTCCCGATGGCGCCCTCCTGACGCTGACCTTCCAGCATGCCGAGCACGTCCATGCGGCCGAGCTGAAGCGGCTCTTGACGACCCAACTCGCAGGCTTTCGGGAGCAGTTCGCCTCAGAGGCCTGACCCTGCCGACCCCGGCCTGCCGACGGGCCAGCGCCACCTGATTTCGCCCGCGACGATGACCGTCGTCGCCCGACCACGGACCGTCTGGCCCGCCCAGGGACAGTTGCGACTCTTCGACTCAAACTTCTCCGGATCGACCGTCCACGCCGCGCGCGGATCGATGATCGTGACGTCCGCGATGGCCCCGGGCCGAAGCGTGCCGCGGTCGATCCCCAGCACCCGGGCCGGATTGATCGTCAATTTTTCGATCAGCTGCGACCAAGTCAGAATGCCTGGTTCGATCAGCGCCCGGATGCAGATCGGCAGCAGGGTCTCCAGACCGATGACGCCGTTGGGGGCCAGGTCGAGTTCCCGCATCTTTTTTTCTGGGGCGTGCGGGGCGTGGTCGGTGGCAATGACGTCGAGGGTGCCATCCTTCAGCCCGGCAAGGATGGCTGCGACATCGTGCTGCGTGCGCAGGGGAGGGGCCATTTTGAAATTGCTGTCGAAGGTGCGGAGGCATTCGTCGGTGAGGGTAAAATGGTGCGGGCAAGCCTCGCCGGTGACGCGGATGCCCCGCTCCTTGCCGCGGCGGATCAGCTCGACGCCGCCGGCCGTCGAGACGTGCAGGATGTGCACCCGCCCTCCCGTCAGCCGGGCCAACTCGATGTCGCGGTAGATCATGACCTCTTCGGCCAGCGCGGGGAGGCCCCGGAGTCCGAGTTGGGTGCTGACGACGCCCTCGTTCATCACCCCGCCGCGGGTCAGGTCGAGGTCTTCGGCGTGGCTGAGGACGGCCTTGTCGAACATGCGGCAGTATTCCAGGGCGCGACGCATGATCTCGGCGCTGGCCACCGGAGAGCCATCGTCGGAGAACGCCACCGCCCCGCCCTGGACCAAGCCACCGATCTCGGCCAGCTCCTGACCGAGCCGCCCCTTGGTGACGGCACCGACGGGAAAGACGTTCGCCTTGCCTGCCCGCTTGGCCTGGAGGATGACGAATTCGGCCGCGGCTTGGCTGTCGAGCGCCGGCTCGGTGTTGGGCATGCACGCCACCGAGGTGACGCCGCCGGCCAGGGCCGCCGCCGTCCCCGTGGCGATGGTTTCGTCCTCCTCCCGGCCCGGTTCGCGCAAGTGCACGTGCATGTCGATCAGGCCCGGGCAGACGATCTGCCCCGTGGCGTCGATCACCGCGTCGGGCCGCAGCCGGGGCGGCGGCCCGACGCCCACGATCCGGGCGCCGCGAATCCACAAATCGGTGATCTGGTCCATCTGCTGCGACGGATCGATCACCCGCCCGTTACCGATGCGCAGCACGTTCATGAGCGCGGTCTTGGTGGCTGCTTCCCAATCGGGCTGTCTGCGAAACTTTGCCTCGCGCCGTCGGCACCCCGGACCTGCAACCACCCAGGCGAGTCAAAGGCCCTTGCCGGTCCGGGCGCGGCCCGGCGATGACCTGCCGACTCAGCGTTTCCCTTTGACCAGCTCGTCCGCCAGCTCGTGGGCATCGTAAACCTTCCGCAGCGCTTCGATGATGCCCCGCGAATGGACTGACACCGCCCGGGCCTGCTCTTCGGTGTAGATGAAGTCGAGCACCAGCGAGTGGATGTTGCCGTCGAAGATCAACCCGACCACCTCGGCGTCGCGGTTGATGACGGGGCTTCCCGAATTACCGCCGATGATGTCCGCCGTGCAGACGAAGTTCAGCGGCGTCTGGAGATCGAGCTTGTCTTTCCGCTCGATCCAGCGTGGCGGCAGGTCGAATGGCGGGCGGTTATGATGTTGCCGCGACCGCTCGTACAGCCCGGCGTAGGTCGTCTGGAACGGAACGTGCTGGCCATTCTCCTCGTAACCTTTCACGACGCCGAACGCCAAGCGGAGCGTGAAGGTGGCGTCGGGGTAGGTGTTGGTCCCCTCGATGGCGAACTTGGCCCGAGCAATCTGGGCGTAGGCCTGGCGCTTGATTTCATCCTGCGCCTCGATGATCTTGCGGACCTCGCGGGCCTCGGCATCGACGATCCGGGCCAGCTCGATCATCGGGTCGCGGGCCGCGTCGATGGCCGATTGCCCGCCGCCGTACAGGCGTTTTCGTTCGGCCACGGCCTTGAGGTGGCTTCCTTTGACCAGTTCGACGGCCCGCTGTCGTGGTGCTTTGCCCGCCAGGATCGCCTGCATCAACGGCGAGTCATACCCGAGCTGGCTGGCCAGCCAGGTGAGCGAATCGGCGAGCTTGACGATCTCGAAGTCGTCGTACAACGGCTCTTCGGAGAAGAGTTGCAGTTCCAGCGACTCGCGGTTCGAGTCGCGGTACTCGCGGAGCCGTTCGCTGTTCGGTTTGGTCCGCTCCGCGGCGTGGCGGACGAGTGTCCGGGCGATGTCGAACAGGGTGCTGTTGAAGCCGAGACCACGCTCCAAGGCGTTGAAGCGGGCCGCGTGCTGGGCGATGACTTTCTGGGCTTGAGCGATCTGGTCCCAGGCCCCTTGCGCGTCGGCTGGCGCGGCGGCCCGCAGCTTCTGCTCCGCGTCGCGCTTCCGGGCCATCAGCCGCGGATCGAGCAGCCCGGCCAGCCCTCCCTCCCGCGCCTTGCGACTGTTCTGCACGCTGAAAAGAAAGTCCTTGGCCTGCCGTGCGTTTTCCTCGCTGCGGCTGCTGTAAGCCGACAGCATGACTTCGAGCCGGTTCAGGTTGCGCAGCGCGTTGGGATACTGGATGTCCCGCATGTATTCCAGCTCGGCGACGGTGTTCAAGCGATCGGTGCGTCCGGGGTGGCCGGCGACAAAAACCAGCTCCCCTTCCCGGGCGCCGGCGGCGCTCCATTTCAGGTAATGCTCGACCCGCACCGGCTTGCCGTTCTCGTACACCCGGAAGAAGCAGACATCGAGGTCGTAGCGCGGGTACTCGAAGTTGTCCGGGTCGCCGCCAAAAAACGCGATCTGCTGTTCCGGGGCCATCACCAGCCGGACATCGGTGTAGCGCTTGAAGCGATATAGATGGTACTGTCCTCCTTGGTAGAGGGTGATGACATCGCTGCGCAGTCCGGTCTTCTCGGTCGATTCCTTCTCGATCTCGGCCATGACGGCCCGCCGGGCGGCGGCGGCCTCGCTGGCGCTCATCCCCGGCTTGACCGCCGCGTTCACGCGGGCGGTCACGTCCTCGATACTCATCAGCACGTTCAGCTCCAGGTCCAGGCAGCGCTTCTCCTCGGCGAGGGTGCGGGCCAGGAAGCCGTCGCGGTAGTAATTGTGCTTCTCGTCGCTGAGCTTGTGGAGGCAATCAGCGCCGACGTGGTGATTGGTCATCACCAGGCCGTCGGCCGAGACGAATGACCCTGAGCCGCCGCTGTTGAAGCGGACGGCCGACTTCTGGACGTGCTCCAGCCAGGCATCGCTGGGCACGAAGCCATACTTTTCCTTGAGGAGGTGCCGCGGAGGGTTGTTGAACAGCCACATGCCTTCATCCGCCTGACCCACGGCGGCAGCCGCGCACAGGCCCGCCAGGGTCCACAGCCAGGTGCAGAGCTTCATGCGAAGACTCCCTACTGAGACGGTCGGTGACGTCGATTGATCTACACGGGGGCGTCGTTGACGGAATTTTCCCAGCGGCGTCGGAACAACCGGCCAGCGCCGACCACGACGGCAAACACCACCAGGAGGCTAAAGACACCCAGGGACAGCAGGTCACCCTGCCAGCCGGGCAACGCGTATCGGGGAGCGAGGTTCAGCGATTTCTGAAGGTCCGGAGAGAACTCGAGCATGTTGACGGCCACGCCGGCCAGCGAACCGCCCGCGATGTACCCGGACGCCAGCAACACGCCGGGGCTGGTTTCGGCCTGGCGGATGGCTTCGACCTCGGCCCGCGCCCGGGCCTCGGGGTCGGCACCGGCCGCCTCGATGCGGGCGGCCGAGGCCCGAGCCTGGTAGGCGTCGATGCCCCAGCGGACGATCCCGCCCAGAAAAATCGGCACCGAGAACTGAATCGGCACATAGACGCCGACGGCGAACGGCAGCGAGGACACGCCGCACAATTCGAGCATGACGGCAATCAAGGCGCCGATCAGTACCAGGCTCCAGTTGAGTTTCTGCGCCAACACGCCCTCGATGATGATGCGCATGACCTGCGTCTTGGGGGCGTCGAAGCGGGTCATTTCCTTGCCGTCGTGGACGTCGATTTTGCCGCCGATGGTCGGGTCCACATACCAGGCGACCTGGCCGGTGTCGGGATCGACGAGGAAACGGCCTTCGGGGGCCGTGCCTTCGGGCGCCTTCAGGAGGCTGGGCGGGTCGCCACGCTTCTGGGAAAAGAAATCGCGGCGGGTGTCCCAGACCAGGTATTCCCGGCCCTGATAAGTTTGGGTCTCGGTCAGGCGCTGCCGCTGCTCGGGAGTGAGGACGACGACGCTGCCGCGGTCGCGAGGCAGGAACTCGGGGTCGTTGGTGTACACCGTGCCCGCGGCGTTGAAAGCCAGGAGGGTGCCGCCGATGACCACGGCCGAGACCAGCGCCCCGATGAGGATGGCGTACTGCATCGCCTTGGGCGTGCCGCCCACCAGAAAGCCGGTCTTCAGCGACTGGGCCGTGGTGCCGCCGTTGGAGGCGGCGATGCAGACGACCGCCGCCACCGACAGCGCCAGGAGGCGGTCGCGCGGCGTCGTCATCCCCAGCCCCAAGAAGATAAGGCAAGTGATCATCAAGGTGGCGACTGTCATGCCGGAGATGGGATTGGAGGAAGAGCCGATCTCTCCGGTCAAGCGGGCCGAGACGGTGACGAACAGGAAGCCGAACAGCAGCACCAGCAAGGCGCCGAGCAGGGCGCTGAGCGGGCCGACCTCGGTCATGAGGAAGAGGGCCAACAGGCCGAGGAGGCCGAGGCTGCCGAAGAGGACGACGCGCAGCGACATGTCGTTTTCGGTGCGGCGGCGCTCGACCGGCCCGCCGGTGCCGGCCCGGACAGTGGCCAGTCCCGAGCGGATGGAGCGGACGATCATCGGCATCGTCCGCGACATGCTGATGATGCCCGCGGCGGCGACGCAGCCGGCCCCGATGTATAGCAGGTAGTTGTTGCGTAACTCGGCGATCGACATGTCGCGGATCAGCTTCTCGGAGCTGGGCGGAATGGCCTCGGGAGCATGGACGCCCACGAAATAAATGGTGGGAATGATGACGAGATAGCCGAGAACGGCGCCGGCCATCATAATCGAGCTGGTCCGCAGGCCGATGATGTAACCGACGCCCAGCAGCTCAGAAGCCATGTCGGCGGCGAAAGCGGCGGCCCTGTTGATGACGGTAAGCGGAACCTGAACGGTTTCCTTGAGGAGGTGAAGTCCCAAGGTGGCGAACTTGTGGACGAAGGCGACCGCGAAGCCGATGAAGACCGTGGCCCCGGTGGTGCCCCCCTTTTCGCCAGAAATCAGCACTTGGGCGCAAGCCGTTCCCTCGGGATACAGCAGGGTGCCGGGCTGGCCGGGCCGGCCATGCATCTTGACGATGAACGCCCGTCGCAGGGGGATCATGGCGAGGATGCCGAGCAGGCCCCCGAGGACCGCCACGACCATGACCCGCGTCAGGTCCATGCCGAAGCCGAGCATCAGCAGGGCCGGCATGGTGACACCAACCCCGAAGGCGATCGACTCACCGGCGGAGCCGGCCGTCTGGACGATGTTGTTTTCCAGGATGGTGGCCTGCCGCAGGCCGAAAATCCGCGAGAAGCCGCGGAACACTGTAATGGCGAGCACGGCGACGGGGATCGAGGCCGACACCGTCATGCCGATTTTCAGCACCAGATAGAGCGAGGACGCGGCGAAGACCAGGCCGAGCACGGTGCCGACGACCACGGCCGACCAGGTGAACTCGGGCATCTCGGCGCTATCGGGCACATAGGGTTGGAAGCCGGCCTGGCCATCGGCCGGGGCCCCGGCCTTACCCGCGACCTCCTCCAGGACCTCTGACGATGCCATGAGGTTCCCCCTTTGGGGCGATCAAAGCGAATCAAGCCACTGCCGCATAGATTGCCCGCTGCTTGGGCCGAATGCAAGCCGCCCTGGACGAAAAAGGGCCGCGTGTCGTTGGGGGCGGGCTTGAGCGCTCCGGGTAGCGGTTTTTCCGCTCCCCGCCGATTCCTCGTTTCGCGCTCATGATTCACCGGTTCGCGTTTGCTGGGCACGCAGCGAGCGCTAACCGGTGAATCGTGGGTGTTCACTATGTGTTCAGCGAGCGTCTCGCGTCGGGGCGCGAGCGTGAACCAATCCCTCTCCCCCGCTGCACCGTCGCCCCGGCGAAATCCCCAGGAACGCCCGGCGAAAAAGCCCGTGGCCTTGCCGGCATTGGGCACGCCGTGTGGCGGTGGCGCAAAGCGGTTCAAGCCGCCGCAGCCCTCCTGGCTGGCGCCTCGATTGTCAGCACCGGGCGACGGTTTCCGCTCGCCGGACCCCTTCGGTGGTGACGAGGTATTTAGCCAACATCAGCGGCCGCTCCCATTTGGGCAAGGAGCCCGGCTGCCTCAGGTAGCCTAAGAATTGCCGGGTCACTTGGGCGAAGTGCGCTTCGTGGCCGACGCGGTAGACGTCAGGAACCAGCACCTGCCACCCATCGGAGCGGTCGCGGCACTGCACACCCGGGTAGTCGGCCTGCCAGGCCGATACCCGGCGCTTCAGGGCCGCGGCCACGGCGGCGGCCTCCGCCGCGGAGTTGGGCACCACGTACAACTCCGGTCGGTAATTTTCTTCCGGCCCCTGGCGCACCTCGAGGCGCGATCGGCTGCCCCGGTAGACCGCCCGGTGGGTGTCGCCGCCACCCACTTTCGATTCATAGTCCCAGCGGACCTCGAGCGTCACATGGATGCCGCGCAGGGTGTACGACACCTGGGTGTTGCAGACAAAATGCAAGCCGTCGGCCTGGAGGTAAGGGGCCAGGAAATCTGGAAAGTCGGTTTGGCCGGTCACGCTTTCGAAGTCAGTCCGGGAGATGACCGTGGGCCAACGGCGGGCGGATAGCACGCGGAGGTCGCGGCGATGGTCGAGGTCGGGCGTGGGAAACAGTGTCCAATGGACGAGGTCCACCAGGTGGGTGCCGACGTCGGCCAAGCCCTCGCCGACCTGGGTGGTATCGAAAAACCAAGCGGGGCGCCGCAGCGGGGCGCCGGCGACCCGCTTTTTGATAAAGTGCACACTCTCCATGTAGACACCCGGCTCGGTCTCGGTGCCGGGGAGGATGGTGCCGAAGACCGCGGCGTCGTGGATCAGTTCTTTTTGCAGGATCGAGGTGATTTCGTGCCGCTCGGTCATCATGTCGAAGGCCACCAGGCCGCGCTCCTCGGCCAAGGCCAGGGCCGATTCGAGCTTGGGCTGGTCCTCGGCGCGAATGATCCACGGTTTGTCGGCCAGCACGTGGAAGCCGGCATTCAGCGCGGCGAGGATGAAGTCGATTTTGTCGCGGTTGCGGCCGGCCAGGACGACGGCGTTGCCGGGCTTTTCGGACACCAGGCGGGGGAGGAAGTCGGGGCAGGCGTGGATCTCCAGCTCCCAGCGGGTGGGTTGATTCGGGCGGGTGTTGAAGGCGAGGATGCGATGCACATGGGCCAGGAGGTCGTCGCCCAGCGGGGCGTAGACGTGGACCCGGGGCGCGACGCCGGGATACATCTGCTGGTGCACCAAGGCAGCGTGAAAGTGGCCGGGGGCGAGGGTGATGAATTGGACGTCGTGCATGGCATGAGGCGGGCGGAGGTCGTGGCTCGGCCTGGGTCCGTCCGCCGGGACGGACCCAGGCCACCGTCGGGGACATTGTAGCAGCGGCATTCATGACCTAGACTGCCAACGGGGGGCGATGCAGGCAAGATGAGGAGTGTAGCCCATGACGGCCGTCATGCCGATCCTCGACCGACTCGCCAGCCAGGCGCAGCCGGAGGGGGGTTGGGGATATGTGCCGGGACAGCCGCCGCAACTCGAGCCGACCTGCTTGGTGCTGCTGGCGTTGGCGGCCGAGCCGGAGCGTTTCGCGGGGGTAATCTCCCGGGGACAGGAGTTTTTGCGGTCGTCTCAGGCCCCCGACGGGAGTTATCGACAACGCGACGGCCGCGATGAGGCGATCTGGCCGACGGCGCAGGTGCTCTTCACGCAGGCGGTGCTGGGTGAGGAGGCGGAGGGATTGCGTCGGACGGCATCGTTTCTTCTCGGGGTCACGGGGAGGGTGCTCCCCGACGATCCGGAGGTCCAGCAGATCCTGGACATTGACCATCGCTTGCGGGGTTGGCCGTGGGCCGAGGGGAACTTTTCGTGGGTGGAGCCGACGGCCTGGGCGTGTTTGGCGCTGAGTCGCGCGGGCTGGGGCGACCATCCTCGTGTGGCCGAGGGGCGGCGTCTCCTCCTCGACCGGGCGTTGGATGAAGGGGGGATGAACTACGGCAGCCGACACGTCTTTGGCGGGGCGACCGAGCCGCAGGTCGGTCCGACGGCCGCAGCACTGCTGGCCTTGCAGACGGCAGCAGCCGACCCGCGGCGGACAGCCGCCGTGGACTATCTCCGCCGTGAGGCCGAGCGGGGCGACGACCTGGAGAATCTCTGTTGGATTCGCTTGGCTTTAGACCTGTACCCCGGGGCTGGGGAGCCAGCGGAGCTGGATGAGCGGATTTCCGCGGCGGCCCGGGCCCGGGCCGAGCGGTCGTGGGTCCGACCGGTGGTGACGCGGGACGCGTTGCTGGCCTTGGCGTTGGATTGTGGGCGGCGGAACCCATTTCGGCTGGCGGCGTCTGGGCCCCGGGACGGGTCGGCGCCGCCGCCGGCCCGGCTGGGCCGGCGGCGGCCCGGCCTGATCGCCTGGCTCGGCACCAAATGGCGTAACGTGGCCGCCGAAGCCCTCGTGCGGCTCAAAGTCCTGACCCCGCCCGCCGCGGTGCACATCGCCCGTGCCGCCAGTTACCAGGATGACCTTGCCGATGTCCTGAGCCGCCAGTACGCCGCTTTCCGCGACCGGGTCCCGCTGGCGGGCCGACGGGTGGTCTTGAAGCCCAACTTGGTCGAATATCACCGCGACCGCGTCATCAACACTCATCCGCACGTCGTCGCCGCCGCCATCGAACTGTGCCGCCGAGAGGGGGCGCGCGAAATCATCGTTGCCGAGGGACCGGGTCATTGCCGCAACACCGAATACATCGTCGCGGCCAGCGGCCTGGGCGACGTCCTCCGCCATTACCGCGTTCCTTTCGTGGACCTGAACCTCGACAAACCCGTCAAGCGCGTCAACTTAGGCAGGCTGACCGGGCTGGACGTCCTCTATTTTGCGGAGACGATCGTGACGGCCGACGTCCTCATCTCCCTCCCCAAGCTCAAGACGCACCATTGGGTCGGGGCCACGCTTGCCCTGAAGAACCTCTTCGGCACCCTGCCGGGGACGTGCTACGGCTGGCCCAAGAACGAACTGCACTGGCGTGGCATCGAGCGAAGCATCATCGACATCGCCCTGACCCGTCCGCCCGACTTGGCCATCGTCGATGGCATTGTCGGCATGGAAGGGGATGGGCCACTCAACGGCACCGCCAAACCGATGGGCGTGCTGGTGATGGGCCAGGACCCGGTGGCGGTGGATGCCACCTGTTGCCGGCTGATGGGGCTGGACCCGGAGAAAGTCGGCTACTTGCGTCTGGGGGCCTGGCGCCGCCTCGGCCTGCTGGCCGAGGCGGCCATCGCCCAGATCGGCGAGCCGGTCGCCTCGCTCGCCCGGCCTTTCGCCGTCCTGCCTCACTTCGAGGAGCTGCGCCTCGCCCAGCCCCAACCCACGCCGCAACCCGTCGGAGAGTCCCCCGCATGACCGAAGCCGAAGCTCAGGAACTGCTCCTCCTTAACCAACGCCTCTTGGACAGCATCGCGGCCAAAGATTGGCCAACCTACGCCCAGCTGAGCGTCCCCGACCTCACGGCCTTTGAACCGGAGGGGGCCGGCCAGCTGATCAAAGGTTTGGCCTTCCACCGCTTCTATTTCGAGCCGCTGACGGAGCCGCCCGTAACGCAACAGAGCACGATGGCCTCACCACACGTCCGCCTCATGGGCGATGTCGCCGTGGTGGCCTACGTGCGCCTCATCCAACGGCGAAATCCCGATGGCACCCTTGCCACCCTGGCCTTCGAGGAAACGCGGGTCTGGCAGCGGCACGCCGGCCAATGGCGCCACGTCCACTTCCACCGCTCGCTCCCCACGGCGTCCCGTTAGCCGGACGCGGTGGCGACGAGCGCCGCCGCTTCGGTACAATCCACATAGCAGTCCCAGTGAAATCAGTCCGCGACGGCCCCGGGACGGTTGCTCCTAAGGCCGGCAGCCCCGCAAGCGAACGAGGCCCTGATGGCGCACTCTCACCACCACGACGATCCGTCGTACTACCTCGAGCAGCTATGTACCATTGGCATCGGTGGGGCGCTTGGTGGCGTGTGCATCATGATGTATCAGCAAGGAATGCTCCGCCACATCCTGGCGGAGCGTTTCAACCTTCCGGGAGGGATCACGCTTCCGTTCCACGCCTTTGTACTCTGGGGCGGCATCGTGCTCGTCGGCCTGGTTACCGTGCGGGCCGTGACGCTCTGGTTCAGCGTAGGTGAATGTCAGCACCACGGCCCCCACCACGATCACCCGCACCACGGCCACGACCACCACCCTGAAACGCCCGAGCCTAGCCCGATGGCCGGGCAACCCGCCGAGGCCCACCACGGGCATGAGCACGCCTGGAACCCGTGGCGGTACATCGTGTTGCTGTTGCCGGTGGTCCTGTACTTCCTCAATCTGCCAAACGCCGGCTTCAGCCAGGACTACATCGCTCGGCAGTTCCGCAAGAACGACGAATTGGAAAACACTGGCATCGTGTCTGTGCCGGCCAAGGGATCGCAGCCGATCCACCTGGGTTTCCTCGAGCTGGACCGGGCGGCGGGAGTGGAGAAAAAACGCGAGGAGTTCGAGGGGGAAATCGGCCGGCTGCAAGGCCAATTCGTCGCCGGCAGCAGCAGTCGGGAATTTTCGCTGGCCCGGATGCTGATCCGCTGCTGCGCCGCCGACGTGGTGCCGCTGCGGGTGATCGTCATCTCGCCGACAGACCTACCCCCATTCGAGCCGATGCAATGGGTCGAAGTGACGGGCCAGATCCAATTCCGTAAGGTGAAGGACCGAAACGAGTACGTCCCCATCCTGCAATTGGCGTCGCCGGCGGACGTCGTGGCGATCCCGCCGCCCGCCAGTCCCTTCTTGCAGCAGTGACGGAACACGGAGAACTCACGAACGATGTCGATGGCCGATTCGTTACAAGCCACCTACCGCCGCCTGCTGGACAGCTTCGCCTTTGCCGCCCGAGCGCATCAGCACTGCCTGCGGAAAGATGGCCGGACGCCGTACGTCAGCCACTCGGTGCGCGTCGCCTTTATCGTGCGGCATGTCTTCGGGATTGACGATCCCGCAGTGGTGTCGGCGGCCGTGCTCCACGATACACTCGAAGACACCCCCACCGACTTTGACGATCTGGAAAAGGAGTTCGGCCGGCAGGTCGCCGAATGGGTGGCAACCCTTTCCAAGGACACGCGCCTCCCGTGCGAGGCCCGGGAGGCGGCGTACCGAGACGCCCTCTCACGGGCGCCGTGGCAGGTCAAAGTGTGCAAGCTGGCCGACATTTTTGACAATCTCATGGATTGCGTCACCGCGGAGCCCAAACACCGGAAGCGGACCATTCAGCACTCCCGACTTTATCTGAAGGCCCTGTTGCAGCATGACTTGCCGGAACAGGTCCGTCGGCCATGGGAACTGGTGGATCGTCTTGTGGGCGAATTGGATGACGAGACCCCCACGTCGGGAGAACCACCCGCATCGGTCTAAGTTCCGAACACGGCCTCCGGCGACAGCGCCACCGCACGCCGGTGCCTCCCGGGGCACTGCCGGCGAATGATGGCCGCGCCCTTGCGGTCTGCTGCCGCGCGTAGGCATAATGACGATTCGTGAGCGAGACTTCGCAATTCATTCGGGGGCATTGCGATGACGTCGGTGGTTTTGATGCGCCGGCTGGTCGGCACGATGGCCGGCGCCCTGGTGTGGGTGAGCACTTGTGACTGGGCGACGGCCTGTCCGTTCTGCACTTCGCAGGGACAAACCCTGACCGCCGAGGTGGAGCAGGCGAGCATGGTCTTGTTTGGCACGCTCAGCAACGCCCGGCTCAACCCAGACGACATGGATTTCGGCGCCGGCACGACAGACCTGACCATCGAGGCGGTCATCAAGCCCCACGAGGTCGTTTTGGGACGCAAGGTCATTACCCTGCCCCGCTACGTTCCGGTCGAGAACAAGGAAGGGAAGTTCAAGTACCTGGTCTTCTGCGATGTGTTTAAGGGAAAGATCGACCCGTACCGCGGCCTGGCCGTCAAAGCCGACAGCGACATCGTCAAATACCTGCAAGGCGCGCTCGCCGTCAAGGACAAGAGCGTGGCCGAGCGCCTCAAGCACTTTTTCCAGTACCTCGACAATCCCGACATCGAAATCAGCAACGATGCCTACAAGGAGTTCGGCAACTCGGATTACAAAGATTTCGCCGAGATGGCGCCGGGGCTGCCGGCGGACAAGATCGCCAAGTGGCTCGAGGATCCGAGCACGCCGCCGTTCCGCTACGGGCTGTATGCCTCGATGCTGGGACACTGCGGTCAAGAGCGTCATGCCGCGCTGCTGCGGAAAATGCTCGACGATCCTCAGAAGCGGGGCGGCAGTGGCGTCGATGGGATGCTCGCCGGCTACATCATGTTGAAGCCTAAGGAGGGATGGAATTACCTCCTCGGGATCCTCTCGAACCCGGCCCACGAATTCATGCTACGTTATGCCGCCCTGCGGGCGGCTCGCTTCTTTTGGGACTTTCGCACCAACGTGGTCCCTAAGGCCGACATCCTCAATGCCCTGCACGTCCTCCTCGACCAAGGCGACATCGCCGACTTGGCGATCGAGGATCTGCGGAAATGGCAGTGCTGGGAGGAGTGTGATCGAGTACTGGGCCTGTTTGGCCGACCCTCCCACGACGTACCCATTGTCCGGCGTGCCATCATGCGCTATGCCCTGAGCTGCCCCAAGCCCCAGGCGGCGAAGTTCGTGGCGATGATGCGTCAGAAAGACGCCGAGTGGGTCAAGGACGTGGAAGAATTGCTCAAGCTGGAAGCGCAGCCCGCGAAGCCTGAGGTGTCCGGGGTAAGCAAGTGAGTCGGTCGGTGGTCGGGGCAATCCAAGCCGAGCCCCGACCACCATCAGGGGCGGCCCAAGGAGTCGAGGCTGGAGATCGCCATCATGCGAGCCCGAATGGCATTGCTCGGGATGACGTTCGTGTTCTTCCTCCCCGACCGGGTCGGGAGCTGTAGCCTGTGTACCGGGACGCTCAACACGCTGACCTTCCGCCAAGACCTGGCGCAAACCCGCTTGGTCGTTTACGGCTACTTGGCCAATCCGCGCCTCAGCCCCAACGGGATGGGAACCACGGAGTTGCACATCGAACGGGTGCTGAAACACGACCCGATCCTCGGCGATCGGCGCTTTATCGAGCTGCCCCATTACGTTCCCGTCACCGATCCGAAGAACCCGCCCCGGTTCCTTGTGTTTTGTGATGTGCGGGGCGATGGTCGGCTCGATCCCTACCGCGGCATTCCGGCTCGCAGCTCCGTCCTGTTGGATTATGTCAGGGGGATCATGAAACTGGACCCCAACGACCGCTCGGCCGCCCTGTTGTATTTCTTCCGATTCCTCGACAGCCCGGACCAAGAGGTCTCGAACGACGCCTTTCTGGAGTTTGCCAAAGCCAGTGATGCTGACGTGGGAAAGGTGGCGACCAAGCTCTCGCCGGAGCGGATTCGCCGCTGGTTGCAAGACAGCCAGACGGAAACCCGTCGACTGAGCCTGTATGCGTTCCTGCTGGGGGCCTGCGGCGGAGAAGAGGATGCGGCCGTGCTGCGGAGCATGATCGAAAAGCCCACGGACAGAACCACCAGCTGCCTGGGCGGCGTCCTGGCCGGCTACATGCAGCTTCGCCCCCGCGAGGGGTGGGAACTGGCCCAGCAGATTCTCGGCGATCCCAACCGGCCGTTTGCCCACCGCCTGGGCGCTTTGACCGCTCTTCGCTTTTTCCAGGGATGGAAGCCCGAGGAAAGCCGACGGCAGATCGTCCGCGGCCTGGGCGCCCTGCTCGCGCAGGGCGACATGGCCGACTTGGCCATCGAGGACTTGCGTCGTTTCGGCTATTGGGAATTGACGCCGGAAGTCCTGGCGCAATATGGCAAACCCAGCCACGATACCCCGATCGTTCGCCGCGCCATCATCCGTTATGCTCTCGTGTGTCCGCGGCCGGAGGCCAAGCGCTTCGTGCAGCAGGTGCGGCAGCAGGATGCTGAGTTGGTCAAGGACGTGGAAGAGTCGCTGGAGTTTGAGAAACCGAAGTGACAGTGGGGCGCTGCCACGGGATGCCGGCCTGGGGCGGCCCAACGGGCCGCCCCAGGCCGCCAGTTTCCCGGTGGCGTCACTTTTTCAGGCTCGCCGTCGGCACCACCCACAAATCGAGCCCGCCTTTGCCGCCCGGCCGGTCGGAGGCGAAATACAACAAGGCCCCATCCCGGCTCAGGCACGGGCTGCGGTCGCCGATCTTTCCTTCCTCGCTGTTGAGGCCCGTCAGCGGCACCGGCTTGCTCCACGTTCCGCCGACGAGGTCGCTGCGAAACAGCCCCCAGCGGTCCTTCTCCAGCGGCCCTTGCAAGTACATCGTCGTGCCGTTCGGTGTCAGCGTGGCGTGGTGGAAGCCGACCGGCAGCTCCACCGGCTTGGGTGCCTGAAGCGCGCCACCCCCCTTGGGCACCAGGGCCACAAACACCCGCCATCCCTCCTTGGTCCGACGGCTGAAGTAGAAGTGGCCTTCGGGCGTCACCCAGGGATGCAGCTCGTCCGCGGCCGTCAGAAAGGGCAGCCCTTGCTCGAAGGTGAAGTCAGAGTTGGGGAATTGGCGGCTGAGGAAGTAGATGTCGAAGTTGTCGCCGACCTTGTCAGGCATCTCGATGTCTTTGTTGCTGGCGTAATACAGCCGCTGCGGAAAGACGCCTTCCGGGGTGAGGAACGCTCCCAGGGAATCGGCCGTCTTGCGGTTGACCTCCTCCACGGGCCGACCCGGTGGCCAAGGCTGCGACGTGGTCGCGCGCCGGGAAACCATCAGGTCCCACTTCCCTTTGCTGCGCAGCGAATACAGCAGCATCAGGTTGTTGCTCGCGACATGAGGCTCGTCCTCGTCCTTCTCGGTGTTGAGCTTGGCGAGATTGACCGGCTTGCCGCCGGTATCCGCGGCGGGCGGGGCGGCCGTCAGCCCAATGACCAATCCCAGGACCGAACCAACGACAATGGGTAAGCATCGCATGGCTTGGCGATCTCCGGCGTTCCACTCGACCAACGCTGTTCCGTAAAGCAAAACCGATGCCGTCATCATGGCAGCGGAGCTTCCTATTCTAAGGCGGCGGCAGCGACTGGACCACATCCTCCGCTCCGCCCGCAGGCCAAGCCCCGTTCCGGGCTAACCACGGGGCCAAGTGGCGTTCCGGGGTAACCACGCGGCCTGGCCGCGTGGCTACCCGCACGGCGGCATCCTCCCTACATGAACAGCAACTTTCCCACAGGAGCCTCCCTCATGAGCACCCATCGGCCCGTGATTGTCATCCCAGGCGACCACCCGCCGCAACTGCAAGGCTCGCCCCATCTCGATCGGCTCCGGGAACACGGCGACGTGGTCCTGTACGCGGATCGCCCCTGCTCCGACGAGGAGAAGGTTCGGCGGGCATTTCCGGCCACCTGCCTGATCAACTCCCACGGCGGAGTGACATGGCCCGGCCATGTGCTGCGGCAGCTTCCCAATCTGCGGATGATCGCTGTCTGCGGCATCGGCACCGACGCCATCGACCTGACCACCGCCCGCGAGCGGGGCATCGTCGTCTGCAATCTGCCCGGCAAGACGGCACCGATCGTCGCCGAGCATGCGCTTGCCCTGATGCTCGCCGTCGCCAAGCGGGCCTGGTTCCAGACCAACGAGCTGAAGCAAGGCCGCTGGACCGGGTTGGAGAACGTCACGATTGGCGGCCGGCTGCTGGGCCTGCTGGGGGCCGGGCCGATCGCCGGGGAAATGGCCCGGCTGGCGCGCGGCGTGGGCATGCGCGTGCAGGCCTGGACCTTCCACCCGTCTCCTGAGCGGGCGGCGCGGCTGGGGCTGGAATTTGTCGGCTTCGAGGAGTTGCTGCGCACCTCGGACGTGGTCAGCATCCACCTGCCCCTCACGGAGCAATCGCGTGGCCTGATCGGTGCCCGGGAACTGGGGATGATGAAGCGGGGCGCGCTGCTGGTCAACACGGCACGCGGGGCGATCGTGGATACCGCCGCCCTGGTGGCTGCCCTGGATTCGGGCCATTTGGAGGGTGCCGGCATCGACGTCTACGAGCAAGAGCCGCTGCCGCCCGACTATCCGCTGTTGCGCTGCCGGCATGTGGTGCTGACGCCGCACAATGCCGACCAGACCCCTGAGGGGCGGGAGTTGCTCAACGTCGGGGCGGTGGAGAACGTGCTGGCCTTCTTGCGCGGCCAGCCGATCAATCGCGTGGTGTAGGGGGAGCGCATGGGGTCGGCCGAAAGGCCGGCCCCATGCCCGGCCGGCGCCCTCCGCGAAGTGGCTAAAACTCCAGCGGCTGTGGCCAGCCCATGACCAGCTCGAAAACTTTGCCGTCGCCGATGCGGCCCGTCCGCGCCGCCCGCACAATGTGTTCCGCCACTTCCTCGGCCTGATCGTCCTGGACCCAAACCGTGATTTCCACCTTTGGCAAAAACGCCATGCTATATTCGCTGCCGAGGTAGCGATCGAGATAGCCCTTCTGCCGACTGTATCCCTTGGCCTCTTGGACGATACAGGCAATCACGTCGCGTTCGGCAATGGCCCGGAGCACGGCCTCGGCCCGGAACGGTTTGACGACGATGGTCAATTGACGCATGGCATCCCTTGACCGCCGACGGGGCGGCGGCAACCTCAAAACCAGCCGCCAGTGATCGGCAGCGTCTGCCCGGTGATATAGCTGCTCTCCTCGCTGGCCAAAAACAACACGGCGTGGGCCACGTCCTCCGGCCGGCCGATCCGGCCCACGGGGATCTGTCTCTTATACTCCTCCAGCACCTCCGGTCTCAGCCCCGCCAGCATCGGCGTGTCGATGACCCCCGGCGCCACGGCGTTGACGGTGATGCCCCGCCGGGCCAACTCCTTGGCCAGCACCTTCGTCAACGCCATCACCCCCGCTTTGGCCGCCGCATAGTTCGCCTGGCCGTGGAAGCCGGCGAAGCCGGCGACCGAAGCGATGTTGACCATGCGACCGCCATCGCGCATGACCTCCGCGCCGAGTTTGGAGCAGTAGAACACTCCGTCAAGGTTTGTCTCAATGACGCTGTGCCAATCGTCCAATGTCATCTTCTTCACGGTCCGGTCGCGCAGGATGCCGGCGTTGTTGACGAGGATGTCCAGGCCACCGGTCAGGTCGGTCACATGCTGCATCATCGCTGCAACCGACTGATAGCGGCTGACGTCCGCCTCGAGGAGGTGGACCGGGACCTGGTATTGGCGGATGCGCTCGGCGGTCTGTTCCGCGTCGTGGAGGTTGACGCCGGCGGGATCGGCGACGTAATTCAGCAGGCAAGTGGCGCCGGCGCGGCCAAAAGCCTGCAAGATGGCCGCTCCCATGCCCCGGGAACTGCCGGTGACGAGGACGACTTTGCCGGGAAAATGGTACGTGACCATGAGGCGTCAGCCACGGCCCCTGCCCGGGCCGGGGCCCGGGCAGGGAGCCAGGCAGTTACTTATTCGGGTAAGGTCGCACCCAGAACGGCTCGCCACTGAGGTTAAACGCTGGCCGAGTCTCAATGGCGCAGTCGCCGTGGACCGTGACTTGGCAGGCGAGGCGCATTTCATCTTCGTGGCCGATGCTGGAGAGCATGGTGGCGAGTTTGAAGCTCTCCAGCCAGCCTTTCGGGCTGAGGTTCTCCATGCCGCTTTTCACGAGGACTTTGCAGGAGCCGCACAGCCCGTGGCCGCGGCAGTTGAGGTACCGGTGAATGCCGCGATACAGCTCGATGCCTGCCTTGCGGGCCTCCTGACGGAGGTTGGCGCCCTCCGGCACCTCGATCTCGCGCTTCTCGTTGAGGAACACGACCTTCGGCATGGAGATACAATCCTCGAGAGCCAGGGGTCTTCTCCCAGGGATGCGGGAGAGGTCGCGGGTCATTGTATGAATGCTTCGCGCGGCGGTCCATCACCGGGACCGCTGGGAGGCGGCGACAGAGGGCGGTGTCGTGGCGGTGAGACTGATCCACTTCAGTGATGTCCACTTGACGGCCGAGCCGCTCGGCTGGCGTGACCGTGACTGGTTTTCCAAGCGGGTCACCGGCTGGATCAACTGGCACTGGTGTGGCCGGGGGCAGCGGTTCCGCCGGGCCGATGAGATCGTGGCGTTGTTGACGGCGGACATCATGCGGCGGCGGCCGGACCGCGTCATCTTCTCCGGCGACGCGACGGCCTTGGGCTTTGAGACCGAATTGGCCCGAGCCGCCGCCCTGCTCGGCGTCCATGAGCCGGCCATGCCCGCCGGCTTGGCCGTGCCCGGCAACCACGACCACTACACCCAAGAAGCCGCCGCCTCTGGGCTGTTCGAGCGTTACTTTCGGCCCTGGCTGCGCGGCGAGCGAATCGACGACCAACCATATCCGTTCGCCCAGCAGGTCGGTCCGCTGTGGCTGATTGGCGTCAACTCCTGCATCGGCGGCCGCTGGCCGTGGGACGCCCGCGGCGCAGTCGGTGCCGAGCAGCTGGCGCGGCTGGATCGGCTCCTGCGGCAGCTGCCCGTCGGTCCGCGGTTCCTGGTGACGCATTATCCCGTCTGTCGTGCCGACGGCCGGCCCGAGCCGCCCTACCGCTCGCTGCGTGATCTGGACGATCTCCTCGCCGTGGCCCGGACCGGCCAAGTCGCCTTATGGCTGCATGGCCACCGGCACGAACCGTTTCATCGATGCAGGCACGATGGCGTCCCTTTTCCGGTCATCGGCGCCGGCAGCGCCACCCAAGAGGGTCTCTGGAGCCACGGCGAGTATGTCGTGGACGGCTGCCGCCTGCGGGGCGTCCGCCGCGTCTACCAGCCGGAGTCCCGCGCCTTTGCCGATGTCGAAACCTTCGAGCTGGAACTGGCCCTCCCGTGAGCGCTCGGCTATGCTAGCGGCGGCCGAACCGCGATGCCCGCGGTTCGGCCGAAGACACGGCTTGCTCCCCTGGTAGGCTCGTTTCCGTCAATGAGGGTTCGCCATGGTACGCGGCGGTTTGCTCCTGGTGGCCAGCAGCCTGTTCCTCCTGATCCCGGTCAGCTGGGCCGGCCAATACAACAAGAAGCTCAACATCGGTGATCCAGCCCCCGCCTGGACGGACCTCCCCGGGATCGACGGCCGGAAGCACTCGCTGGCCGATCTGAAGGACAAGGACGTCGTGGTGGTCGTCTTCACGTGCAACAGTTGCCCCATCGCCGTCGATTACGAAGACCGCATCATCGCTTTCACTCGGGAATACGCCGGTCCCGGGAGCAAAGTCGCGGTGGTGGCGATCAACGTCAACACCATCGAGGAGGACCGCCTGCCCAAGATGCAGGAGCGAGCGAAGGAGAAAGGCTTCAACTTCCCTTACTTGTACGACGAAACCCAGAAGATCGCCCGCGACTTTGGCGCCAGCTACACGCCGGAATTCTTCGTGCTCGACAAGGCCCGCCGCGTGGTCTACATGGGGGCGATGGACGACACGAGCAACCCAGCCAACGTCAAGGTTCGCTACCTCGAGGAGGCGGTGAAAGCGGTCCTGAAGGGCGAACGACCCCAGCCGGCCGAAACCCTGGCTCGCGGTTGTGCCATTCGCTATGCTCGAACGAGGCGCTGAGGGGCACGCCGGTCCGCCCCGTGTTCTTTCCCCATCTAAGGATTCGGCAGGGTCGTTTCTGGTGAGCCGGTAGCACCCATGCGTTACGTCATCGCCATCCTGTTGCCGCCGCTGGGAATGCTCCTATGTGGCCGCGTCTTCCAGGCAGTCCTTTGCCTGGTTCTGATGCTGACGCTCATCGCTTGGCCGGTGGCTTCGGTCTGGGCGGCCCTGGTGGTGGCCGACTACCAGGCCGATAAGCGAAACGCCAGGCTCTTGCGTGCGCTGAGGAAATCACCGCCGTGATCGAGTTTCGCTGCCGCTCGTGCAACGTCGTGCTGGAAGCGGACGACGCTCAGGCCGGCCGACCGCTCAAATGTCCGGCCTGCCAAGCGGTCAACGAGGTGCCGGTGCCGGACTACTATCAGTGTCCCAACTGCGGTAAGGAGGTCGAATTGCGCCCCGGTGTCGAAGATCGGCTGGTACCCTGTCCGCACTGCGGGCACTCGATGCAGGTAGCGGCCGAGGGGAGTTCCGGTCGCGTGGGCTGCGCTGGCATCACGGGTGCCCTGGCCCTGGCCGCCCTGGTCGCCGGCTGGTGGCTCACCGGCTGACCCGCTTGTTCGGCCCTGAGGAAGACCCAACGCAGATGCTTCGCTCCCCCTGGCTTCCGATGAACCTCGTGGCCCCATCCTCCGCCGGTTCGCCTTGCCCTTCGGGGCAGCCGCCCTCTCTCCTCTGGCGCATCAGCCTCGGCAGCACCCCGCGCGGGGTGACGTTAGCCCGCGAAAAAGGATGGCTCCTCGCCTGGGACGACCAGGACTGGCTCCACTTGTACGACCGTCTCGGCCAACGCCAAGGCCACGTCCGAGTTCCCGGCCCCCTCGCCGCTGCCTGTGCCGCCGACGACGGCTCCGCCCTGGCCGCGGTCGGCAGCCGCGGCCAGGTCTGGTTCCTGGCCCCCGATCTGACGGTCCGCTGGGAACACCACCTGGGCGTCGCCGCCGCGGCCGCAGCCCTGGACCCGTTCGGTCAGTACCTCGCCGTGGCGGACATCCGCGCCCGCCTGATCGTCTTCGACCGCTTGGGACGACGGCGCGTTGAAGTCCAATGTCCCCGGCCGCTGCACCGTTTGGCCTTCATCCCGGTGCGTCCGAACCTGGTCGGCGCCAGCGACGTCGGCCTCGTCGCGTGCTGGACCATCGACGGCGCTTTGGTCTGGCAGGACAGGGTCGTCGCCCACATCAACGATCTGTCGGTCAACGACGACGGCGAGCAGGTCTGCCTCGCCTGCTTCAGCGAAGGATTGCGGCGTTTTTCGCTGACCAAACGCGCCCTCGGCCCCATCCCCGCTGCCGGCGTCTGCCGCTTGGCGGCGCAGTCGTTTAGCGGCCAACGAATCCTGGTCGCCGACCTGGACAACGGTCTGGCGGCGCTCGACCCCCAAGGAACCATCCAGGCGACTTGCTCCGTCGATGAGCCACCGTTGGCATTGGCGGTGACGCCGCTGGGTGAAGGGTTCGTGGCTGCCTTCCCGTCGGGGACGGTCGCTGCATATAGATGGTAAGAGAAGTGTCGGTGTTCCACGGAGGGCCGCCAACTCCCCTGCCGAGACGAGCAGGAGCCGGGTGCATGGGGAATGCGTACCTTCAAGACTTCGGGCGAGTCGATGCGACGGCGGACGCGCCGTTCTTCATCCGTTTCCTGGATGCTGCTTCCGCTGCGCCGTCGTTCCAGCGCTATAAGCAGCGAACGTTCGAGCTGCTCGGACCTCGGCCTGGTTGCCGATTCCTCGATGTCGGCTGCGGCACGGGCGACGATGCCCGGGCCCTGGCCCGGCTTGTCGCGCCCACCGGCCGGGTCATCGCCATCGATGCCAGCGGGGACATGATCAACGAGGCCCGGCGGCGGGCGGAGGGCAACGGCCTGCCGCTCGAGTTTCGCGTGGCGGATGCCTTGGCGCTGCCGTTTGACGCCGACCAGTTCGACGGCTGTCGCTGCGACCGTTCTCTGATGCACATGCCCGATCCTGGCCAAGCCCTTCGCGAAATGATCCGGGTCGCCCGGTCTGGGGCGCCGGTCGTGCTGTACGAAGTCGATTTCGAGACAATCACCCTCGACGTTCCCTGCCGCGACCTGGCTCGGCGAATCGTCCGCTTCTGGTGCGACAGCTTTCGGGACGGCTGGCTGGGGCGTCGGCTGCCAAACCAGTGCCGTGAACTCGGCCTGACCGACGTCCACGTCGAGCCGGTCGCTGTGGTGCTTCCTTATGCAGGGGTCGCGGAACTGGTGCTCGGCGCGGAGACCGTCCGCCGGGCCGAAGCCGCTGCTGTGATTAGCCCCGAGGAAGGGGCCAATTGGCTGGCGCTGCTGGCGCGGCAGCACGCGGACGGTCGATTCCTGGCCACGTTGACGGGTTTTCTGGTTTGGGGACGTAAGCCGTGACCGGCGGTGGGCAACCCGCCGCCTCGGCGGAGAGCGCTTCCCTGGGTACCATGACAAGCGAAGCCATGCCTGCGAAAGCCAATCCCCCTCCCCCTGAACGGCGGGCGGCGACCCGTTACCTCTACAACCCCAATGCCACCTGCCTGCTGACGGCCACCATCGACGACGATCCCTGGCTGGTGCGCGTGCGCAACATCTCGCTGACAGGCATCAGCCTGTTGACCGACCGGCCGGTTGAGGCCGGTCGGGTCGTCAACCTCGAGTTACGCAACCCCCTGCGGCATCTGGCCTGTCGGGTTCCGACCCAGGTGTTGTACGTTGTCGAACACCCAAGCGGGGATTGGATCCTGGGGTGCAAGTTTGTCACCGAGCTGACGCCCGAGCAGCTGCGGGCCTTGACCTGATGCCAGGCCCAGTCCCCGGTCGGTCACGAGCGCATCAGCTTGCGCAAAGTCGCCAGGTGGCGCGGCACCGCCGTCTTGGGATCCTCGGCCGCTTCGTACTCTAAGGCCACGTAGCCCCGGTAGTTCACTTGGCGGAGGATGTCGAGGAGGCGCGGCAAGTCGGCTTCCTCCCTGGCTCGCCCCGACCGCTGGATTTCGGTCTTGAGCTGGACATTGACGGCATAGGGGGCCAATTGGGCGAGGTCGGCGTAGGGATCGGCAGTGATGAAATTGCCGGTGTCGAGGTTGACGCCGAACCAGGAGTGGTTGATGGCCCGGACCAGGGTCAGCAGCTGTTCCGCCGTGGACGTGATGCCGCCGTGGTTCTCCAACGCCAGGATCACGCCGAACTTCGCCGCGTGGTCGCACGCTTCTTCGATGGCGGCCAGGCACTGCTTGCGGGCCGCCTCTTCCCCTCCCTTGGGCGCGGTGCCGGCGAAGATGCGCATCGTCTTGGCCCCCAACCGCGCTGAGTGTTCCGTCCAGGCTTTCACCATGTCGATTTGAGCGCGATGCTTGACCGGGTCGGTCAGGCAGAAGTTATTGCCAACCGCGGTGCCACTGATGTCCAAACCCAGCCGGGCAGCGCGACCCTTCAGCTGCGCGAGATACTCCGGCGTGGTCTGCGGAAAATAGTAAGCCGTCAGCTCCACGGCATCGGCATCATGCTGGGCGACGAAGTCGATGAAGTCTTCCAGCGTCATGCTGGGCTTGGGCTTGGCCTTGAGGTCGAGGTACTTGCGAAAGCCGTACGCGGCAACGCTCAGGCGAAAGTGCGGTCGGCCCAGCCGGCGAATCGGCTCGATGGCGGAAACTGTCGGCTTAAGCGAGAGCCCGGCGGCGGTGGCCGCGGCGGCCGAACGCAAAAATTGGCGACGGCAGGGCAGGGTCATGGCGGGATTCTCCTTGAAGTCGGGCGTGCCCTCCAAGCAACACCATCGCCGGGCAAAAAGCAAGAGGCCGCGTCGCTACCCGGTCCCGCTCGCCAGCGCCGCCTGGGCCGCGTGTGGTCAACCGAGGCGACAGTTACTGGCCCAGGGAGCGGGAACCGCGCCGCGAGCAGGCGATGGGGATGCCGGGCGGCAGCGGCCGCCCGGCCACGGTGATTTCCCGCTCATAGAGAAAATCTCGCAGCTGCCGGAACAGCTCGAAACTCTCCGGGTAGACCCAGATCGTGATCACCGTCTGCCGCGGATCAATCGCCTCCGCGATGCGGCGAAATTGGGACTGCGGGGCCAAGGCCTCGGCCAACGTCTCCCCGCGGATCGGGGTGATTGGCACCACTTCCCAGCGGCTCAACCCATAACTGAAGTTGGCGTTGGGATCGGGAGGGCCTGTGCCGAAAACGGCGTCCAGGGCGTCGCGCTGCCGCTCCAGGGAGTAACGCAGGCGGAAGGCGCCGACCGGGGCCGTCAGGTCCGTGACCTCCCAATTGGTCCGGAGCAGCTTCGCCTTTTCTTCGAGCGTCCGTCGGATCTCGTCCAACAGCGCGGCAATCGGAATAAAGGTGACGCGCCCCTCGTGGCACTCGAAGAAGACTTCCTCAGACTGCACCGGCCGGCTGATAGGCGTGCGATAACGGAGGGTCTTTTTCAGCGGCGGCAGCTGTTGGAGGCGGCGAATCTCGTCGGTGAGCTTCCGCTGCCGAGCTTCCAACTCAGCCAAGCTCATTTGCGACATGCGGGCTGCCCTTCCTTTCTCGGCCGCGACCCGCTCGATCTCCGTCTCTTCTGCTTCCAGTTCTTGCCATCGGGCATTGAGGGCCAGGAAGGCCCCCTCTTCAGCGCGGTATCGCTGCTCAAGCCCGTCGAGTTGTCGCAGCTGGTCGAGCAGGGCCGCCTGGGCGCGCGCCAGTTCCATTCGGTGGCGAGTGATCTCCTCCTGCAACGGCTCGTCTCGGTCTGGCTCGACGGCCAGCGTGCGGGGAGGCCGTGGCCGCGGCGTTGCTTCCTGGAGTCGTACCTGCACCTCGCTGTAGGAGCGGGCGCCGACCCAGACGACGAGGATCAAGCGGATGATGATGCCGACGACGTTGGTGACGACGTCGAGGAACGAGTCGAAGCTGAAGGCGATTTCGCGGATTGGTCGGCGTCGGCGGATCATGGCACCTCGACCGCACGGGGAGGCGTGGCGGCGGGGCCGACGGCCCCCC
>JANWYO010000312.1 GCA_025055215.1 Gemmataceae bacterium
CGGCCGCGCGGGGGGGCGGGCGGGGGGGCGGGGGGCCCCCCCGCCGCAGTGCTCCTGCTAGGCGGGCCGGTTGCCGCGATGCTCCTGCCGGGCGAGCCAGCCCCTAGGCCGGAGATCGGTCCGCGGCCCGATCTGTGCTCACGGCTTGTTCCGGCGGCGCAGGGCGTCGCGGAGTCGGGCCGCGGTCTCGTAGTCTTCCCGAGCCACCGCCTCGGCCAGCTGCTCCTGCAAGGTCGCTTCGATGTCATACTTTTCCCGCAAGGATCGCTGCATCGCCCGCAGTCGTCGGACCATGGCATCTTGCTCCATTTGATCTTCCTTGCCTTGTTCCGCAAAAAAGTCCCGCAGTTTGTCCAAACCGGCATGGATGATGTCGATGGCATCCTCGACCCGGCCTTGCTCGACGGCCAGCGACGCAGCCGCCTGCGTGCGATGGAACAAGACGAATCCTCGGTACTTGTCGTGAGCTTCGGTGTACGCCTCGCTGGGGGAATGTTGACGAACGAAATTCATGAAGGCCAGGGTATGGTCGGCGTCGGCCAAGGCCCGGCCATAGTTCCGTAATGCCAGCCAGGCAATCCGTCGGTGGTAGAACTGCAAAAACTCCCGATCCGCCTCTTGACACTGCTGGGCATCAAGGACGAAACTTTCCCCTGCGCGCTCGGCGATGGCCGCTTGCCTCTTCAAATAATCGAGATAAGTCGGGCAACCGTGCGGCCTGGTGCCGTCCGGTCGGCCGGTGGTTTCCATCTGCAACAGGCCCAAGTCCACCCGCAGCTGGATGACTTGTCGCCCGTCGCTGGCTTGGACCAGCCGGGCCTGCACCACCTCGGGGCTGTATTCCCAACCTTGCAAGGCAGCGTCGATGTCTTGGCTCATGCAAGCGCTCACGCGACTTCTGTGACCGACGGTTCACGGGCCACCGCCTCGTGTGGACGGCCCTGAAAAAAATCGGTTCGCCGAGGCATCGCCGTGAGAAGACTGTCGGTCCCGAACCTCTGCGGCAATGACACCTTTGAGGAAAACTGCGATTCTGCCGTGACCAAGAGCATTTCTTCGGGCGCGCCCGGAAGGAGCCCCGAGTGGCTGGCCCACGGCCGAGTCGCAACTTTTGCAGAGCGACTTTCTCCGCTTCAACGGCGCCAGTATAACAGCCGCGACGCGGGAATACGAACAGCGGCTAGGCATCAGGGTCGGTCTCATGGGGCATTTCTGGGCCATCGGCGTTGGCCCCGGCGACCCGGAACTGCTGACTCTCAAGGCGGTTCGGCTCATCCAGGAAGCCGACGTCCTCTACCATCCTGGTCCGCGCCCCGACCAAGGCCGCGCCTGGGAAATCGTTCGTCATCTCGTCCGCCCCGAGCAGGAAGTCCGCGTGGTACTGTCCGAGTCGATGGCGGCGGTCAGTGCCACGGCTGAGCACGCGGCCTATCGACCAGCGGTTGAGCGCATCGCCGCCGATTGTCGCCAAGGCCGACGCGTGGTGCTGCTGACGGAGGGCGACCCGACGCTGTACAGCACGGCGGCGCCCGTTTGGCAGTTCTTGGCGCGGCTTGCCCCAGAGGTCCCGAGCGACATTGTCCCCGGGGTGACATCCATCACGGCGGCGGCCGCTCGCGTTCGGTGGTCGCTCGCCCAGAAGGACGAGACGCTTGCCGTCATCCCGGCCGGCTATCACGTCGAGTACCTGCAAGAACCCCTGCACGACTTTTCCACGGTCTGCTTCTTGAAGCCCGGGTCCGCGCTGGAGGAGTTGCCGACGTTATTGTCGGGACACGAGGCCTACTACGTCGAGGAAGCCACAACGCCCGCTGAATGGGTCACGGCGGACCTCTCGGCAGCTGCCCAGCGTCGCAACTACTTCTCGCTCGTGCTTGCTCGACGGAAGACAGACCCGGCCCCGCCCCGGGGCCGACTCTGGGTTGTGGGCCTCGGCCCGGGAGACCTGGGGTTGCTGACCCGAACTGCAGAACGGGTCTTGCGCGCGGTGGATGCCGTGGTCGGTTACGCCGCTTACCTCGACCGGCTGGCATCGCTGCGCTTGCGGGCCGAACGTCACCCCTTCCCCATCGGCGCGGAAATCGAGCGGGCGGATTTTGCTTTGGGTCTGGCGGCTGGCGGTCGAAATGTCGCCTTGGTGTCGTCTGGCGATGCCGGTGTCTATGGCATGGCCAGTCTGGTGATGGAGCGCGCGGCGGCTTGGCCGGGCGTCGAGCTTGTGGTGGTCCCCGGCGTCACTGCTGCCACGGCGGCGGGGGCGCTGCTCGGCGCGCCCTTGGGGCACGACTTTGCCTGCGTCAGCCTCAGCGACCTGCTCACGCCCTGGGAACTCATCGAGCGTCGGCTACACGCGGCAGGGCAGGGAGATTTCGTCTTGGCGATTTACAACCCAGTCAGCTCGCAGCGACGGTGGCAGCTGCCGAAGGCGCGGGAGGTTCTGCTCCGCTACCGTCGCCCGGACACCCCTGTCGGGGTAGTCACGTGCGCCTTCCGGCTGGGTTGCCGGGTCGAGGTGACGACTCTTGAGGAGTTGAACACGGATGGGGTGACGATGGAAAGCACGCTCCTTGTCGGCAACAGCCAGACGCGGGTAGTGGGCGGCCGGTTGGTGACGCCGCGGGGCTACGCCGCCGCGGCGCCGGGGGTGGGGGGGGGGCGGCGCCCGGCCCCCC
>JANWYO010000315.1 GCA_025055215.1 Gemmataceae bacterium
TGTTTTTTTGGTTCCGGTGGGGCCGGGGGCCCCGGGGGGGGGGGGGGCCGCCGGGCCCGCCCCCCCCCGTCCCGGGGCTTGGGGTTGCCTCCCCCCCCCCCCCCGCGCCGAGGGGCCATCGGCGATACCGTCTGTCAGCGTGGCGTCGTCCTTGTGCCAAAGTTCCTGCCGCCGGCGCGCCCGCTCGGTCAGCACCTCGATCTTCTCCGGCGTTCCCGGCAACGCTCGGGTCGGCATCGGCGGCCGACCCACCGGACCGTTGCCCGTCCCCAATCCTCGTCGAGCAAAGCGGCTGGTGGACGGATACTTCTCCCGGATCGCTGGCTTGTAGTAACACGTCCAACAAAGACCTCGAGGCCGAGTCGCCCGCCCTTTGCCACAATGTCGGCACAGCATGGTCGCTCCCCCGTCGTTGGCCAGGGGCAACAACCCCGAAAATGCCCCAGCCCTACTACTGAAATTACGTATATATCGTGCGGCCCGACGCGTCAATAGTTTTTGTACAGTTTTGTAATGTTCCGTCTATTTGTATCAGATATAAGTAAATATTAATGATTATATATGTAAATTACTGGTGATACCGCTGCCTGGGCCGACACAGGGCGGAGCCGCCTGCGTCGCTTGTGCCATGCCACGGTGAAGTCGGAGTTAATGCCGGGATGTGCGCGATGTGATCGCCCTTGCGGGCTGAACGATCAGGCCAACGCTCCTTCGGCCTTCAGACGGTCGTAGTGTTCTGGCGAGTAAACGATCACCCGCCGGGGGTTGATGAATAGCCAGCAGACCGAGGCGACGAAAAACATGGCCGCCGAGTAATACAGGGCCGCTTTCCAGTTGCTGCTCTCTGCGGTGCCGCTGATCCGGGCCAGCCACGCGACGATCGGCGGGCTGAAGACCGTGCCCAGATTGCCGATCATGTTCATAAACCCGGCGATGGTGC
Organism: Gemmataceae bacterium; assembly: GCA_025055215.1. Taxonomy (GTDB): domain Bacteria; phylum Planctomycetota; class Planctomycetia; order Gemmatales; family Gemmataceae; genus JANWYO01. The sequence continues at coordinate 941 of JANWYO010000315.1, forward strand.
CCGAGTAGCGATGGCCGATGTCGATGGTCGTGGACCAGCTGGCAGCCATGGCGAAGTCCTTGCCGAACGACGCCAAGCACAAGGCACCGACCGCGAGCAGCGGATTGGTCTGGGTCACGGCGATCAGGAAAAAGAGGCCACCGAGGGCGTAGGAGATGGCACCTTGAAGAGTGCGGCCCCAGCGTCGGCCCCAGACCTGGACTTGACGATCGGTAAACAAGCCACCCAGGCCGCAGGCGATGCCGCCGAAAAACAACGGGGCCCCCGCTGCCGAGCGCAAGCCCCAGCCATCCAGGTGCAGCACTCCTGCGAAAGCGGCCATGGCCCAGGTGATGAACAGGCACCAGCCGGCGTTGCTACAAAAGTACATCAGGCAGAGGATCCACAGCGTCGGACTGCGGAGCGCTTGGCCCCAGGCGAGCGGCGCCGGTTTGTCCACGGTGAGCCGCCCTTCCTCGATTTCCAAAAGCTCGGCTTCGTTGACGCCCGGATGCTCCCGCGGGTGGTCGCGGAACCACCACCAGAAGAAGACGACCCAAACCACCCCCACCAGGCCGAAGAGGATGAACGCGCCCCGCCAGCCAAGCCACGCCGCGGCGGCGGCGATCAGCATCGGGGCCAACGCTCCGCCCCAGCGGCCGAAAATCCACGGCGCCCCTTGGGCCAGCCCCCGCTGGCGAAAGGAGAACCAGTTGCGGAGGGCCCGGCCGCTGGTCGGGTAGGCGCCCGCCTCACCAGCGCCGAACAGGAAGCGGAAGAGCACCAAGCTGAACCAGTTCCAGGCCAAGCCGGTCGCCGCGGTGAAAAATGACCAACACAACACGATGCGCGACAGCACCTTGCGGGCACCGATCCGGTCGGCCAACCAGCCGCTGGGAACCTCAAAGAGCGAATACGACAGGGCAAACGCCGAAAAGACCCAGGCGAAATCTTCGTTCGACATCGGCCGACCGTCGGCGTCGGTCAATGACCGTTGGATGGCCGGCCGAACTTCCTTGATGCACACCCGATCGATGTACGTCAGCATCGACAGGCTGCAAATCCAGGCCAGGACGACGTACCGAACCCGGGTAGGGCGCGCGGCAACGGCAACGGCACGCTCGTTCATGCACCAGACCCGGAACGGCGCGCAAGGCGCTCAAGCGGCGGGTTCGTTGGAAGTCCCGGCCTCGGCTAGGCTTGCGACCAGGCCGAGGACCGCGCCCAGTTGGCCAAGCCTCATCCCGTAGCGGTCGAGGAATTCCGCCAACGTATACTCGTTGTCCAATGCCCCCTCCCCTTGCTCACGCAAGTGAGCCACCAGGTCCGCCAGGAGGGAGGCGTAGGTCCGCTCCAGGATCGGCACCACCTGCTTGCAGGCGGCAGCCAACCCGGGGAAGTCCTCGTGCCAACGAGACAAAAACGCCTTCCAACGCTGGGTGTGATCGTGAGCGGCGCTGCTGGCCTGCATCAACGCCAACTGCTCCCGCTGCACGTCCAGGATCTGCTTGAGCAACTCCGTCGTTTCAGACACTGGCTCCGCCATCGGAATCTCGGCGGCCGCGTTCGGCGGTGTGACCACAATCGATGAATCCATGATGCCTCGAAGGCTCCGTATGCTCGGTTGCGGGGAATCGCCGACTTCAGTGTAAGCGCCACGCCCGCAAACCGCAAACAGAAACGTGCGATTTCTGCGCCGCGCGGCCGCGGGGACTTGGGGCAGATGGATTGATCGGCTCGCGCCCTGACGCGAGACGTTCGCTCGGCATGCAGCAAGCCCGAAACGATGAGTCATGGGCGCCAAACGAGCAATCCGCAGCGAGAAACGGGGAATCGGCAGGAAGTGGAGAAGTGGGGAAAACTGCCGCCTGAAGCGCTCAACCCCGTCCCACACGACAGGTGTGACCCGGCCGCGAGGTCGGCTTGATCCGATGCCCTCTGCCAGCTATGGAGGAACTCCCCGGGATGCCAACGGCTCCCGTTCAGGGATCAGCCCACGGAACCGACGAGGAGGACCATGAACACCCTGCTTTTCCCAATCACCGGCGGACTGGCCGGGGCCACCCTGCTGGCGGCCTGTGCCCTGGCGATCGCCCAACCGCCCGTCTTTGGCAAAGGAGACGCAGCCCTCCGCCATGCCGCCGCCGATAACAAGACCACCTTCCTCGTCTTCTACCGCGAATGGGACGACGCCGCCCAGGCGATGGTCCGTGTCGTCCAGGGCTTCACCGACAAGCACCCGACCAAAGCGATCACCGCCGCGGTGAACATCACCGAGCCGGGCGAGAGGGTCCTCGTCGATCGCTTCCAGATCAGCCGGGCCCCGATGCCGATGGTCATTGCAGTACACGCCAATGGGGCGGTGACGGGATACTTCCTGCGAACCTGCACCGAGGCCAACCTGGCACCGTGCCTGGTGACGCCGACCAAGGCGGCCTGCATGTTGGCCCTACAGCAGAACCGCCTCGTCTTGCTCTGCACCCACCAACCGGGAGCGCCCACCCTGCCTCAGGCCGTGCGCGACTTCCAGGCCGATCCCCACTTCGCACCCAGGACCCAGGTCGTGACCGTCTCGCTGGCCGACCCACAGGAGGCGACCTTTTTCACCGAATTGCAGCTTTCCACCACGACGCCCACGATTGTCTTCATGGCCCCGCCCGGGGTGCTGATCGGCAAATACGCCGTCACCGCCAGCAAGGACGAGATGGCCAAGGCGTTGGCGGCGGCGGGCAAATGCTGCAACGACCCGAACTGCAAGCACAACCAGAAGTGAGCGGCGGGCCCGCCGGCCCGCCGCCGACCCCAGCCGCCCCGGAGGACCTACGATGCGCTTCCGCACCCTGATCTGGAAGGAAATCCGCGAACGCCCCACGGCCCTTCTCACCGGACTGCTGACTGTCCTCCTCGGCACGGCCGCGTTCGTCGCCATTCGCCACATCATCCTCTTCTCCGAGCGAGCCATCGCCCGCGAATTGGAGGCCCTCGGCGCCAACGTCCTCGTCCTCCCCCAGGGCGTCACGGTCCAGGACTACTACGCCGCCGACCTCCACGGCCAAACGATGCCGGAGGAATACGTCCACGAATTGGCCTTTTCCAACCTCGAAGGCGTCGAAAACCTGTCGCCCAAACTCTGCGTGCCGACGCGCCTGGGGGACCGCAGCGTCATCCTCACCGGCATCCTGCCGCAGTCGGAATTTCAGGGGAAAGCAGCCTGGCAGAGCGCCAATCTGTTTGCCCCACACCAAGGGTGCCGACGTGCCCGCTGTGCCGCCGCTCCCGCCGATGGCCGGAGCCGCCGCACCATCCGCGACTTGGGCCAGACCGAGGTTCTCCTCGGCGCCGACCTGGCCCACCTGACCGGCTTGACCCCCGGTAGCCAGGTGCAGCTCCTCGGCCGGACGTTTACCGTCTCGGCTGTCCTGCCGCCTACCGGCACTGTCGATGACGGCCGCGTCTTCGCCCATCTCCACACCGTGCAGCGCCTGGCCGGCAAGGGTGAGGTCATCAACTGCATCGAAATTATGGGGTGCTGCGAGGACATGGCCCGCAATCTGGTGCGGCAGTTGACCGACCGCTTGCCCGGCACCAAGGTGGTCACCATTGCCCAAGTGGTGCAGACGCAACTTTCGGTCAATCGCATCATGGACGGACTGTCGTGGGTGCTGCTTGGCATCCTGGTCGGCATGGCGGCGGCCACAATCGCCAACGCCACTTGGGCCAACGTCCGCGAACGCCGTCGCGAGATCGGCACGCTGATGGCCTTGGGAGCCCCTCCCCGCTTCGTCAGCCGCCTCTTCCTCACCAAGGCCCTTCTGGTGGGGAGCTTGGGCGGTCTGGTAGGGGCTGCCTTGGGAACGGCCCTGGCGGTGGCCCTTGGCCCCCGCTGGGCCGGCGTCCCGGTGGCCCCGCTGCCCGGGCTGGGGCTGGCCGCCGGTGGCGCTGCTGCCGCCGTTGCCGCCGCTGCCTCCTGGTGGCCGGCCCGCGCCGCCGCCCGGCTCGATCCCTGTCTTTGTTTCCAGGAGGTCTAAGGCCATGTTCCACCTCGATGGCGTCGCCAAGGAGTACGGCCCACCCGGCCAGCGGGTGCTCGCCTTGCAGCCGACCACCCTGACCATCGCCGCCGGCGAATTCGTCGCCGTCGTCGGCCCCAGTGGCAGCGGCAAATCCACCCTCTTGGCCATCCTCGGTGCCATGCTCGCCCCCAGCCGCGGCCAAGTCTGGTTTGACGGCCAGTCAATCTACGACCTTTCCCTGGCCGACCGCGCCGCCCTGCGCCGCCGTCGCATCGGCTTCGTCTTCCAATCGTTCAACCTCGTCCCATACCTGACCGCCCTGGAGAATGTGCAGCTGCCGCTGCTCCTCAACGGCGTCGGGCCGGCCCAGCAGCGCCGCAGGGCCTTCGACCTGCTGGAGCAGTTCGGCTTGGCTGATCGGGCGTGCCACAAACCCGCCCAACTCAGCGCCGGCCAACAGCAGCGGGTCGCCTTGGCCCGCACGCTGGCCCCAGACCCCGCCGTCATTCTCGCCGACGAGCCGACGGGCAATCTCGACCCGGACACTCGCCAGCAGGTCTACGACGACTTTGAGACCCTCCACCGGGCCGGGAAGACTATCGTCCTGGTGACGCACGATCCGCTTGCCGCGCAGCGGGCCGGTCGGGTGCTGACTTTGGTGCAAGGTCGGGTTGAGCCGTGCGAACGCCGCCACTCCGCGTAGCGCGTCTAACTCGCTCCGATTCATCGCTTGGCGCCCGCCGCAAGCGCCGCAGGGATGAATCGGGGGTGCGAACCGCTGAATCGTGTGCCGCCTACCAGTACCGGCTAATTCCTGCCTTTCACCAAGTCGCGGAAGGCGCGGCACAGCACCGGCGCCGCCTCGGGCCCGACGCTGTTGCTCTCGCCATACTGCGGCTTCGCTCGGCCGTAACAGTACGGAGCGGCCTGGTCCCATTGCCGTTTGGGGATGATGTAGCCGATCTCGTCGTTGGCCAGACCGACGATCATGCGATGGGGGCCTGGAAGCTGGGCATAAATGGCCGGCTCGATGGGCGCCTCGGGAAAGTCGGCTCCGGGATCGGGCGGGTCCTGAACCTTGCCGAGGACCAACTCCGGGTAGATTTCCCCAGGAATGGCCGCAACATCGAGCTGGCCCAGCCGCAACCAGGCGATTTCTGTCTTCAGGCACAACGGCCGGGCGACGTCGGCCGCCCCGGCTGGCTCGGCCCGGTCGGCGTGACCGCTCCAGACAAAAGCGGGCCGACGCAGCACCCCCGCCTGCCAGGCGAGCAGGTAGAGCTTATTGTCGAGAGGGACGAAGAGTTCGCGTCGCCGCACCGACAGCGGCGCCAGCGTCAGCGGCTGGGGGCGCGCCAGCGCCTCCTCGGCGCGGCGGGCCAGCAGTCGACCATACCGCTCCGTCTTGGCGACGGTGCCGTCCGCCAGTTCCGCGCCTGCTTCGTCGCGGATCGGCACATGCAGCGAAGTCATCAGCCCGCCGACGGTACCTGTGAGGTAGACCACGGGACAGCCGCGGCGCTGCCGCAACTCGGCAACCGTAGAGCTGACGAAGTCGCCACTCAACGCCGTGTTCTTCGGGCCCAGCGTTTCCGGGTGACAGTTCCATTGCACGATGATGCCGGCGGGCTTCCCCGAGGCAGGGTCGTTCAACTGGATGGCCACCAACTCGTCGTGTTTGACGAGCGGTTCGCGGGCATCATGGAGAAGCTCCGGAACCCGGACGGTGCCGAGGACGGCCGTCACGGGGCGGGCGACGGCCTCCGCCGCCCGCACGGCGGCCACCACCTGCTTCTCGACCCAGGCCAGGTAGTCGTCATCGACACCTCGCCGCAGCGGGTTCGGCCCCCACAGCCCGAGGGTATCGGGCCCGGAGTGGGTATGCGTGCTGGAGACCAGGACGTACGCAAACTCCGGCAAGTGGGCCCGGACGCGGACGATATGGTCGAAAAAGAAACCGACCAGGTCGAGGGAGACGAGGGCCATCCGGGTGTCGGCGTGACGGAAGACGACGGCGCGGGCCTTCAGCGCGTCATGGATCGCGGTGGCTGGGCGATTGGGGCCGAATCCGGCCAAGTAGACCGGCTTGGGGCCGAGCTTGGGGGTGATGTCGGTCTCGGCGAAGCCGGCGTGCAGGGGCGGCCCGGCGGAGGCGAACCCCGCGGCCAGCCACAAGCTCAGCGGCACCAGCAAGGCGGTTGGCAGCCGGCCGACAGCCGGCCGCCAATCCCCGTCCCTACGCCCCTCCATCAGCCTTGGCCTCGCATTCCCGCATATAGCGAATGCTCTCCCGTGCGATCGTCTCTGGGTCCGGCGTGTAGTCAAAGACCTCAACCGACACCCAGCCAGCATAGTTCGTCTCCTTCAATGCCCGGAAGATCGGCACGAAATCGACGTCGCCAAACCCAGGCCCGCGACGGTTGGCGTCGTTGGCATGAAAATGGGCCGTGCGGTCCGCATACCGTCGAATCAACTCCGGGATCGGCACCCCCTCGGACGACATCGCCTTGACATCCTGATGGAGCCGCAGGTTCGGATGCCGCAGGCGGTCGAGGACGGCGACGGCCTCGGCGCAACTCTGGATCAAGTCGGTTTCGCTCGGCGCCAGGGGTTCCAGGCAGAGCGTCACGCCGCACTCCGCAATCCCCGGCAGTGCCTGGCTGAAGGTATCCGCAAGATAATCCACGGCTTGCTCGCGACTGGCACCGGGCGGAATACGCCGCTGCAACGGGGAACCGAAGACCATCAGATCGCCGCCCAGGTCGCGGCAGGCCCGTGCCAGGTCGACGAGATAATCGGCCGTACGACGGCGGACCGCAGCATCGGGCGAGGTGACGTGCAGCCCCTCCGTCTTGGCCAACAGCCAATGCAGCCCCAGAATCTTCAGGCCGCAGTCCTCCGCTTGGCGGCGGAGGTCGCGGCGGCGCTCCGCCGGCACGTCCGTGATCCGCGGTGCCAGGGTGAACGGGGCCACTTCCAGACCACTGTAGCCGAGGTCAGCCACCAGCCGGCACACTCGAGCGTGCTCCCAACCCTCGAAGGTTTCGTTGCAGATGGCGTAGCGCATGACTACGGCAGCCTCACCAGGCGGGTACGGTTGGAGGCCGGATCGAGCAGGGTCAACTCCAGCGGACCGACGACGCGACCAGCTTCCCGGTAGAAGTCCGCAGGGGTGTGCACCGGTCGGCGGTTGACCTCGGTGATGATGTCGTGGACTTTCAGATGGGCAACCTCGGCTGGGCTGTTGGGCTGCACCTCGCGGATGCAGACGCCCGGCGGCATGCTCAACGCCCCGCTCAGGACCCCACTTCCTTGCAGCAGGATGCTGCTGTAGTCAACCCGCAACCCACGGACCGGAGCAGGACGCTGCGAAGCGATGATTGGCCCGAGCTTGTCTGAGACGCGGTACTTAGCGAGCTTGACGCTGACGGTTCGCGCCGTGCTGCCCGGTGAGCGCACCAGAAGTTTGGCTTCGGAGCCGGCCAACAGGGTGCCGACCGCGAGATACAGTTCGTCGGTGTCGCGCACCGGGACGCCGTTGACTGCCAACACGGTGTCGCCTTGGCGCAGCCCGGCGCGCCAAGCGGGGGAGTCGCGGCCGACGTCGGCCAAGTGCACGCCGTCGCCCCAGTTACTCTTGCTCAAGACGACCCCGAGAAAGCCGTATTCCACCTCCTCGCCGCGACGGAGGACTTCGATCACGCGGCGGATGCCGGCATCGATGGGGATGGCCAAGGCGCCGGCGGTGTCGGCGCCACTGGTCACGGGAAGGGCGGTCGTCAGGCCGATGAGTTCGCCTTTGAGGTCGATGAGGGCGCCGCCGCTACACCCGAGGTTGAGGCGGGTATCGGTTTGGATCAGGGTGCCGTAGTGATGCAGGGTTTTCGTCAGCTCGGTCTCCGACGCGGGGCCCGGCATTTTCCGGCGCAGGTCGCTGACGATGCCCCACGAGGCGCTAGGGCTGCCGTCGCGGAAGCCGGCTACAAACGGGTTGGCGATGGTCAGCACGAACTGACCCTTGCGTACCTGACCGCCATCGCCCAGGCGGATCGGCTTGACCGGGCGCTTGTCGATCAGCCGCAGCACGGCCAAGTCGCTGCGCGGATCGGCAGCATGGATGTCGGCGTAGCTGCCGGGCAAACCCGGCAGCCGCACATAAATCTTGGTGGCTTCGCGGACGACGTGGTAGTTGGTCAGGATCAAGCCGCGGGCGTCGATGACAACGCCGCTGCCGAACGACTCCGGGACGTTTTCCGGGTCCGCCAGGTCGAGCTTTTTCAGTTCGGGGCGAGGGAGGCGGCTCGGCTTCTGGGCGTCGAAGCTGCCGAGGCTGCCGGGCTCGTCTGACGAGGGCCCTTGGCCACTTTGCCGATACGCATCGCTGCGGGAAACGAGGATGCAGGCGATGGCTGGCTCCGCCTCGTGGATCGCCTGTTGCAGGGTTTCCTGGAGGGCCAGGGCTTCTTTCAGCGATGTTCGTTCGTTTGCCGACGAGGCCGGCGCCGCCACGAGGGCCGCTGCCAGCACGCCGATCGGGCCCGCGGCACGTATCATGGCTTCCTCCTCGGTCGCTGAGGCGCAGGACGGACCATTGTGTGGTTATACCCGCCCGTAGGGCCGCTTTCCAGCAAAACGGGCGACTGACAAACTGAAAGCGGACTTGGCGCGCTCCCGATCCATCGGTTGGCGCTTCCCCTGAATTCATCGGTTCGCGCTCGCGACGCCCGGGAAACGATAACTTGTCCCCTGCGGCACGCTGCGGGCGCGAAACCATAAATCGTCTCCTCCGGCGCTCGCTGCGGGCGGCAAACGGTGGGTCGTGCCGCGCAAAGAGAGGGCCTGCCGAGGGTCAACTTGCTCTCCATTTCCGCGGCGGGTTGTGGTAAAGTCCGGCCCGCAAGGCCCCTAGCGCACGGATGCCGCGGAAGATGGGCAGCTTTGGAATCGGGGGCAAAGTCGCTCGCTCCCCTTCACCCGCTGCCCCTTCGGGGACGAAGAGGAGGTCGGCCCTTGGCCTGCCATTGGCGCATTCGCCACAAGCTGATGCTGGGACTGGGCCTCGTCGTCGTGATCGTCGGCGTGGTCTTGGCCGGCACCATCAAAGGCCTTCTCTCTTACCGCGCCACCATGCGCTGCATCGACAGCAAGCTGGTGGAACTGTATGAGGCCCAGCGACTCAAGGCGGACATCACCAACCTTGGCTCCGGCCCCACCGACGCCAACGCCGGCTTGGCCGAGGAGTGGACGCAGCTGCGGGCCCGGCTGGTCCAGGCCCGCGACACCCTCGCCGCCTACCAGGGCAAACTCCAGGAGACGCTCCAACGCCAACGCGATCCCGACCAGGGCGAACACGAAAAAGGGCTGATCGCGGACATCAGCGGTCAATTCGCGGCCCTGGAACAGGCCATGACCGCCTTCAGCCGCTCCGAAGTCGCCCCTTTGCAATCGACCGCCGCCCTGCGGCACGACCCGGCCGTGCAGGCGAGCATCGCCAAGCTGATGCGCGCCGCCGACGAACTGCACGAGGCCATCTACGCCGACGTCTACCGCCGACTCACCCTGGCGCGCCGCGACTACGAATGGAGCCTGGCGATGGTGCTGACCTCGGCCATCGGCGGCGTCCTGCTCTTGGCCGGCTCCCTCCGCTTCTTCTACCTCTGGACCTTCGCCCCCATCGAGGCCCTGCAGCAGGGAGTGCAGCGGGTCTCCGCGGGCGATTTCGACCATCCCATCGTCGTGCAGAGCAAAGACGAACTCGAGGAACTGGCCGCCGCCTTCAATGCCATGACCGCCCGGCTTCAGGAGATGTACCGCGACTTGGCCCGCCAAGTAAACGAGCGCAGCCGACAACTCGTCCGCTCCGAGCGGCTGGCCAGCGTCGGCTTTTTGGCCGCTGGCGTGGCCCACGAGATCAATAACCCACTGGCCAGCATCGCTTTTTGCAGCGAGGCGTTGGAAAGCCGGCTCACGGGCCTGCTGGCCCGTGAGCCGGAAAGCGGTGAGGTCATCACCAAGTACCTGCGGATGATCCAGGAAGCGGCCTTCCGTTGCAAGAAGATCACCGAGCGCCTCCTGGAATTCAGCCGCAGCAGCGAGTCGCGCCGCGAGCCGACCGACCTGGCGGAGCTGATCCAGGCGGTGCTCGATGTGGCCGAGCATCTGCCCAACTCCAAGGGGAAGCACATCGTTTTCGCGCCGACGGTGCGTCCGGTGGCCTGGGTCAACTCGCAGGAGATCAACCAGGTGGTGCTCAACCTGGTGGTCAACGCCCTGGACAGCCTCGACGAAGGTGGCACCTTGACGATCGAGCTGCGGCAGCGCGATGGCATGGCGGAGATGATTTTCCGGGACAACGGCTGCGGCATGACGCCGGACGTGCTGGAGAACATTTTCGAACCGTTCTTCACCCGCAGCCGCAGTGGCAAGGGGACGGGCCTGGGACTGACGATCAGCCACCTGATCATCAGCCAGCACCGGGGGGAGATCGAGGCGGCCAGCCCGGGACCGAACCAGGGGAGTACGTTCACCGTCCGCCTGCCTCTGAAGCCGGCGGACGACGCGGTGTCTGCCGGCCGCTCCTCGGGCGTGTACGGCAACCTGGCGCGGCTGGTTCGCGGCCGAACGGCATCCGACGCCGGCGGCGATCCGGAACGGGACGAGAGAGCAACGCACGGGGGGAGATCGACGGAGGCGCCCGGCCCGGCCGATGGCCGGGCCACGCGGCACGCCGCCTGAGCGCGTCGCCACGCTCGACCGCCGCTCCCCCGAGACCCAAGGAGGGAACCTGTGGCCACGTCGCCGCATCTCAGCTTGCGAATCTTGTTCGCCGACGACGAGAAGGCGCTTCAGGAGCTGATGCGTGCCGAGTTGCCCCGCCTGGGGCACGAGGTCACCGTCTGCCCCGACGGCAAGTCGGCGATCAAGGCCCTGGAAAAGGGGAGTTTCGACGCCGCCATCCTCGACCTGCGCATGCCCGGCTTGAATGGCATCGAAGTCCTGGAGCAGCTGAAGCAGATCGCCCCCGACACGGAAGCCATCGTGCTCACGGGCCACGGGAGCATGGAGACGGCCATCGAGGCGATGCGCCTGGGTGCCTTCGATTATGTGACCAAACCGTGCAAGCTGGCCGAGATCGAGGCGATCCTCCGCAAGGTGGCCGAGAAGCGGCAGCTGACGAACAAGAACCTGGCGCTCCAGACCCGCGTGCAGGCCGCCGAGGGACCGACGGTGCTCGTCGGCTCCTCGCCGAGCATGCAGAGCGTGCATCGCCTGATTGCCACGGTGGCGCCCACCGACTCGACGGTGTTGATCCTCGGTGAGACGGGGACCGGCAAGGAACTGGTGGCCCGCACCCTCTACCTGCAGAGCAAGCGGGCGCACATGCCGTTTGTGCCGGTCAACTGCGGGGCCTTGTCGGAAAACTTGGTGGAAAGCGAGCTTTTCGGCCACGTCAAGGGGGCCTTCACCGGCGCCGAGCGCGACCACAAGGGGCTGTTCGAGGTGGCCAATGGCGGCACGCTGTTTCTCGACGAGGTCGGCGAGCTGAACAAGAACATCCAGGTGAAACTCCTCCGCTTCCTGGAATCGGGCGAAATCCGGCGGGTGGGGGACACGCGGCCGTTCAAGACCGACGTGCGCGTCCTCTGCGCCACCAACCGCGACTTACGGGAGATGATCGCCCGCGACGAATTCCGCGAGGACCTCTACTTTCGCATCAACACCTTCGAGATTCGCCTGCCACCCCTGCGCGAGCGGCGCGCGGACATTCCCGACCTGGCGCGGCACCTGTTGGCCCGGGCGGCCCGGCGGCCGGTGGAGCAAGTCGCGGAGCTGCTCAGCCCGGAAGCGATCGACGTGCTCCTGGAGCATCACTGGCCGGGGAACGTGCGGGAATTGGCCAACGTCATGGAGCACGCCTTGATTCTGGCGGGCGGGCAGCGGATCGGGCCGGAGCATTTGCCGCACCACATCCGCGTGGGGTCGGTGGCAGCGCCGCTGGCCGGCAAGGTGGCGGCCGCCGCCCCGGCGGCGGCCGCCACCGGCCCCCGCACCCTCCGCGACGTCGAAATGGAGCACATCCTCCGCGTCGTCCACAAGCACGGCGGCAACAAGTCCAAAGCCGCCGAAGAACTCGGCATCAGCCTCAAGACCCTCTACAACAAACTCAACCAACTCGACGAAGAACGCCGGTCCGCCGGTTGACCGTCGCCGATCGCGCCCGGCCTCAGCCCCGTGGCGGGCCGCGTACGGCCCGGCACCATCAAACCCGGGAGGCCCCCGATGCTGTCCGCGGTCATCGTCGCAGCCATCGTCCTCGGCATCATCGGCGGCGCGCTTTACGGCATCTACGTCCTGGAAAAGAAACGCCGCCAAGCCCTGGAGCGGGCTGCCGCCGATCTCGGCTTCGATTTCTACCCCGTCCCCCCTCAGGAGCTGCTCCAGCCGTTCGTGGTCTTCGCCGTCCACAACCTCGGTCGCGACACGACCTATGCCAATCTGCTGCACGGCCGCGCCGCCCATATGGAGGTCAGCATCGTCGATCAACGGTTTGTGACCGGCTCGGGCAAGACACGCCGCAGCCATTCCCAGACGGTGGCGTTGGTCTGCTCGCCGGCGCTGCGGTTGCCGTCGTTCACGCTCGGACCAGAGAATTTCTTGCACAAGCTGATGAACCTGTTCGGTTACCAAGACATTGACTTCGCCGACCATCCCCGCTTTTCCCGGATGTATCTGTTGCGCGGCCCGGACGAGGCGTCCGTTCGAGAGCTGTTTACTCCGGAGACGCTGGAGTTCTTCGAGGAGCATCCGGGCTTGAGCGTCGAAGGGAGAGGGGACCGCTTCGCCCTCTACCGGGCCGATCAGCGGGTCAAACCGGAGGGCATCCGCAACTTTCTGGAATTGGGTGGAAGCATTCTGGAGGTCCTGAAGCGCTAAATTCCCCGCCCGGTCACCTGCTGCCGGTCGGCGATCAGCTCCTGGTACACGCGGCGCACTTGGGCGAGCTTGTCGGGCCAGAGAAACTCGGAGACGATGCGTTGCCGGCCCCTTTCGCCCAGGCGCCGCCGCAGGTCGTGGTCGGCGGCCAGCTGATCCAGGGCGTCGGCCAGGGCGGGCACGTCGCCGCAGGGCACGAGCCAGCCGTCACCGCCGTGGCGGATGACCTCGGCGGGGCCGCCGGCGCGATAGGCGACGTTGGCCTTGCCGTTGGCCCAGGCCTCCAACAGCACCAGGCCGAACGCATCGCTGCGGCTCGGCAGGGCGAACAGGTCAATGCCGGCGAAGAAGTCGCGCTTTTGATTTTCGCTCAACACACCCAGGCGGGCAACCCGCGCTCGGAACGGGTAGTTCTGCCAGAAGCGGCGGAAGTTGGGCATCTCCGGGCCAGCCAGGACCAGCCGCCAGCCCGGCCCGCGCCCCCAGGAGCGGGCCGCCGCCCGCAGCAGGTCGACGGTCCCTTTTTCCACGCTGTTGTTGGCCAGGTGCCCGACCACCACCTCCTCCGGACCGACGCCCCACGAGCGTCGGGCCGCCTCGCGGCACCCCCCGGTACACTCGGCGGGATCGACACCGAGGCCGATCCGCACCAACTTCGCTTCCGCCACGCCCCCGTCGAGCAGCGCCCGGCGCTCTAACTCGGTCACCACGAAGACCCGGTCGGCAGCAGCCAGCAGGCGGAGCAGGGCCGGCGATGTGTAAATCCGCCGGGTCGGATTACCCGGGTCGTCGAGGTCACCCAGATGGACAAACGGCGTCAGCAGGAAGGGGACGCCCAGCCGCCGCGCCAGGCGGCGGGCGCACACCAGCGGAAACGCATATGGAAATGACGAGCCGTGCACCAGATCGAAGGCCCAGTCTCGTCGGCCACAATCGGTCCATAAGCGGCCGCTGATCGGATTACACGTCAGGGTCAGGCATTGCCAAGTGCGGATCGGCACCAGCGACAGCGGTTTGAGGAGCCAACGGCGGCCCGGCAGCCGCCAGGGCCAATAGCGCCGCACCTCGACGCCGTCTTCCATGCGCAGACCCGCCTCCAGGCAGCGACCGCGCGGCGACCAGAAGCCCTCCAGGTCCAGCGCCGCCGAGGTGAACACCGTGACGCGGTCGCCCTCAGCTGCCAGAAACCGGCTCAGGCGGGCGATGTACGCCTCGGCGCCCCCCAACGCCGGCGGATAGCGCTGGATGAAATGGGCCACTCGCATGGAAGGTCATCTCCGCCACAGATCGCTGCCGCGAGCCGCGGAGACGCGGCCCGGAGGTCGGCCTCGGTCCAGCCGCAGCGCACCCGCCTCGTCCCCAGCAACGGTGCGGCCCTTCGGTCCGGGGCGTGGCACCGAGTGTTCCTATAATAATTGCCTCGGTGTCCTCGACGACGTCGGTTCACGGACAGCTTCAGCGATGGATCGACCCTTCGTTCATCTGCATTGCCACACGCACTACAGCCTGCTCGATGGCGCCAGCCGCATCCCCGAACTGGTCGATCGGGTCCACAGCCTTGGCATGAACGCCGTGGCCATCACCGACCACGGCAACCTCTATGGCGCCATCGAGTTCTACAAGGCCTGCCGGGCGAAGGGGATCAAGCCGATCATCGGCTACGAAGCCTACGTCGCCCCCGGCAAGCGCACTGACCGCGAGGCTCGCCGCCGCGGCGACGCCGGCTACCACCTCACCCTGCTCGCCCAAAACCACACCGGCTTTCGCAACCTGATCAAACTGGCATCCATCGCCTTCCTCGAGGGGTACCACTATGTGCCCCGAATCGACAAGGAACTGCTGGCCGCCCACCAGGAAGGGATCATCTGCCTCAGTGGCTGCGCGGCGGGTGAATTCAGCGAACATATCCTCAACGACCGCCTGGACGAGGCCGAGGAGGTGGCCCGCTGGTTCGCCAAGGTGTTCGGCAACCGTTTTTACATCGAGATTCAGAACAACGGCCTGGAAGTCCAGAAGCGCTGCGCCGAGGTGGCCAGCGACATCGCCGGCCGGCTCGGGTTGCCGCTGGTCGCCACCAGCGATGCCCACTACCTCCGCCAGGAAGACCATTTCGCCCACGACGTTCTCCTGTGCATCAACACCGGCAAGTCGATCAACGATGAACACCGCCTGAAATACGGCAGCGACCAGTTCCACGTCCGCAGCCCCGAAGAGATGTATCCCCTGTTTCCGGGGCAGGAAGACGCCGTGCGACGCACCCAGGAGATCGCCGACCGCTGCGACCTCCAGCTCGACTTTTCCAAGCGGCACTTCCCGGTGTTCACGCCCCCGGCCGGCAAAAAGCCCGAGGACTATCTGCGGGAATTGTGCGAGTCGGGGCTGCGGCAGCGCTACGGCCCCGAGCCACCCCCGGCCGCCGTCGAACGCCTCCGCCACGAACTGGCCATCATCTGCCGCATGGGCTTCGCCAGCTACTTCCTCATCGTCTGGGACTTCGTCCGCTTCGCCCGGGAGCGCGGCATCCCCGCCGGGGCCCGCGGCTCGGCCTGCGGCGCCTTGGTCAGCTACGTCCTCCAGCTCAGCCACGTCGATCCCCTGGAGTACGACCTGCTGTTTGAGCGCTTCCTGGACCCCAATCGCAGCGAGGCCCCCGACATCGACATCGACTTCTGCCAGGACCGCCGCGAAGAAGTCATCGCCTACGTCCGACGCAAATACGGCGAGCAAAGTGTCGCCCAGATCGCCACCTTCGGCACGCTTGCCGCCCGGGCCGCCGTCCGCGACGTCGGCCGGGTGCTCGACCTCCCCCTGGCCCGTGTCGATCAGCTGGCGAAGATGATCCCGCAGCAGCTCGACATGACCCTGGACAAGGCCCTCCAACTCAGCCCCGAGCTGAAACGCGAGTACGACACCGATCCGGTGGTCAAGCGGCTGATCGACATCGCCCGCACGCTGGAGGGGACCAATCGCAACGTCGGCACCCACGCCGCCGGTGTCGTCATCTCCCACGGGCCGCTCGTCGAGCATGTCCCCCTCCAGCGCGTGGTCCGCAAAGGAGAAGACGCCCAGCGCGACGACAACCAGATCACCACGCAATGGGTCATGGGCGATCTGGAAGCGGTCGGCCTGCTGAAGATGGACTTTCTCGGCCTGCGGACGCTGACGGTGCTGGACAACGCCGTCAAGCTCATCGCCAAGACGCGAGGCAAGACCCTCGACCTGTCGCGCCTGCCGTTGGACGACGCCGCCACCTTCGCCCTCCTCCAGCGGGGCGATGCCAAGGGCGTCTTCCAGTTTGAAAGCGAGGGGATCCGCGAGTTGCTCAAGCGGATGCGGCCGGACAGCATCCGCGACCTGATTGCCGCCAACGCCTTGTACCGCCCCGGGCCGCTCGGCGGTGGCATGGTAGACGCCTACATCAATCGCAAACACGGCCGCGAAACACCGCACTACCCCCACCCCGTGATGGAGGAGATCCTGGGGGAGACGTATGGCGTGATGTGCTACCAGGAGCAGGTCATGCGCCTGCTCAACCGGCTAGGCGGGATCGAGCTGTCGAGTGCGTACGCCTGCATCAAGGCGATCAGCAAGAAAAAGCAGGAGATCATCGACCAGCGCCGGGCCGAATTCGTCCAGGGGGCCGTTGCCCGTGGCCTGTCGCAGGCCACGGCCGAGGAAATCTTCGACCTCATCACCCATTTCGGCGGCTATGGCTTCAACAAGTCGCACAGTGCCGCCTACGCCCTGCTGGGCTATCAGACAGCGTATCTCAAGGCGCACTATCCCGCCGAATTCATGGCCGCCCTCCTGTCGAGCGAGATCGAGGACGGCAACAAGCGCGACGTGCTCGTGGAGCACATCGAGGATGCCCGGCGGCTCGGCTGCCCGGTGCAGATGCCCAACATCAACGAGTGCGAGGCGAACTTCACGGTCCGCGGGGGGCAGATCCTCTTCGGCCTGACTGCCATCAAGGGGGTGGGCCGCAGCGCCGTTGACGAGATCGTCCGCGCCCGCACCGAGAAAGGACCATTCCGCGACCTGTTCGACTTTTGTGAACGGGTTGACCTGAAGATCGTCAACCGGGCGGTGATCGAACGACTCATCAAGGCGGGGGCTTTTGACGTCTTCGGGGGGCGGCGCGCGCAGCTGATGCACGTCCTCCCGCAAGCGATCCAGGCAGCCAGTGATTTGCAGGCCGACCGCAAGAGCGGCCAGCGGAATTTCTTCGAGGTCTTTGACCGCGCCGACCCGGCGGGATCGGCAGCCCAGCCCCTCCCCGATGTCCCGGAATGGAGCGACGCCGAAAAGCTCCGATACGAAAAAGAGGTGCTCGATTTTTACTTCTCCAGCCACCCCCTGGCCCAATACGAAACCGAGCTGCGGGGCTTCGCCACCCATGTCGCCGAGCAGCTCCGGGAGCTGGAGCCCAACCAGGAAGTCATCCTCGGCGGCATGTTGACCCAGGCCCGCTACCTGACCGCCAAACGGTCGCGGACCGGTAACAGCCGCTATCTCAGGTTCCGGCTCGAGGACTTGACTGGTTCGGTCGAGTGCGTCTGCTGGCCCGACGATTTCGCCCGCCACAAAGGCGAGATCAGTGAAGATCGGCCGTATTTCGTTCGCGGCGTCGTGGAGCGCAACCGCGACGAACCGGGGCTGGTCATCAGCCGCATCCTGACCCTGGACGAGGCCAAGCGCGAGCTGGCTCGCGGCTTGGCCTTGTGGCTGACCGCCGGCGTCCACCATCTCACGGTGATCGACTCCCTCGCCCAGCTGTTGCAGCAGGCGCGCGGCCCCTGTCCGGTATTTCTCTACATCAGCGACACGGCCGGCCGCAAAGCTGAGCTGCGCCTGGGGGAAGAGTATCACGTCAACCCGGCGCGGCTGGACTTGGCCGAGTTGGAGCGGCTGCTGGGTCGCGGTCGCGTGCGCCTGGTGGGGGCGGGGAATGGCGGCGGCCGCAACGGCCGCTGAGCCGCCGCCGGCCCGGCCGGCGGCGGCGCTTGCCGCCGGGCTTGCCCGCGTGCTACGATGGCTTCGCTCACCAGTAATCGCTCACGGCCTCAGGCGGGCTTTCTCCCTCCTGCACCGACACGAAAGGACCGCCCCCGATGATCTACCTGGCTCCCTGGTTCCTGACGGCGGCACTGGCTGCCGAGCCGTCGGTGCACGCCGACTTCGTCATCCGCGGTGCCACGCTGTTCGACGGCAGCGGCCAGCCGGGCCAGGTCGGCGACCTGGCCATCCGCGGTGAGCGGATCGCAGCCATCGGCAGCTTTCAAGTCGCCGGCCAGCCGCGGATCATCGACGGCCGTGGCCTGATCGTTGCCCCGGGCTTCATCGACCTGCACACCCACAGTGACACGCCGCTGACGCAACCGGCCACGCGCCTCAGCCTCAATTACTTGACCCAGGGCGTCACCACGGCGGTCACCGGCAACTGTGGCGCCGGCCCGACCGACGTGGTCGGCTTTTTCAAGACCTTAGAGATGCACGGCATAGGCACCAACGTCGTCCATCAGGTGCCGCACAACGCCGTCCGCCTGAAAGTGATGGGGAATGCCAACCGGGCGCCGACCGATGCCGAACTGAGGGCGATGGAGGAGTTGGTCGACCAGGGGATGAGAGCCGGGGCGGTCGGCCTGTCAACGGGCTTGATTTACAACCCCGGCACCTATGCTTCGACCGACGAGCTGATCGCCCTGGCGCGGGTGGCGGCCCGGCACGGCGGCCTGTACGCCAGCCATATCCGCGACGAAGGAACGGGGCTGCTGGCGGCCATTGAGGAAGCGATCACCATTGGGAAGAAGGCCGGCCTGCCAGTGCACATCTCACACCTGAAGGCGTCGGGGAAACGGGCCTGGGGAAAGGCCGCCGACGCCCTTGCCCTGATCGAGCGGGCGCGGGCCGAAGGCTTGCGCGTGACCGCCGACCAGTACCCGTACGTGGCCAGCAGCACGGGATTGCAGGCGACGCTCATTCCGCCTCGTTTTCGGGAGGGGAGCCACCAAGACCTCGTCGCCCGGCTCGACGATGCCACCATCGGGGCCCAAATCCGCCAGGCGATGGCCGCCCGGCTCGACGAGGCCGATGGCGGCCGACGCCTCCGCATCGCGTCATACCCCAGGCGGCCCGAGTGGCAGGGCAAAGACCTGGCCTCGCTTGCCGCTCAGGAGAAAACCTCTCCCCTGGAGTTGGCCGTGGCCATCGAACGCCACGGCGGAGCGAGCATCGTCAATTTCAACATGCACGAGGAGGACGTGCGCCTGATCATGAAGCAGTCGTTTGTGGCCACGGCCAGCGACGGCAGTGCCCAGGTGCCGGCCAGCACCGTGCCGCATCCCCGCAGCTACGGCTGCTTCCCCCGCAAGATCGGTCGCTACGCCATCGAGGAGCAGGTCGTGACCCTTGAGCATGCCTTGCGCAGCGCCAGCGGGCTGCCGGCCGACATCCTCCAGCTGCCGGAGCGCGGCTATTTGAAGCCCGGTTTCTTCGCGGACGTGGTGGTGTTCGATCCCAAGACCTTCCGCGACCAAGCCACCTTTGACCAGCCGCACCTTTACGCTACCGGCGTGCGCTACCTGTTCGTCAACGGCCGGCTAGCCATCGACGAGGGCCGACCGACCGGGGCGTTGGCCGGCAAGGTCTTGCGGCACGAGAGCAAGGCGAAGGGAGACGCCCAGCGCCCGGGTCGTTAGCGGGTTCGCCCTCGCAACCACCCCGCGAGCGCCCGACTCACGGGTTCACGCTCCCGCCAGCGAGTCATTCGCGGGTTGACGCCCGCAACGTGCCGGCGGGCGCTCCGTTTCCGGGTTCGCGCTCGCAACGACCCCGCGAGCGTGCCGCGTCCGCCGAGAGAATTTCTTTCCTAACCCCCAGGAACCACACGTCTCGAGCGACACCCCGTCCGCGGCAAACCCCCAGCGACAAGACTGGAGGCCCCTCACACCGGCTGGAGCGCCTTCCGCTTCCGGGCGATCAGCGCCAGCAGGGCCTTTTGCGGGTCGGCGAACTTCTTTACACCTTCCTCCATCAGCACCCGTTCCAACTGGTCCATGTCCACCTTGGCGTCGATCTCCGCCAGCACCTCAGCGGGCGGGAGCTGATCGACTTGGCGAGCGAAGGTCCGCCCACTTTCCTGCACCGCCCGGTTGGTGGCCGGCGGGTTTGTCTCGATGTCGGAGCCGGCGAACGCTTCGACATATTTCCACGGCGGGTCGCTGGGCTTTTTCGTGCCCGTGCTGGCGAAGACGATCTCCTGCTTCAGGGGGAGGCCCTTGTCGGCCCAGAACTCCTGGTTCATCCGCCAGATGCGCTTGGCGTTGACGATGCCGACCATCCCCTGGGCCCGGGGCGACAGTCCGGGGACGTGCTTTTCGGTGTAGACGTCGACGCGGCTGACGAAGATGCTGTAGACCGACTTGAGGGTTGCGGGGTTGGGCCGCCGCTGGGCGCCGCGCCAGACCGCGGCTCGGGCCGCTTCATACTGCCTCGGCGAGAAGATGAGGGTGACGTTCAGGGTGACGCCGGCCGCTGCCAACTCCTCCAAGGCATCCAGGCCGGCGGGCGTGGCGGGCACTTTGATCATGCGGTTGCGATGCCCCGCGCTCCACTGCTTGCCCAGGGCAACGTACTGCCGCACGCGCTCGGCGTGCGGCGGCCCCAGGGCCGGATCTTCCAGCAGCGGGTCAAGCTCGAAGCTGACGTATCCATCGTCGCCACGGGTCCGCTCCCAGATGGGCCGAAACACCTCCTGGGCACGGCGGACGAGCATGTCGGTCATCCGCCAAGCGATGTCGTTGTCGCTCAGGCCCTGCTCCAGGAAGGCGAGCAGGTCGTTGTCGAACCGGCCGGTTTCGATGAGGTCGGCGACGATGATGGGGTTGGACGTAGCCCCGGTGGCGCCCCAGGCGAGGTTCTGGGCGACCTCGTCGGGATCAATGGAATCGAGCCAGAGCTTGGTTCCCGAGGCGGCGAGCGACTGCAAAGGGGTAGTCATGGGAGGAGCCTCGCCAACAGGAGTGGCCCCGCCGCGCCCCCGAACCAGCCGGAGCGGCGCCCGACGAGTGCCTGGAGAGGCATTTTATGATTCGCCGCACCAAGGGCCGAGAGAAATCGGTGGCGGC
>JANWYO010000323.1 GCA_025055215.1 Gemmataceae bacterium
CCGGTGCCGCCCCCAGGCCCCGAGCCCGATGCTCCCGATCCCCGGGTTGGCGGCCCTGAGCCAGCCCCGCCCAGGCCCCTTGGTAGTCCCACCCCAACTCCTGAAGTTTCCGCCGAGAACCAAGATCCCTCCGGCGCTGACACCGTCGGCCGATTCGCGCGGCCAGCCGCCGCGCTCATCCACGGCTGCGGCGCCGCTTCGGCCTCGTCCTCGGGAAAATCGAGGACCCACTCCCGTTCCACGAACTCATAGCCGAAATCGATCCTCATCCCATCCAGTGCCGCCAACGCTTCGTAGTAGTTCGCAATCCCATCCGGTCGAACGAGCATCAAGACGTAAGGTACCTGGTCCCTTTTGTCAGGGGGTCGTCGCGCCAGCCGACGCTCGACTTCGGTTCGCACGTTGTGAGGAGACAGTGCTAAGCCGGTCAGCGTGCTTCGATCGGGGTGAAAGATCAATCCGTCGGCGGCGCATTCGATGTAGAGGGGCCGACGTGGTTCGCCGTGCTTGCCCCGGTAAGGGACCACGGAGTAGGTCTGCTCCTCCCGCTTCCGCAAGGTTCGCAACCGCTCCAGAGTTTGCTCCAGCTCGTCGAGAGAGGCGGCGAACCTGGCCAGTTCCGCCTGGGGGACGGTCGTCTTCTCCACCTGGCTGGCCAGTTCGGCCCGGCGAGCGGCCAGTTCATGTTGGCGCTGCTGAAGGCGCGCCTGCTCGCGACGAAACGAAGCCTGCATCTGGTCCAGGCGGGTCCGGGCGACTTCGGCCCGCGAGCTGGCGGTCTGGAGCTGACCGTGCACCTCGGCCAGCTGCCGACTAATCTCCGCCTCCTCGGCCTGGAGGCGAGCCAGCAGCGCCTGGCGGCGACGCTCCCACTCGGCCCTTTGAGCGGCGGCCTGGGCCAAGGCCGCCGCCGCGGCCCGCGCCTCGGCCTCGCGCCGCCGCTCGACCGCCGCCAGCGCCTTGGCCCGAGCCACGACCTTGGCCCGCCGATCCATCACCAGCAGCAGCAGGATCAGCGAGCCCATGGCGCACAGCAACACCGCCAGGAACGGAAAGGTCGAGACGTGCAGGCGCTGCCGCCGAGGTTTCATGCGGCCTCCTTCGCCGCCGGGCGGTGAATGCTGAGCCGCGGCCCGCCCTCCGAGACCCGGGCGGTCAACAGATGAACCGCCGCCGTCAGGCTGTGCAGCGTGTCCTCAAAGCTCCCCGCGTGGGCCAGGGCCGCGAGGTTGTGCTGGATTTGTTCCTCCAGGCGCAGCAACTGCCGTTCGCTCTCCTGCAAGCGGGCGAGCACCTCGGTTTGCTGCGCCAGCTTCTGCGCGATCTCGGCCTGGGCAGCGCTTTGCTCGCGGATCGTCTGGGCCAGGGCCGCCAGTCGATCGCACAGCTGCCCACTCCCTTCGACCACCACCCTTTCCAGGCCCGCCAGCCGTCGGCTGTGGGCCTCCAAGGTCTGATCCAAGGCCAGCTCCAACGATTTGGTCAAGCTGCGCTGCTGGCGCTCCTCCAGCTCACTCCGGCGACGATCGACCTCTTGGAGTGCCTGGGCCCAGACGGCCGCTTGCCGCCGCACCAGTTCCTCGGTCGCCGAAACAACGACCTGCGTCTGCTGCCGTACGGCTTCAACCACTGCCCCGCCCTCGGTCCCTGTCCGCTCGAAACGGTGGGCCAGCTGCTGCTCCACCAGCCGATCGACCGTCTCCAGCACGCCTTGCTCTGCCCGCTCCACCAGGAAGCTGACGAACATCAGGACCATCGTCAGTCCCAGGGCCAGGGCCGTGGCGTCGAACGCCAGGGCCAGACCGTCGGTCACGCTGTTGAGGTCGTGTTCCAGCTTTTCCGGCGTGACCCCAGCGATGGCCCCGGTGATGCCCAGCACGGTCCCGAGGAAGCCGAGGATGGGGATGGCCCAAGTGATGAAGCGGGTGAGGGAGTAGCTGCTTTCCAGGGCCAGGGCGTCGGCGTCGGCCAAGGCGCGGAGCTGGTCGTCGAGGTCGGCGGCCGAGCCGCGGCTGCGGAGAAAGTCCAGGACGTTTGCCACCCGACAGCCGGCGAAGGTGTTTCGCATCCAGGCCGGTTGGCGTTCCAGGTCGGCTAACATCTGGCCGGCTTGGCCGACCGGGACGGTGCGGCCGTCCCAGGGCGGCACCAGCGGGCGGCGGCACGCCGCCCGCTCCCAGAGCCAGCCGCCGAGCTTGCTCAGCAGCACGCCCAGGCCCACGCCGAACATGACCACCTCGGCACACTCTACCGGATGGTGGACGTAGCGCGCCAGCGGGTGGCCCTGCCACGGACCCAATCGCACCAGGTACAAGAAGCCCGCGGCCAAGGGCAGGCCGAGGATCATGCCCAGCGGGATGGCCCGCGACCGCCGAACCCGGATGGTCGGCTCGTGGCGAAGGGACGGCTGCGATCGCGTCATGCGTGGACTCCTTGAGTTCGAGAGGGTGCCTGGTCACATCATCGACCGCGCGGACCATCGAGGAATAACGATTTTGCCGATGATGCGGCCCGGGCCGACCCGGTCCCCCGGGCCAAAGCCAACGCAGGCTGCCGGGCTTCGCTTGGCCGGCGGTTGGGCGTGCGGGGCCTGTTTCCGGCTCGTTGCCGGGCTTGTGCCGACTCGTTCGCCCTTCCAGAAGCAAGCCTTGACCTACTTCCTCCGACTTTTGCCGTCCAGCGGCAGCCACGTGCACCTATCGACCGGGGTGGGGTGGCGCGCTCCAGGCGAGAGTTTTCACTCCCCCGCTGTTTCCTCGTTTCGCGCTCTTGATTGATCGTTCCACGCTCGCCGCGTGCCCTGTGAGCGTCCGACGTCGTGGTGCGAGCGCGAACCGAAAATCTCCCCTCCACCCCCGCGATCGCCGCAGTACCCCACCCGGTGAGGGACACCTGCGCCAAGCGGCCGGGCATCGCTTGCCGCCCGGCCGCGGTGTACAATGCTCGCCATGCGTGCCGTGGACATCATCCGCAAAAAGCGTGACGGCCAAGCGCTGGACCAAGCCGAGATCGAAGCCTTCGTCCAAGGGGCGGTGACCGGATCCTGGCCGGAGTATCAGCTAGCGGCCCTGCTGATGGCCGTCTTCTTCCGCGGCATGTCCGTGCAGGAGACCGCGGCCCTGACGCTGGCGATGGTCCGGTCGGGAGTGCGGCTCGACCTGTCGGAGCTTCCCGGGATCAAGGTGGACAAGCACAGCACCGGCGGCGTCGGCGACAAGACGTCGCTGATCCTGGCACCGCTGGTGGCCAGCTGCGGCGTGGTGGTGCCGATGATGTCCGGCCGCGGACTGGGCCACACCGGCGGCACGCTCGACAAGCTTGAGTCGATTCCCGGCTTTCGGGTGGACCTGTCGCTGGACGAATTCCGCGCCGCCCTGCGGGACCTCGGCTGCGCCCTGATCGGCCAGACGGCGGAGATCGCGCCGGCCGACAAGGTCCTCTATGCCCTCCGCGACGTGACCGCCACGGTGGAGAGCATCCCCCTGATCACCGCGTCGATCCTCAGCAAGAAAATCGCCGAGGGGATCAACGGGCTGGTGCTGGACGTCAAGTGCGGCCGCGGAGCCTTCATGAAAACGCTCCCCGAAGCGCGGCGACTGGCGGAGTCGCTGACAAGCATCGGTGCCGCGGCCGGCCTGCGCACCCGGGCCGTGCTCACGCGCATGGATGCACCCTTGGGTCAGGCCGTCGGCAATTCCCTTGAAGTGATCGAGAGCATCGAAACACTGAAAGGCGAGGGGTCGGCTGACCTGACGTTCTTGGCGTTGCTGCTCTCCGAAGCCATGCTTCTGATGGCCGGCGCCGTCGAGGCGGCGGCGGTCGGCCCTCGGGCCCGACAGGCCCTCTCCTCCGGCCAGGCCCTGGAGAAATTCCGCGCCATCATCGAGCGGCAAGGAGGCGACCCGCGGGTGATCGACGACTATGACCGACTGCCGGTCGCTGCCGGCCGCTATCTGGTGCGGGCGCCGCGGCCCGGCTATGTGACCCGGCTGGACGCGGAGTCCGTTGGCCGGGCTTCGATGCTCCTCGGCGCGGGCCGAGCCACCGTGACCGACCGCATCGATCCCGGAGTGGGCATGTTGATTCACTGTCGCGTCGGCGACCAGGTGGCCGAGGGCGAACCGCTGCTCGAGTTGGTGCACCGCGAGGGGGCGGACTTGGGGCCAGCGCTGCGAGTGCTGGAATCGGCCTGCGCCATCAGCGACGTTCCGCCGGTCCCCGAGCCGCTGGTGATCGACACGTTGGGTTGATCGAGCCGCTCGGGGGTGGGCTTGCCGTCTCCGAGGGGCGTGGCCGGGAGCAGCGGGCACAGCAGCGCAGTTTGAGACGCTTTATGGCCGACGACTGTCCGATGCCGCACCAACCGTTGAAGGGCCTGGCGCCGACGCCGTGGGCGTGGCGCCTTGGGATTGGGGTCGCCATCCTCTTGGCGATGGGGCTGGCCTACGGGCTGGAGGGGGTGGTCGGGGCCCGCGGACAGGCGGCCTTAGGCGTGTTCTGCTTCATCGGCCTGGTGGCCATGTGCTCCGCCAACCTCCGGGCCGTCAACTGGCGGACCGTGGCCTGTGGCTTTGCCCTTCAATTGATGCTGGCCGTCCTCATCCTCAAGTTCCAGATCGGCGAGGTCCGACCCGTTTACTGGGTCTTCGACCAGATCGCCCAGGTCATCAAGAAATTCCTGGAATTCAGCAACCAGGGGGCGACGTTCGTGTTCGGCAAGCTCGCCGATCCCGTGGCGATGGGGGCTGTCTTGGGGGAAGATAACGGCTTCATCTTTGCCTGTGCGGCGCTGCCGCCGATCATCTTCGTGTCGTCGTTTTTCACGGTGTTGTACCACTTGGGCGTCTTGCAAGCCGTGGTCCGCTTCATGGCGCGGTCGATGATGTTCCTCATGGGGACCAGCGGCGCCGAAACGCTGTCCGCGGCAGCCAATGTCTTCATGGGTCAGACGGAGGCGCCGCTGATCGTCAAGCCCTATGTCGTCCGTATGACGCAATCCGAACTGCTGGCGCTGATGGTCGGCGGCATGGCGACCATCTCTGGGGGGTTGATGGCGGTGTACATCAAAATGATCGGCGATCGCGCCGATCCGGTGGCCATCCTGGCCACCAGCGTCATGGCGGCGCCGTGCGGCCTGTATCTGTCGAAACTGCTGCTGCCGGAGACGGAAGAGCCGGCGACGCGCGGCGAGGTCAAGATCGAGGTCGAGCGGAGCCACGTGAACGTGATCGATGCCGCCGCGGCCGGCGCCTCCGATGGCTTGAGCCTGGCGCTGAACGTCGCCGCCATGCTCATCGCCTTCCTGGCGCTGCTGGCCCTGATCGACGCCGTCCTCCAGCGGTTGCATCCCGACCTCTCCTTGCGGCAGATCTTTGGCACCATTTTCAGTCCCCTCGCCATGCTCATGGGCGTCGGCCCGGCCGACATTCCGACTGTCGCCGATCTCCTGGGGACCAAGCTGGCGGCCAACGAGTTTGTCGCCTTCAAGAAACTGACCACCGACTATCGCGATGTCCTCAGCCCGCGGGCGTTTACCTTGTCGGCCTACGCCCTGACCGGCTTCGCCAATTTCGCCTCGATCAGTATCCAGCTGGGAGGCATCGGCGCCATGGCGCCCTCCCGGCGGCACGACCTGGCGCGGCTGGGCCTGAAGGCGCTGATGGTCGGTTTCCTCGCCACGCTGACCAACGCGGCCATCGCCGGCATGTTGCTCGATTAAACAAGGAATCATCGCATGAACGTGATCACGCCGCACCTGCTCGACGCTGCCCGCCAAGCCCGGCTGCATGCGCATGCGCCGTTTTCCGGCTTCTGTGTCGGGGCCGCCTTGGAAACGCACGATGGCCAAATCATCACCGGGTGCAACGTGGAAAATGCGACGCTCGGCCTGACGATTTGTGCCGAGCGGCTGGCGATCTTCAAGGCAATCTCCGAGGGGCATCGCCGGTTCGACCGCCTTGCCATCGTCGCCGATACCGCCGAGCCGACGCCGCCGTGCGGCGCCTGTCGGCAAATCCTGTGGGAATTCGGCGGCGACCTGGAGATCGTTCTGGGGAACCTGCTGAGCGAGACGGCCCGCTTTTCGCTAAGCGACTTGTTGCCCCATCCTTTTGACCGTCGCTTGCTGGGTCAGGGCGATGGTTAGCGGGAGGGTCCGCATGACGCCATGCCGCCGTCTCCGCGAACTGTTGGCCCGGCCGGGGGCGATCCGCAGCCTGGGGGCGTACGATGTGTTTAGTGCCCGACTGCTGGAGGCCGCCGGGCTGGAGATGGTTTTTCTCGGCGGCTTCGGGGTGTCGGCGAGCCTGCTGGGGTTGCCGGACGTCGGCCTGCTGACACTGACGGAAATGGCGGACGTGGTGCGGCGGACGGCCGAGCGCGTGGCCATCCCCGTGGTGGCCGACGGCGACACCGGTCACGGCGACCTGCACAACGTCCAGCGCACCGTGCGGGAATTCGAGCGGGCGGGGGCTGCCGGCATCTTGCTGGAGGACCAGGTGGCGCCGAAGCGTTGCGGCCACTTTGCGGGCAAGGCGGTCATCCCCCGGGCGGAGATGGTCCTCAAGCTCCGCGCCGCCCTGGATGCCCGCCGCGATGCCGACTTCGTCGTCATCGCCCGGACCGATGCCCGAGCCGTGGAAGGGATCGACGCCGCCATTGCCCGCGCCTGCTGCTACGCCGAAGCCGGGGCCGACGTCTGCTTCGTGGAAGCGCCTCACTCCCGGGAAGAACTGGCCCGCGTCGCCCACGAGGTGCCGCGCCCCCAACTCGCCAACATGCTTCTGGGTGGCGTCACGCCGATCCTCTCGGTTGCCGAGTTAGAAGGGCTCGGCTTCAAGATCGTCGTCTGCCCCATCGAAACGCTCCTGATCGCTGGCCAGGCCATGGTGAAGCTGGCTGAAGCGCTTCGGCATCACGGTCGGGTCGATCACTTGGCCGGTGCCATGCTCAGCTTTGACCGGATCAAGGAGTTGCTCGGCCTGCCGGAGATCGACGCTCTTCGCGGCCGGCTGCACGGGGCAGCCGGCCGCTATGGGCCGGGGCCGAGCGGCCAGGGGGCGTGATTTTCCGGCTAATTTTCCGGGCTCGGGACAATACAAGGGTAGGAAGAATTATCGCGGCAGCCCCGGCCCGCCCTCGCGGAAGCGTTCATGGTCCCTCCTGAGCATGACGAGCAGCTGTTGCGGCTGTTCCTGGCCCACCAGCATCGCATTTATCGCTTCATCCTCTCGCTGGTGCCGCGCTGGTCGGACGCCGAGGACTTGTTCCAGCAGACCTGCCTGACGATTTGGCAGAAGGTCGGGGAGTTCGACCGCGAGCGGGACTTTGTCCGGTGGGCTTGCGGCATCGCCCACAATCATGTGCGGAATTTCCTGCGCCAAGACCGGCGTCGGCCGGTGCTCGACGACGAGGTGCTGGAGCAACTCGCCGACCGGCGATTGCAAGAGGGGGGCTATTTCGACGACTTGCACCGCGCCTTAGCGGAGTGCGTCCAGGGGCTGCCTGCGGCGCAGCGGCAGTTGGTGGAGGACTGTTACGGCAGCGGCCTGACGATCAGGGAGGTGGCGCGGCGGCAGCGGCGGACGCCGAACGTGGTCTACAAGCTGCTGCGGCAGGTCCGTCAGGCACTCTACGAGTGTGTGACGCGCCGCGTGGCGTGGGAAGCGGAGTCATGACCATGTCGCAGTCCGACGAGCGTCGGGAACTCCTGGAACTGGCCGATGCCTACTGCGCCGACCGTCTGACCGACGAGCAGGCCCGTCGGCTGGGAGCGTTGCTGCGGGGCGAGTCGGAACGGCAGCGGCTGTTTTTGGCCTACGTGGAGGTCCATGCGGGGTTGTGCTGGGGGCTGCGGGGGGGCGGGGCCGGGCGCCCGGCCCGCCGCCGGGCGGCGGGCCGGCGTTGGCTCGTGGGTGTCGGCGGCGTCGCGGCCTTCGCCGCCGGCTTGCTCCTGGCACTGTGGCTCGGAGGCGCCGGGTCCGTGCCGAAACCATCCCCGTCGAATCCTCTCCACCCGCCGGCCTCGGTGGCCACCTTGCGCCAGAGTGAGCAGGCGTTGTGGATCGGCGAGGCGCCGGACTTGCCGACCGGTGCGCGGCTGCCGAGCGGGCCGATCGAATTGGTTGCCGGCCTGGCGGAGGTGGAACTGGATGGCGGGGCGGTAGTGGTGCTGGAGGCACCGGTACGGGTCGAGCTGCGCACCGGGAGCGACATTGTGCTGCGGAGCGGCCGACTTGTCAGCCGGGCGCCGACTCGGGCCGCCGGGCTTAGCGTCGAGGCGGCGCAGGCCCGCATCCTGGACCACGACGCCGAGCTGGGGGTGGCTGCCGACCCGAGCGGGCCGCTGCTCATCCAAGTTTATCAGGGTCGAGCCCGCGCCCGGCTCCCCAACGTGGAGCCGGTCGAGGTGCGCGCCGGCGAGTCGTTCCGCATCGACGAACTCGAGCCGCAGCCGGTCCCGGTGCCGTTTGAAGAACGGCGCTTCGTGCGTCGCCTGGAGCCTCGGCCGACGGGTCGGCAGCTGCCGTTGAACCGCCCGGCGATTGACGAGGTGCGGGTCGTGCCCGCGCCGCCGGGCGTGCGGCTAGACGGCGACCTAAGCGATTGGAACCGCGCCGGCCTGTTCTCGGCCCGAGCGACGCCACCGTGGGACCACGACTACCAGATCGTCGGGATGATGATGCACGATGCCGCGGGCCTGTACCTGGGGGCGCACGTCCGCGACCCCTTCCCCATGCGGAACGTCCTCGATCCGGAGACCGACGCCAACATCGCCTGGCGCGGCGGCTCGGTGCAAGTGCGCTTGGCTGTCGTGCGGCAGCAACCCTGGCCGCTCGACGCCTACCGCCCGCGGCTGCGGACGCTGCTCCGCCAGCTGCCCGGCCCGTGGGACGACGATCCCCGCATCGTTCATCTCAACATGTGGCACTTCGCCCCTTTGGCCCAGGCGTGTCTGTACGTCGAGCGCGGCATGGATTTCCAAAGCGCGGACGTGAATCCGCCCGGCTATCGGGGGGCCTTCCAACGCGATGCCGACGGCCGAGGCTACACCCTGGAATATTTCCTTCCCTGGCCCCTTCTGGCGGCGGGGGAGGACCCGCCGCAAGCCGGCGATCAGCTGGCTTGTTGCTGGGTTGTTCACTGGAGCGATGCTGCCGGCCGCAACTGGCAAGGCCATCTGATCGAGGTGTGCAATCCGCTCGAGTTCGACAACGTCGCCACGTTTCGCCAGCACGGTAGCACCTTTCTGCGCGCCGACTTGTGGGGCCGGGCCGTCTTCCTGCCTCGCTGGCGTTCGGGCATCCCTTGAGGACCTAGCCTCCTGACCGAGGACCACCCCATGCCATTGCCACGCTTGTTCCCCTCCTGGATGAGTCTGTTGTTGGGCCTGATCCTGACCGGTCCGGTGTCGGGCCAGTTTTCGACCCAGACGCACGACCGCGTCCTGGTGGTACCGGCGCCGGGCAAGGTGACGGTGGATGGCGACTTGGGCGATTGGGACCTGAGCGCGGCCCTGAGCTGCGTTTACGACGAGGCGCTCAAGCCTCGGTTCACGATGCAGTTGGCGGTCATGTACGACCGGGAGGCGCTTTATCTCGCCGCCCGCTTCCATGACGAAACGCCCCTGCGGAACGTGCACGACCCGGACACCGAACCGAACCTGGGCTGGGCGGGGGACGCGCTTCAGGTCCGGTTGGTAAGCGACCCGAAAGCCCCGTACCCGCACTCCAGCACGCGGCGCGATCCCAACCCGCACATTTGCCATTTGACCATGTGGTATCACACGCCCACGAAACGCCCGGTGCTCCAGCGGTCGTTCGGCATGGACCATCACGGCAGCCGCATCTGGACCGGCGCGGAGTCGGGGCTTGCGTTCCGGGCGCATCCCGACGGTCAGGGGTACACGCTGGAAGCGCGCATTCCACATGATCGGCTGGGGTTCAAGGAACCGCCCCGGGCCGAGGATCGGATCGCTTTCACGGTGCAGCCTCTGTGGGGTGATAGCGACGGCCGGAAGCAGGTGATGAGCTTTTTCGACGTGGTTCGAGGCCAGGGATTCAGTTACCAGGGAACGGCGACCTGGGGGCAGGCGGTCTTTCTCCGGGAGGGGAATCTGAAGCCCACCGCGACGCCCCAAACGGGTGGAGGGAGCGCGACGCCGCTGGTCCTGCGCCTGCCGGTGGCGGACCCGGAGGCGACGCTGGTCAGCGCTAATCTCTGGAACGAGGCGGGGCAGATGGTGCGCTCGTTGCCGGTGCAGACGCGTGCCACGGCCGACCCGGCGACGCCCTGGGAATTGCGCTGGGACGGGCTGGACGACGACGGCCGACCACTTCCCCCGGGTCGGTACACCGTCAAGACCCTGTCGCACCGCGGCATCGGGCTGAAATACCTCTTGTCGCTGCACAATTCGGGCAATCCGCCGTGGCGGACCGACGACGGCCTCGGCGGCTGGGGTTCGGACCATGCTCCCCCCATCGCCGCGGCCAGTGATCAGCGCCACGTCTACCTCGCCTGGGAATTGGCAGAGAGCGGCTCGGCGATCGTCGCGGTCGATCTGCAACTGACGGCGGACGGCAAGCCGCGGAAGCGCTGGGCCGCCAACCAGGTGCACGACCTCGGCTGGACGATCACCGCCCTGGCGGCCGACGGCCCACG
Source organism: Gemmataceae bacterium (assembly GCA_025055215.1). Classification (GTDB taxonomy): domain Bacteria; phylum Planctomycetota; class Planctomycetia; order Gemmatales; family Gemmataceae; genus JANWYO01. Next base: position 10,660 of record JANWYO010000323.1, read on the forward strand.
CCTGTTCGTTGCCCAGGACGGTCTCACGGGGGCCACCCGTAACGCTCCCGACGCCGAGGTTCAGGCCGGCGTCGTGCTTTGGGACGCCGCCAGTGGCAAGCCGATCAATTTTCCTTTCGGCAAACGGGTCCTTCCGGTGCGGACATGGAAAAGGGGCCTGAGCAGCCCGCTCCTGATGCCGGTGCACGAGCAATTCAGCCGCGGCAGCTTCGACATCCTTCAGGGAAACCGGACGGGAAAGGCGATCAACCTGGTCGGCATCGCGGTGCGGGGCGAGCGTCTGTATGCCTCGCTGGTGCTGGAGGACAAGGTGGTGGCGTTCAACTGGCGGACGGGGCAGCCGGAGCGGGAATATGCCGTGCCGCGACCCGGTGGCGTCCAGGTGGACGCCGCCGGCCGGGTGATCGTGGCCAGCGGCACCAACCTGCTGCGCCTCGACCCTGCCACAGGGGCGATGACGACGCTCGTCCGCGACTTGGCCGGCCCGTGGGGCATCGCCCTCGATGGCCAGGGGCGGATTTATGTCTCTGACTGTGGCCGCGCCATGCAGGTCAAGGTCTTCGACCCCGACGGCCGGCCGATCGGCGCCATCGGCACGCCGGGTGGTCGTCCCTGGGTCGGCGACTATGACCGCAACGGTCTGCTCATGCCCGCCGGCCTGACGGTGGCCTCGGACGGCAAAGTATGGGTGGCGGAGCATGACATCACGCCAAAGCGCATCAGCGTCTGGGCGCCGACCGGCGCCCCGACGACCTGGTCGCTGCATGCCGAACTGTTCGGCGCCAGCAGCTACGGTGTCAAAGGAATGGCTGACCCGCGGCAGCCGACGCACATCAACGTCGCCGACTGCCTGTGGGAAGTGGATTATGAGACCGGCCAAGCGAAGCTGCTGAAGACGATGGTCCGGCCAGGCCTGAAAGGGCCGCAATTCATGCACCCGGGCCTGAACGCCGGCTGGGCCATCCAAACCCTCTACTACAATGGCCGGAAATACTACGCCCGCACCGGCCGAGGCCAGATCATCATCTACATCGATCAAGACGGCCTGCCGCAACCTGTGACGGCGCTCGGCCGCAGCGGCACCATCCGGCGTTTCCAAAGCATGGTGGTCGCCGTCGTGGGCGAGCGCTCTAAGGAAGACACCCGGCAGCTCGGCGCCGATCCGGTGTTCATGTGGGTCGATCGCAACGGCGATCACATAGTCCAGAAAGAGGAGTGCCGCGAATACCGCTCGGACCACAGCTGGATGGCCAACTGGACGGTGTGGCTCGACAACGAGCTGACCATTTACACGTGCAGCTTCAATCGGTTGGGGCACGTCTTCCGCATTCCGGTCCAGGAGTGGCTGCCCAACGGCGCGCCGGTCTATCCGAATCCCGGGGAGGTCGCCCCGTGGTTCGAGGTCCAGGGAAAGACGCTGACCTACGGCGTGTACCCCGACGGAGACGGCGCGTACGTCCTGGAACAAGACGGCGGTCAGCTCAACGGGCACAACGCCAACTGGATGGCGGTTTCCCGCTACCGCGGCGATGGCCGCCGCCGTTGGGCCTATCGGCGGACGTGGCTCGGCTTCGGCCTGACGGCGCCGCTCACCCGCCCCGGCGACGTCACCGGTGCCATGAGCTTCATCGGTAAAATCCATCCCCGCCCCGACGCCCCGGCCCTGATCGGCCTCAACACATACTGGGGTCAGTACCAGCTGTTGTCCGAGGACGGTCACTGGGTCGCCGCCCTGTGCCAGGACACGCGCTACGGCCCGCGCAGCAACCATGACACCGTTTGGGCGGAGAATTTTTCCGGCTACGTTTACGACAACGGTGACAACGGCAAGAGCTACCTGCTGGGCGGGGCCAATGACCTGCGGGTGTGGGAGATCACGGGTCTGGAGACACTTCGCCGCGGTGAGGGGACGGTGACGCTCAGCCCGGCCGAGGTCGCTCAGGCGACCTCGGCCCTGGCGGCCCGGGGCGGCAGCGCCGCCACCCGACCGCCGCTTGTCGTCCACAGGGCCGACAAACCCTGGAGCATCGACGGCCAAGCCGACGAGGTTCGCTGGGCCGACGCCGCCCGACTCGACGCCGGCGCCGGCCGAGCCATCGCCGCCGCCTTGGCCTACGACGAGCAATTCCTCTACGCCGCCTTCCGCGTCCGGGACGATTCCCCCTTCCGCAACGCCGGCAGCGACGCGGCGTTGCTTTTCAAGACAGGCGACGCCTGCGAACTCTTCCTTGGCGCCGACCCAAAGGCCCCTTCCAAGCGCTCCCGCCCCGACAAGGGAGACGTGCGCTTGCTCTTCGCGATGCTGGGCGACAAGCCTGTCTGCGTGCTGTACGAGCCGCTCTCCGCCGCGGGGCAGACCGCGCCGCGCCTGTTTGGCTCGCCCACCGGGGCGGAGCGCTTCGACCGGGTGGAAGTCGTGGCCGGCGCCCGCCTGGCGGTGCAGCGCGACGAGACAGCCTACGTCCTGGAAGCGGCCATCCCCTGGTCGGCCTTGCGGCTGAAGCCGCGCTCGGGCTTGACGCTGCGCGGCGACCTCGGCGTCATCTTTTCCAATCCGGGAGGGAACCTGAACGCCACGCGGGTCAACTATTTCAACAAGGACACGGCCATCACCAACGACATCCCCTCGGAAGCTCGGCTGCAACCGGGCAACTGGGGGGAAGTGCGGTTCCAGTGAACGGGGAGCTGCCGATGCGAGGCATCATGATCGTCCTCCTGCTGGCGAGCGGGGTGGGGCCGGCTACGGCCGCCGAGCTGGCGGCCGTGGGCGTGCTCGGCAACAGCGGCGTGGCCGGCCATTCGTTGGTGCGCACCGCCCCCTACGCCCCGAGCCGTAGCTTGGTTGGCTCGGCCGCCCGCACCGGCAATGCCACGGGCGTCGCCGTCGATCGAGACCTCACCCTCTGGATCAGCGGCGGCGACCGGCTCAATCGCCTGGCGCTCAATGGCCAGCTAATCGAGTCCGTGCCGCTGGCACCGGCCGGCAGCCGCATCGACAGCCGTACCTTCGTCGTCCACCGCGGTGCCCTCTACTTCCTCGGCCGGCTGCCCAAAGGGGAGCGGGCCTTGTTTCGGCTGCCGTGGGCCGGCCCGCCCGCCGCTGCCCAGGTCGTCGCCGGTGCCCGACTCCCCGCCTCCCGAGCCGACCATCCCCCGCTGCTGGTCGATCGTCCGCTCCGCGATTCGCTCGGGCTCGTTTACGAACCGGACGATACTCCCGGGCAGACGCGCATCGACCTCCTCGACCCCGACCGCGGCGCCTGGTCGACGTTCGCCACGCTGCCGTGCGACAACCCGGCCGGGGCCACCGTTCGGGAGGATGGCATTGTCTTTGTCGGCGGTCGTTTTCCGGAGCTGACCAGCAAGTCGGCCGGGCATAACACCGTCTCCGCCATTGCGGCTCTTGATCCGACCGGCCGGATGCTTCGCGGTTTTCCCGTCCCGAGCACGTTCAAAGGCGCCTCGCCGGTGCAGTACCGGGGCGACTTGTCCTACGCCGATGGGGCACTGTGGGAGCTGGCCTGGTACGGGACCATCGCACGCCGCGACCGCAACGCCCAACCAGCTCCTGGAAACCTCAGCCTGGGTGGGCCGCGCTACGACCTGGACTACCCGTCCCAACTCGTGAACATCGCTCCCGGTCTGGTGGCCATCACCTCGGCGGCGCCGGATTCCCTGCATCTTGCCCGCACCGGAGGAAGCCAACCGCTCGAGTTCGTCCGACGCCTCGGTTGCCTGCCCGACGCGGCCAGCGTCGGGTTGTCGCCCAACGGTTGGGTCGTCGTGGGCACGCCGCGTGGCGTCCGCTGGTGGCGCTGGGATGATGCCCCCGACAGTCCGACCCGCGGCAGCAGCCAGCTTCGCCTGGTCACTCCCGGCGTCTTCGACGGCGACCGATATTTCGCCCTGGCACGCGCCGGGGGCCTGGAACGACCGATCCCGTGCGTCCTGGAACCGGACGCGGCCCCTGTGATCGGCCTCTGGGATCGCAAACAGGTCCCCCTTGATCGGCAGGCCGTGCCGATGGCCGAGCCGGTCAGCCTGTCCGTGGCCCCGGCCAGCGCAGGGACGAGCGACGCCCTGGCCGTCGATGCGTCGCAGCGACAGCTGTGGCAGACCCGCTTCAACTGGCGCGCCTTCCGCACCGGCACGCCGGAATGGCAAGCGGTGCGGGTCGAGCCGCCGTTGACGGCCCCCACGGACGCCGTGCCCCTGGCTGACGGCCGTGCCCTCGTCGCCGACGGCTCGGCCGTCCGACTCCTGGCCCGCGACCGTGCGGGCTTCCGCCAGGAATGGAGCTTTCACCGATGGGGCCCAGGCCCCGAGGAGCATTTCGGCCCACGCTTGCGCTTGGCCGTCGTCGGTTCAGTCCTCCTCGTCAGCGACACAACCCGCCACCGTGTAGTCGCCATCGACTGGACCACGCGCCAGGTACTCACTCAATTCGGGGCCACCGACCAGCCCGGCCGCGACCTCGACTGCCTCGATTCACCCACCCTCATCGCGGCGTCCGGCCATCGGGCCGTGGTGTTTGACTCCGGCAATCAGCGCATCGTGAAGCTGGAACTGTCGCTGCGGTAGGCTGAACTTCGCCCATGGGACCATCTTCCCCCAGCCAGCTCGCCCCGCTAAGAAGATGGAACCAAGAAGGAGGTACCAGCGCATGGCTCGGCGATCCGCCCTCTCGGCTGCGTGGCTCGGCCTAATGCTGACGACCCGGGCGCTGGCGGCCGAGTTGCCGCCGCCCATTCGCATCGAAAGCGAGGTCAGTGGCCACATCCACCCCGCGTTGTGCGTCAGCCAAAAAGGGACGCTGATCGCTACCTTCTGTCAGCGGGAATTCAAGCCGCACCTGCTGACACGCTCGACCGACGGCGGAAAAACCTGGTCCAAGCCGACGTTGTTTCCGCACACTCGGGAAACCCGGGTCTACCCCGGATCGCTGACCGCGCTGGCCGACGGACGCATCGTTCATGCCTGGAATGTGTGGTTCGAGGTCGACGGCAAGAAGTCGCGGCACGTTGCCTACTCCGTCAGCCGCGACGACGGCCTCACCTGGAGCGAGCCGAAGAACCTGGCCAAGAATCCCAACCCAACGGTCCACAGCGTCATCCGGCATCCGATCGTCGAGTTGTCACCCACGGCCTGGGTGATGGCCCTCTCGGACCGGACCATCGTTTACAATCCCCAAACCGGCAACGAATCGCCGTTCGGCGACGGCAGGAACCACGGGCTGGTGCCGATTGTGCGGACGCCCAAAGGGACATGGGTGAGCGGCAGCGGGCTGCCCGCCGCCACCAGCTCTGCCCAGGGCAGCGCCGACGCCGGTCTCGGCCTGCGCTCCACCGACGGCGGCCGAACCTGGCAGGTCATCAAGCCGTTCCCCGACGTTGCCACCCAGGGTTGGCGGCACGAAATGATCGTCCTGCGCAATGGTTGGTTGATCGCCTCGCGGATCGTCGGCCCGGGAATCGGCGGGGAGCGCATCGAGTATGTGATCTCCCGCGACGATGGCCTGACCTGGGAGATGGACCGGGGCGTGGCATTCTACCGGCCCGGCCGACCGATCGGCGGCCGGGCCTGTCCCCGCACCGTCCAGTTGGACGAGCAGACCCTCGGTACCATTTTCTATGACACCGCTGCCGAGCAGCCGGGCGGGCCTGGCGTCTTCTTCCGTACTTGGCCGCTGAGCCGGCTGCGGTGAGCGGGCGTCACTTCTTCTTCGGGACGAGGCCACCGCTGGGGTTGAGGCGTTTCCACCAGTCCGGCCCTTCCCTCTCAATCTCGGCGTTGAGCCGGCGGAGACGCTCGGTCATGGCGGCGGTCCGCTCCGGCTCCTGCCGGCTGAGGTCGTTGGACTCCTTCGGGTCGGCCCGCAAGTTGTACAGCTCGACCTTGGAGAAATCCTGCGAGGCGAGGATTTTCCAGTCGCCCTCGCGCATGGCCAGGTGAAGGTTGTGCGGGGCCATGTTCAGCCGCCAATACAACGGGATGGGCCGGCTCACTTCCGTCGCCTTGCCGCTGAGGACGTCGATGACGTTCACACCGTCGATGACGCGATCGGTCGGAAGCTTGGCTCCGCAGATGGCCAGGACGGTGGGGAACAGGTCGCTGCCGATGACAGGGGTATCGGTGGTGGTGCTCGGCTTGATGTGTCCGGGCCAGCGGGCGATCCCCGGCACGCGGATCCCGCCCTCGTACATGGCGCGTTTTCGGCCGCGGAGGCCGCCGGTGCTGCCGCGGGTGCGGTTTTTGGTGCCGTCGCCTTCGGGGCCATTGTCGGAGGTGAAGAAGACGAACGTGGTGTCAGCCACGCCCAGCTGGTCGAGGGCTTTCAGGAGCTTGCCGAAGGCATGGTCCAGCTGGGTGACGTTGCCGTGGTGCTGGCGAAAGTCCTCGTCCAGGTCGGCATACGGCTCTTGAAACTGGGGATCGGTTTCGATGGGCAAGTGCGGCTCGTGCGTCCAGACGGCGAGGAAAAATGGCTTGCTGCGGTCGCGTTTGTTGGTCAGCCAGTCGATGGCTTCATCGACGACCAGGATGGCGGAAAACCCCTCCAATGGTCCGACCGGTCGGCCATTGCGCACGAAGTTGACGGGGTTTCGGTGGCTGGGCGCGGCGTTGTTCTGGGTACCCATCCAGTGGTCGTAGCCGTGGTCGTGGGGTTGCGGTTGGGAGGGGTCGTTGAACTCGCCGTTGAGGTGCCATTTGCCCACGTGGGCTGTGGTGTAGCCGGCCTGGCGCAGGAGTTTCGGGAGGGTGATCTCGCTAGTGCGGAGATGCACTTCGGAGCCTTCGGCGATCCAGGTGTAGACACCGGTGCGGTGGGGTGTCCGACCGGTGAGGATGGCGGAGCGCGACGGCGAACAGACGCCACTGGCTGCGTAGCACTGTGTCAACCGCACACCTTGCCGGGCGAAGGCATCGAGGTTCGGGGTCTGGATGCGTGGGTGGCCGTAGCAGCCGAGGTCGCCGTAGCCCAGGTCATCGGCCAGGAAGATGACGACGTTGGGTCGGGAGGTAGGCTCGGCCCCGACCGCCGGCGGAAGGGCCGCCGAAGCCAACAGTATTGCAAGGGAGCCATACCATCGCTGGTGCATGAGAGTACCCGCATCAGGTGCTTTGGAAACCGGAGCGAATCCCGCGAGCATTGTAAAGGGTCTGAAGGCTCGGCGAAAGGGCGTCGGCGGCATGAGCCGGCGAGGGGGCTCGGCTCGAAAAAAAGCATCGGGAACCCGACGGGGTTCCCGATGCCGTGGTTTGCGTGTGTCTGAAGGGCTGTGGTTACTTCGAGAGGTCCATTTCCAGGTCGGACAGGTCGATGTCCCGCTGGTCGTCGAGGGAGAATTCAGCGTCCGAGATCTTGCCCCAGTCCTCGTCGGTGTCCTGCTCCGACCAGTTGCCGTGCATCTCCATTTCGCGCTGGCAGCGGACGCAGGTGGTGGTGTACGGCAAGGCATTCAGCCGGGCGACGGGGATGCGGCATTGGCAGCCTTCGCAGATGCCGTAGGTTCCCTGCTTCATGCGGGTGAGGGCGCGTTCGATCTGCGCCAGTTCGCGGGCCTCCAGCTGGGCGAGCTGGGAAGCGATTTCGTCGCTGCCGGTGTCGAAGGCGGCGTCCGCGGTGTCTCCCGTGTCGGTCCCGTTGTGTTTCCGAAGGTCCTGAAGCTCCATGCCCAAACGCCGTCGCAGTTCGGTGCGGCGGTTCATCAGGGACTTGTGAAGCCGCAGCAAAGCGTCTCGTCGTGCCATGATGTCTCACCTCTTGGTGGTTACTCTGCCCCGATGTCCGATGCTTGGATCCGTCCGGAGCAATTTCCATGCCATTGAACGGGGGCGGGCCTTTTTCCAACTGGCCCATGTAACCTACGTCTCCCGAGAGTGTTCCGTTCGCGCCTTTGCTTCCTCGCTTTCCGCGGAGACGTAAGCAAGCGTCGTTTTTGACCCTCCCGCTCCTGGAATGGGCGGCTTCCCGTGCCAAAATGGGTCCATGTCGCCGTCACGCAGGGACCAGACGTCCCAAGTATATCCCCAAAACGACCGCTGGGCGCCCAACCGCCAAGCGGCCGCTTGAGGAAAATCTTTGGCGGCATCGGATTATACGGGCCCTAACGCCTGAAAATTCAGTGCCGCGGGTCGATTTTTTGCATTTTGACAGGGAAAAACCTAACGCTATTCACAAATTAAAGATGCGTCGCGCTCTCGGAAAGGTTATCAATCTCCGAACGGATCCAGGCGGACAGTGACCAGATGGGGATCCTCCCCCCGAACAAATTCGATTTCGACCCAAAAGGGAACCGGGGCCGGGTATGAGCGTTGTTCCAGATACCTCCGGTATAAGACCTGACGCGACTGTCGTTTAGGAGAACCCAGCAAATCGAGGTCGGCAAATGTCAGCTCCCGTGCCACGGCCGAAAAGTCCAGCTGCAACGCTTCGAGGAGTAGTTCTGCAGCTGGCGCCGTGTCGATTTGCCACGAGCGGTAAGCTCGTGCCAGGCGGAGCCGACCGATGGCATCGCCCGCCGCCAACTTGCCTCGCCGATCTTCACACCACCGCCGACAGACGCCCCGCGCTCGGGCAGGATCGCCTAATTCCTTCTCCAGCAGGTGGCTCAGCTGGCTGACTTGGGCCTCGTCGAGTTCAGTCAGGCGCCGTTCCGAGATGCGGGCGGCCGCCGCGAATAGCTGCCGGCGAAGGTTCGGATGGTTGCGCAGCCTTGTCGCAGCCTCGTGGGCAGTCGCCAGTGCTTCCCGCGGCCGAGCAGCCATCTGCTCCTCGGCCGCACGCAGCAAATCTTCCGGCCCTTCCCGGACCGGGTCGGCTCCCAATGCGAGGACAACGGAGCCAACAATGCCCAGGGCAAGGCGCATTCCGACAGGCCTCCAACGCGGGATCATCGACCCAGGATGGCTACCAAACCCGCTAATTCGGACTGCGGCGTCAGATACCACAGGCGGGGAACGGAGCCTGCGGCCAACCGCGGCACCTCCAAGGTCCAGCGTGCCTCGGTCGATTCGCTCCCCAGCAGCAGGTCGCGGAAGCGCAAGGGTCGTTCATACGACACCACGCGGTAGGGCCGATTGGGATTAACGGGGTCAGCGAGCTTCCTGGCCTCGGCGATGGCGTCGTCCAAAAAGCCGATGCCGTCGATGAGGCCATATTTCTTGGCCTCGTCGGCGGTGAAGATGCCGCCGTCGGCGAGTCGCCGGACATATTTGAGGGTCTCGGGTTTGCCATCCCCCGGCGTTGGATTGGGGATGTCGCGCTCAAAAAGGGGCTCGCGCAACTTACCCTTAAGCGCCGGCCGGCCGGCCTCGACCACGCTCAGGAACTGGCGGTATGCATGATCGACCATGTCCTGCCACAGCTGCCGTTCCTGGGGAGACATCGGGTGGAACATCGAGCCGCTGTCCTTAACTTCCCCGGCCTTGATGATGTCTAGCCGGATGCCGTGGCGGTTGCAGAATTCGGCGATGTTCGGGAAGGCCGCATACACGCCGATCGACCCGGTAATCGTGGTGCGCTGCGCCATGATGAACTGGGCAGGCACGGCAATATAATAGCCGCCGGAGGCGGCCAACGCTTCCATCGCCACGACCACCGGTTTTGCCCCGCCCACTTGTTCGGGCAGCCGGCCATCGCGCAGCCCCACGATCTGGCGATGCAGTTCGTCGCTGGCGGTGATGCTCCCGCCGGGGCTGTTGATTTGCAGGACGACGGCCTTGACGCGCGGGTCGCGGGCGGCACGCTCGATCTGCTTCTCAGCGTAACCCATTTCGCCGTCGAGGATAATGCCCTCGATGCGGACGAGGGCGATTTTGTCGGAGGCCTCGGCATCGCCCGAGTGGAACCGTTCCACCACGTTCGGGCCGCGGTCGTAGCCGCCCAGCCCGTCGCCAAGCGACCAGCCGAGCAGCAGCACGAGGTTCAGGCCGAGCGAGCCGATCAGCAAGGCGACGAGCAGGAAGCGGAAAAAGCTGCCGAGGATCGATGGCCGCGGCGGCGCCACCGGGGCACCGTAGCGCACCGGAATGACATAGGGCGGTCCTTCAGCTTGGCCGTGTTCTGGGTCGGAGTTCATGGCAATGATTCCTTGGAACATGAACAGCCGCCACCGGCCTCGGCGGGGACCGGTGGGGGCCTATGCATGAAGATTGTGCAACATCTCGCGCAGGGCGACCAACCGTTGCCCGCGCGTTTCCTCGATCCGCAGGGCCTTCAGCAGCCGGCGACGCAACTCCGCTTGGAGATCCTCGATGGCACTGGCCGACGTGCTGGCCAGGGGAATCACGCCGCCGGCCCGGTAGTCGTGACCGCCCGCTTTGCCCAGCCGACCGACAACGTGTCGCAGCATTTCGCCGGCCCGGCCATCGCTCCGCGTCGTCCGCACCGACAGCACCAGTTCGTTCTTGTGGACGCCGGCACAGACGGCCCAGTCGATTTCCTCGAAACGGATCAAAAAATCGACCACCGCGCCAGCCATTTCTGGGTCCGGGAGGTCATGCACCCAGCTGATCAGCAGACGATCGTACAAAAACGAACTTTGCAGCGCCTGAAGGACGCACTCGTAAAAGCAGTGGGGCAGGCGGGCATTTCGGATTCGAGCCAGAAGGTCCTTGTCGGCCAAGGGGTAGAGAAACATCAAGGCGGAGTCATCCAGCGGGCTGGCGTCCCGCGGGTAGCCCGACAGGTCGGTCTCAATCCCGTACACCAGCCCGGTGGCCACCTTCTTGGGAATGGCGATTTCCTGCTCCATCAGGTAGCTGGCCACCAGCGAACAGGTTGACCCCAGGCCACGGCGGATATCCACAAACGGCACCCCTTCCAGGTCTCCCGTCGTCTGATGGTGGTCGATTACCGCGTAAATCGGCACGTCGCCGTTAAAGGAATGCCGACCGGTCTTCGGCTGACTGTCCACCATGACGACTGCTTCGTCCTCGTCCCATTCGATCGATTCAATGGGAACCAGATCGAGCTTCAGGGCCTCGACCAGGGCGCGATTCTCTGCCCGGCTGATGGAGCCGTCGCGCGTCAGCCGCGTCGGTTTGCCCAGGCAGGTATCTACCAGGTGAGCTAAGCCGAGCATGCTGCCGACACTATCCGGGTCGGGCTGCACGTGAGAGACAAAAGTCACGCGCGAGGCGTTGGCCAAGCCGGACAGGAACCGGTCGGAGCAGCGGGTACGAGCGGGACGGGATGGGGCGATGGTGGGCTCGGCGCTACGTCGCGCCATGGTCAGGTTGCCTCCAAAGGCCTCGAGCGGCACCTTCCCTGGTTCCGCGAGGGTGGTTGTAAAAGGCTGCGCGGCTTCGTGCCAGGCGGCCGGCATCGGCCAGCGGCTTACGGGCGCCGCTGGCCGACACCACTACCGGGCGACATTGATTCCATCTGGTGCAAACGTTGCCATTGTTCCTCGCTGACCGGCACAACCGACAGCCTGGGCAGCCGAACCAACTCCCACCCAGCCAGTAGTGGATCCTTCTTGATTTCCGCCAGCGACACTGGACGACGCCAGCGCCGCACTGGCTCGACGTCGACCACCACTACCGATGGCTCCTGCGACGCAGGCACCCTCGCGTCTTCCGCAGCCCGCATTTCCCCGACGATCGCCTTCTCTTTGCCCGTGTGGTAAAAGAGAATGCGGTCACCTCGTTTGACCTGGCGCAAGTTCTTCAAAGCTAGATTGTTACTGACGCCGTCCCAGGTCGTGCGTCCCTCCCGCTCCAAATCGGAATAACTGTAGTGCGTCGGCTCTTCCTTAAACAGCCAGTTGGCCATGAAATTTCCCGCCCTTGCCAGTCTTCCCACGTTTCCAGCAACCCGCCGAGCCTCTTTTCATCGGATTCATGCCTGAACACACTTCCGACCGGACAAGATTGTAGGGGGGATTCGCCGTTGCGTCATCCTCCACCGCTTTCGCGAGGGGAGGTCGCATCGTCGGGTAATCTCCTTTGAGGATACCAAATCGGGCGGACGGGTCGCAAGCAACTCAGTTCCGCGCCTCCAGTCAGCCACGCTTGTACCTGCTGCCGTTGCCTCTCGGACAAACTTGTCGGTGCCTGCGGGTTCTGTTGATCGAGTTGCCAGGCGATTTCGGCCTCCTTCCGTCCCTCGGTCGGAGAGTCAAACCAGTAATAGGTTTCCGCCAGCCAATAGCGGTAGACGGCGGCAGTCGGTCTGAGCTCGACCAGCCGGGTGAGGGCCTTGATGGCCAATTTCAGCTGCACACCCCGGGTCTGCAAGGTCCGAGAAGCCGCCGCGTACATTCGGCGCAAGCGATACTCCGCCAGATAGCCCTCGACCCCCTCGGGGTCGAGCAGCTGTTGGACGATGACCGTTTGGCGCACGGCCTCGGTGCTGAATTGGCCCTCGTCGGGGGCCAAGAGCCACAGCTCCCCAAACCAATAAGCCTCTTCCACATGCGGAGCGATGTTGCCGGGGTCGGCAACGGCTGCCTCCTCCAGCAGCTTGATCACTCCCGCGGCATACTTGATGGCTTCCTTCAGCGCCTCGTCCTTCATGGCTTTCGGCACGCCGGGGGAGTCGAGCCGGAGACGGGTCGAAGGCTCGATCTGAGCCCGCCAGCGGGCGCGAGCGACAAAAGCGTCGTGAAGCCTGCTGGCGACTTGCGCCGCTGGCACGACAATGGTCAACCAGTACGCCACCACGACGGTGATTGCCAGAGGCACGGGGACAACGTACGTCCACCAATGACGCCACAGGCGCACCGACCCACCGGCCGTGAAGCCGGCCCCCGCCACCGCGGCGGCTGCCACCAGCGCTTGCAGCAGGGCCATATCCAGTAGCCCGGGGTGGAAAGCGAGAAAGAGCCCCGCCAACGCCACCCCGGTCGCCAATGCACCGACGCGGCGGCCCTCGGTCCAGCGAACCTGGTCGAAGAGGGCCAGGAAGACAAACCAGACGAGGGAACGCCCCCCCGCCACCAAGCCCTCCGTGCGGATTTCCAAAGCCGGCAGCCATGTGACCCGGAGGACGAACGCCAACACCAGACCGAAAACGCCTCCCAGGTAATACTCCCAGTGAATCAGCCCGAGGGGCGACGTCGAGTCGTCGGTCTCTTCGTCGGTCGCGGATAAGGCACCTTCCCGGCAATGGCACACGGCTTGCCAGAAGAAGACGGCCCAGCTCACCAGGAAGAGCAACAACACGCCCATGCCGCCGCTGGCCGCCAGCGACAGCAGAAAACTCCTGGGTTCGGTCAGGAACTCTTGCTCGGCAGTCGTCAAGAAGCGGGGATAGATGCGGCTGAAATTCCCCGGGCCGACGCCGAGATAGGGGTAGGCGGCGACCAAGTTCCAGCTGGGCTTCCAGCTGTCGAGCAATCGGGACAGGCTTGAGGCAAGGTTCCAGCCGCCGGTCTGCCACCAGGCGGCGAGCATCACAGCGGCGGCCCCGGCCAGGAGCAGGGGGTGGAGTGCCTGGCGGCGTTGCCGCCAGGCAACGTGGGCGGCGAGGGCTGCCGCTGGCAAGAGGAGCAGCAGGTAGGCGGCCAGGGTGCTGGGAGCGGCGAAGGTTCCGCTGGCGTGCCCTTGGCGCCAATCCGCCGGCAAGGGCGGCAGCGGTTCCGGGGCGGGGCGGTAGTGCCGGGTCGTTGCCACCAACGCCCCCCACGGCAAGGCCGCGGGCGGCGGCACTAAGGCCGGGGCCAGCACCACGGCGGCCGCCAGCGCTTCCGTTGGCGGTCGGACCGGCTCCACGCTCAGCGCCAGCTGCGGCGGAGCGACCCAGGCGCGATACCGCGCCGGCTGGGTCTCCGCCCAGGCACGGACTCGCGGTTGCTCCCAGCCCGCTTGGTACAGCGCGAACACCGCGATGGTCACGCCGGTCGCCAGCAGCACCGACACCAAGTGCCGCCCCTCCTCCTCGTCCGCCGCCAAGCGGCGGACGAGGAAGAACACCACCGCCACACCCGCCCACTCCCAGGCGATCAGCCAGGCCGGCGCCTGGTACGAGGCTTGGGAAGCGCTGAGGAAGAAGCCGATGGCCACGGCGGCCAGCCCCAACTCGGGGAGCGACAACGTCAGCTGCTCGTCGCGGCGCAGGGCGCGCTCCAGCAGGTACAACGCCAATACGATTAGCCAGAGGAGCGTCAGGACTTGGTCGGTGGGGAAAAGGCCCGGAATCAGCCTCCCCGGGTCGTCGCCGCGCACCAGCGGCCGGGCCACGAGCAAGCCCGTCGTCAGTCCGAGCAGCGCCCGATGCAGCAGGGTCGTCCCCTGGGTCAGGAGCGAGGACGACGCCGGGTCGCGATCCTTCAGTCGCCTGCGCCGAGACGTGGGAATTCTCCTGATCGAGGTTTGCGCGGCTGTCCGCCAGGCGGGTGGGTGGCCGATCGGCCACCCACCCGCCGCACCACGCGCAAACACCGAGGCGGTTCCGATAATATTACCGCGCCACGCGCAGGAAGTACAGTAGCCCCCGCTGACGGTACGAGGGGTAAGTCCACACCCAAGGATG